>NZ_JACJNU010000009.1:0-31972 GCF_014849525.1 Microcoleus sp. FACHB-SPT15 | reverse complement strand
CTCACGCGTTACTCACCCGTCCGCCACTAGCTCCCTAAAGAGCCCGTTCGACTTGCATGTGTTAAGCAGACCGCCAGCGTTCATCCTGAGCCAGGATCAAACTCTCCATTTTGCTCTTGAAAAGCTTGGCTCCGAAAATCTTTATCTCCGGAATCCTCTTGATTTTGTTTGTCTTGGGGTGAACCCCAAAACTCAGTTTCTTTTAACGAGGATTGGATATATCTAGTGCTTTCAAACTATTATTTTTTCTAGGTTCGCTGTGTCGAAGGGTTTTCCTTTGGCACTTGACTACTTTAACGAATCCTCGTCCCCTTCGAGTGGTGACAACCGTACTTTATTGGTCGGATTTCTCGACTTTCTTGCCGAGTTCTCTAATCCTTAGGGACTTCCAAATAAAAAAAACGTCCAACAATCTGGCTGTCAATACTATCCCTAAGATCGAGATAGGAACACTTTCACCGAGCTTGGGACATGAAACGCATCGTACTGATTGCTGGCTTTGAATCTTTCAATGCTGACTTGTACCGCAAAGCCGCGCATCTGGCAGGGCAGGGCTGTCCTGACTTGGATATTCGGGTGTTTAGCGATCGCTCCCTCACCACTGAACCCAAAGCGATAGAAGAAGCACTCAAAGATGCCGATGTCTTCTTCGGCAGTCTGATATTTGATTATGACCAAGTTTTGTGGCTGCGAGACCGAGTACAACATATTCCCATCCGCCTTGTCTTCGAGTCAGCCCTCGAATTAATGAGTCTTACTCAAATTGGTGCGTTCAAAATTGGGGATAAGCCCAAAGGTATGCCCAAGCCTGTTAAATTTATCCTCGACAAATTTAGTAATGGGCGAGAAGAAGACAAACTTGCTGGTTACATCAGCTTTTTGAAAGTTGGTCCCAAACTGCTGAAATACATTCCCACCCGGAAAGTTCAAGACTTGCGGAACTGGCTAATTATCTACGGGTATTGGAATGCTGGCGGGACAGATAATGTCGCATCAATGTTCTGGACGCTAGCAGAAAAATACCTGGGGCTGAAGGTGGGAGAAATACCACCACCAGTGGAAACTCCCAACATGGGATTGCTGCATCCAGACTATGACGGTTACTTTGAGTCACCTCGGAAGTATCTGGACTGGTATCGCCAAGTGAAGCCAGAAACTTGGCATTTGCCTGTGGTTGGAATCTTGCTTTATCGCAAGCATGTCGTTACCCAACAACCTTACATTCCTCAGCTAATTCGCCACTTTGAAAAAGCTGGATTAAGCCCTTTGCCAATTTTTATTAACGGGGTTGAAGGACATGTCGCCGTGCGGGATTGGATGACATCTACCCATGAAACGCAGAAGCGCAAGCTAGGTGATATTGAAACGCCCTCTCTCTCTACTGAATCGGTGAAGGTAGATGCAATTGTCTCTACTATCGGCTTTCCCTTGGTGGGAGGACCAGCAGGTTCGATGGAAGCAGGGCGTCAGGTGGAAGTTGCCAAACGCATTCTGAGTGCGAAGAATGTACCCTACTTCGTTGCAGCACCTCTACTGATTCAGGATATTCACTCTTGGACACGCCAAGGCATTGGGGGGTTGCAAAGTGTTTTCTTATATGCATTACCAGAATTGGATGGGGCGATTGACCCCGTGCCTCTCGGTGGCTTAGTGGGAGAAGATATTTATCTCGTTCCTGAACGAGTGAAGCGACTGACTGGGCGCGTCAAGCACTGGATTGCCCTGAGAGAAACACCTTCAGCTAATAGACGGATTGCGATTATTCTCTATAATTTCCCACCGGGATATGGGGCAACGGGAACAGCCGCGTTATTAAATGTACCGCGATCGCTTCTCAAATTCCTCCACGCCCTCAAAGACCAAGGCTATACCGTTGGGGAATTACCTGAAAACGGCGAAGAATTAATCCGCAGGGTGAAAGAAGCAGATGAGGCTACCCCAGAACAGCCTCTTGTGGGACAGGCGTCTCACCTGCCTTTGGGAGAGGGCGGGCAAGATGCCCACCCCACGAGAACTGTTAATGCTAAAACTTTAGAAAAATGGCTGGGTTACCTCCTCACCACACGCATCAAGAAACAGTGGAAATCCCTCACGGGTACTGGCATTAAAACTTATGGCGGTGAATTCCAAATAGGCGGCATTCAGCTAGGTAACGTCTGGATTGGTGTGCAACCTCCACTTGGTATTACAGGTGACCCGATGCGGCTAATGTTTGAACGGGACTTAACACCTCATCCCCAGTATGCCGCTTTTTATAAATGGCTGCAAAACGACTTTCAAGCTGATGCCGTAGTTCACTTTGGAATGCACGGCACTGTCGAATGGTTACCCGGTTCTCCCCTTGGTAATACTGGCTACTCTTGGTCTGATATTCTTCTGGGAAATTTGCCCAATCTCTACATCTATGCAGCAAATAACCCCTCCGAGTCGATGCTGGCGAAACGTCGCGGCTATGGGGTACTGATTTCCCATAATGTACCTCCCTATGGTCGCGCGGGTCTGTATAAGGAATTAGTTGCACTGCGGGATTTAATTTCCGAGTATCGAGAAGACCCAGAAAAAAATTACGCCCTCAAAGAGGCAATTTGTAAGAAGATTGTGGACACAGGGTTAGATGCAGATTGTCCGTTTGAGGATGCGAAGAAGTTAGGCATTGCTTTTACTCTGGAGAATGCCCGGATGTTTAGTAATCATGCCTTTAACGGCTCTTTGGTGAAGTTGTACGAGTATCTACAAGTGGTGGAATCTCGCTTATTCTCATCAGGTTTGCATACGTTGGGTGAGGTGCCTGATTCGGAACAGTTAGCGTCGTACCTCCAAGCTTATTTTGGAGAGGAGTTGCCAGAAGAATCGCTTGATTTAATCTCATCTGGCTTAGGGGCGCAAAGCCTTGCACCCCTATACAATGGTCAATCTGCACGTTTAGATGAAGCGTTGCAAATCCGTGACCTGTTGGTTCAAACCAGCGACGAAATGACTAATTTGTTGCGAGGGTTGAATGGGGAATATATTCTACCAGCACCAGGGGGCGATTTATTGCGAGACGGTTTAGGTGTGTTGCCTACAGGACGGAATATTCACGCCCTTGACCCTTATCGGATGCCTTCTCCGGCAGCTTATGAACGGGGGAGAGAAGTGGCACAAAAAATTATCGCGCAGCACATAAAGGAACATAACGAGTATCCCGAAACTGTAGCAGTCATGTTATGGGGACTGGATGCGATTAAAACCAAAGGTGAATCTCTCGGCATTCTCCTGGAACTGGTAGGTGCTGAACCCGTGAAAGAAGGCACGGGGCGCATTGTGCGTTATGAATTGAAACCCTTGGCAGAGGTTGGGCATCCCCGGATTGATGTGTTGGCGAATCTGTCTGGCATCTTCCGGGATAGCTTTGTCAATATTATTGAATTGCTGGATGATTTGTTCCGACGGGCAGCAGAGGCAGAGGAACCGGAAGACCAAAATCTTATCCGAAAACACGCTTTGAAGTTGCGATCGCAAGGTGTAGAAAATTCATCTGCCCGATTGTTTTCCAACCCTGCTGGTGATTTTGGTTCGTTGGTAAATGACCGAGTTGTGGATGGAAACTGGGAATCAGGGGAGGAGTTGGGAAATACTTGGCGCGATCGCAATAGTTTCAGCTACGGTAGACAAGATAAGGGGCAAGCGCGTCCCGAAATCCTCACCCAGCTATTACAAAGCACCAGTCGCATTGTCCAAGAAATTGACTCGGTTGAATATGGACTCACCGACATCCAAGAATACTACGCCAATACGGGTGGATTGAAACGAGCAGCAGAAAAACAAGGGGGCAAAAAGGTAAACACCAGTTTTATCGAAAGCTTCTCGAAAGACACCACACCCCGCAATTTAGAAGACTTGCTGCGTCTAGAGTATCGCACGAAGTTACTTAACCCCAAGTGGGCAGAGGCGATGGCGAATCAAGGTTCTGGCGGTGCTTATGAAATCTCGCAACGGATGACAGCGTTAATAGGTTGGGGTGGTACGGCTGATTTTACCGATTCCTGGGTGTATGACCAAGCAGCCGATACTTATGCTTTAGATGCAGAGATGGCGAAGAAATTACAAGAGGCAAATCCTGAAGCATTCCGTAATATTGTCAGCAGGATGTTGGAGGCAAATGGACGAGGTTTTTGGCAACCGGATGAAGAGAAGTTGCAGAAGTTGCGGGAATTGTATGAGTTGACAGATGAGGAATTGGAAGGGGTGACGGTTTAACGTGATCAATACACTAGTGTTCGGTTTTCGTCCAATCACGACGAGTAAGGCTTCACCCTGTAGCGTTTCACCGTTGCTCAGCGTTAGCGTAAACACTCCATCAGCATGAGCAACCTTTTCAGTATTCACGTTGAAATAAATCGAGATGCCATCTTGCTTGAACGCCCCTGGTTGTTAATGAGGCGCACCCAGAGGCACTCTCTGAAATTGGGATTGCCGTGAAAGCTTATGGGGTTAAAAGCTTTTTGAGGATTCTTGAGTCCTCTCCCCTTCCAACTCAAGTTCGACTGTTGAGTCGAATAGTTGAGATGATGCCGGAGGAAGTGCGACAGGAATTGCGATCGCCGTTTTAGATGGTTTAGCAGTAAAGCGTTACATCTTCACCACATTGGTCTGCCAAATAGGTTAAAGATTTGAAACGAATATAAACGATTTGCTCGTAGAAAGGATTCAGTTTGCAGAGTGGTGGAATGCGAACAATAGTGTGGTCAAGAAATTTAATTTCTCGCTCAAAGGGACAACGAGCTGGAATGAGTTTGCAGAGCGATCGCGCTACTTGAGGATTGCGAATTTCTAAAGATTCCAGCCATTGGCGGATTGGGTTCAATGGTGCACTAAAGCGACTTCCAGTTAAGCTATTCACTAATAGAGACTCAATAGGGGAGAGGTTGGAAAAATATCTGCCGGATGGTAGATGTGAAAGTAGGAGTTTTACCTTTACTCCGGGTTAATCTCTAAGTTAGACCTGAAAAATGCAGAACTTGTGTAGACTACAAATCCAACCTAAAAAATCGGGTTACTCATCCCAGCCCAAAGTTTTTGCAATCTGAGCGGGGAGTGTCATTGCCTTGAATGGCTTGGGAATAATTCCTGCTACGCCGAGTTCGGCGAACCGTCGCTGTTCTGCCGCTTGCACCTTTGCTGTCATCAAAATTACAGAAATAGACTGGGTGGCTGGATTTGCCTGTAACGCCCGAAACGTTTCTATGCCATCCATATCCGGCATCATCACGTCTAACAAGATGAGATCAGGTTGCTCATCGGCTGCCTTAGCTAGTCCTTCCACGCCGGATGCTGCAATTGATACATCCCATCCACCAACCGCTTTAAGAGTGAGTTGAGCTACTGCCCGAATATCGTATTCGTCATCAATAATCAGAATGCGTCTAGTGGTCATGTAGGGGTGTCTCCCGTCTTGCCTCGAATCATTCGGTTGAGCAGGTCGATCGCTCGTTGTTCAAATTCTTGTGAAGTAATGCGTCCTTTGGTCAGGAATAGTGTCTGTCCTAGTTTTAACCGTTCGCGATCGCTCTCATCCAAATCTTGCGCGGTATAGACAACGAGTGGAACCTGACGCAAGCGATTATGCTGCCGCAGCCAGTCCACTACGGCAAAACCATTGTATTCTGGCAGTGCCAAGTCGAGTACTAGTAGATCGGGAAGAAGGCGCTGGCTCAAGTGAATGGCGTCCCGTCCGGTTTGGGCATAAAAGGTTTCTATCCCGTGTCGAGAAAACACGGTCGCAAGTATTTGTGCCAGTTCTAAGTCATCTTCGACAATCAGAACTTTAATGGTTTGATTGCGATCGGCTAATACTCGCTCTAGAGCTTGACGTAATATCCTTGGTTCTGGAGGTTTCACAATCCAATCGCTGACACCCGGATGGGGGGTTTCTCTCGCATCCGGTAACAGCCCACTGAGAATGATTACTGGAATCGTTTGCGTTTCTGTCTGATTCTTCAGAACTGCCAAAGTTTCCCACCCATCCATCTCTGGCATCATAAGGTTGAGAAGAATCACATCAGGTGGCTGGGCAACTGATTGTTCTACCGCCTCTTGTCCCGATGCGACGGTTAGCACCCGGTAGCCTTGCCGTTCTAGCATGGCTCGCACTACAGTCCGAACAGAGGAGTCATCATCGCAAACCAGAACAAGGGGGGAATTTTGAGTTGAATCTCCTAACTCAGGACACAAAACTGTTAGCGAAGCGGTCCCGCCTAATGGCGGGACGAACTCAGGACGTTCGACATCGCTAAGGATAGGTAGGGTAAAGCAGAACGTGCTACCTTCTCCTAAGGTGCTTTCTGCCCAAATCTGTCCTTCATGCTGCTGTAAGATACTGCGACAGATGGCTAAGCCCAAGCCCGTTCCTCCCTTTTGGCGCGAATCCGAGGCATCAACCTGCTGAAAGCGTTCAAAAATAGATTCGAGCTTGTCAGACGGAATCCCGCGTCCTTGGTCTCTAACTTTAATAAGGAGAGTGTCGGAATCGGAAGAGGATGAAGGATAAACGCTTTCTGCCCCCTGCCTCCTGACCCCTGACGCCTGACCCCCAATCAACTCTGCGCTCAACCAGACTGTACTGCCTTGAAGTGAGAACTTAATCGCATTACTGAGTAAGTTTGTGAGGACTTGAATGATGCGATCAGGGTCTGCCCAAAGGCGAACTGAGACAGGAGAAATGGATAAGGTGACTCCAGCCTTTTCTGCTATTTCCTGGATTGCCTCTATAGATTGATTCATTAAGTCACCAGCATCGCAGGCTTGTTTCGTCATGACGATTTTGCCTGACTCAATGCGTTCGATGTCTAAGATGTCATTGATCAGACGAACTAAGCGATCGCTGTTATTCGCCGCTATGTTCAACATCTGTTGAGCATCTTCTGGTTGGTTTTGCAAGACGCCACCGGCTAGTAAGTCCAAAGCAGCGGAAATGGAGGTGAGCGGTGTCCTCAGTTCATGGCTGACAACTGAGATGAATTCGTCCTTCAATCGTTCAATTTCGCGGCGATCGCTAATATCCTTCATGAAACAGTAGTTCCCAATGAACTGCTGGTGTTGGTTGTAGGCTTTAACTATCACCACTTGCTTATCGAAGACGGTTCCATCTTTGCGTAATGCTTTAGCTTCAAACTCTGCCTTACCGTCAATCAGCATCCGTTGGTAGGCAGCCTCTACGGTTTCCAGTTCCTCTGGATCAATCGTTTGTTTCCAATTTATCCGAACCAATTCTTCGGGTTGGTAACCCAACATACTGGCATAAGCTGGATTAGTTTTGAAGTAACGCCCCTGAGTATCTAATTGAGCGATACCTTCAACAGCACTTTCCAGTGCCTTGCTCAGATTGCGAAGTTCTTCAAGAGCCTGTTTGCGATCGGTAATGTCTTCAATTTGGGTAACGACGTACAACGGCTGGTTTTGCCCATCACGGACCATTGAACTACTCAACATTCCCCAAACCGTATGTCCGAGCTTATGCGAGTACCGCTTTTCAAACTGACAGGAGGTAATCTCGCCGGACAGCATTTGCTGAAAATAGTTGAGTCCAAGGTGCAAATCATCGGAATGGGTAACTGCCTGAAAGGTGAGCGCTAGCAATTCCTGCTCTGAGTAACCCAGCATCTCACACAAAGAACGATTGACTTGCAGCCAACGACCATCCAGCGATACCAACGCCATCCCGATCGCGGCATTTTCAAACGCCTGGTGAAACCGTTCTTCGCTTTCCCGTAATGCTGCCTCTGCCCGTTTGCGTTGCGCCGCCGCCGCCACGGCATCGCTAATATTTCGGAAATAGACGGATAGACCATCTCTAGAAGGATAGGCGTGTACCTCAAACCAGGTATTCAGCGGCGGATAGAATGCTTCAAACTCAACACTCACTTGTTGCGACACTGCCCGGTGATACTCCAGGTCAAAGGTCGAGCCAACCGCTTCAGGAAACTCATCCCACATCACTTGACCAAGCAACTCCTCCCGCGTTCGCTGCAAGAGCAGTTCTGCTTGTCGATTTAAGTAGGTATATCGCCAATCTCGATCCAATGCAAAGAACGCATCTGTAATGCTTTCCAGAATATTTAAGCTCTGGTTACGAGCGGCCTCTGCTTCAGCCCTTGCCTGTTGCTCTTGAGCGAGAAATTGCAGGCGATCCTCCTCTGCCCGTTTGCGATCCGTAATATCCCGCGTCACTTTTGTAAAGCCACGCAGGTTTCCCGCCTCATCTCGCAGAGCGGTAATCACAGTATTTGCCCAAAATCGCGATCCATCTTTGCGAACGCGCCACCCTTCATCTTCCACTTGATCCTCGGCAACTGCTATTTCTAGCAACCATTGAGGATGACCGCGCTGAATGTCCGCTTCAGGATAAAAGCGGGAGAACAACTGACCAATAATCTCGTCTGCTCGATAGCCTTTAATCCGCTCCGCTCCACTATTCCAGCTTACAACTCGTCCACTGGGGTCGAGCATAAAGATCGCGTAGTCTTTGACCTTCTCAACAAGCAGGCGGAATCGCTCCTCACTCTGGGACAGTGCTGTCTCCTTCCGCTGACGTTCCTGGATTTCCTGTTCTAGTCGTGTATTCTGTTCTCGAAGCTGCCGGGTCAGATGTCGGAGACTCACATGGGTTTGAACCCTAGCTAACACCTCTTCTTGTTGAAAGGGCTTAGTAATATAGTCCACCGCGCCGATGCTGAAGCCTTTTACTTTATCTACAGTTTCACTCAGTGCGGTCATAAAAATGACTGGAATTTCTGCTGTTGCTTCATCCGCTTTCAGACGACGGCACGTTTCAAACCCATCTATTGATGGCATTAGGATATCTAGCAGGATTAAATCAGGTAAGGCATACTTCGCGTTCTCGATCGCACTCATCCCATCTTCCGCCACCAAAATTTTGAAGCCAGCATTGGTCAAACAACCAAACAAGACTTCTAAATTGGTCAGTGTGTCATCCACAATTAGGATGACTCCCTTTTCACTCATAAACTATTCCACATTTAACTTGCATATAGTCACTCGCTGAAAGTCGTGCAAATACAGGTTTCTTTCTTTATGACTTTTGACTTGCTGAGTCGTTATTCTGACCTCTGAAACAGTTTGATAAATTCTAAGATTTGCCGCGCTCTGAAACCTTTAGTTAGTTGGCGAAGATGGGTTGCAAAGGGAACCCACTGCGGATCGAGCATTTCTAATTTAGTGGCTCGCTCAGCGATTCCTTTGAGGTCGCCCATCATTGCCAAGTGAAGTAAAGCTGCGATTTCTTCAGCAGGGGGAGCAGGAGAGATAGGGGGATGGGGGGATGAGGAGATAGGAGGAGATAATATTTCCTTTTCTCCTACTATTTTTGTCCCCTTGTCTTCATCTTCATAAATCCACTCTAGCTTCAGATGAAGGGATAATCGCTCCAAAAGCTCGGCTTCACGGATTGGCTTCGGTAGAAAGTCATTGCAGCCAACTTCTCGACTCTGCTGCCGATCCATATCAAATGCGCTAGCCGAGGTCACAATAATAACCATCTGCTGTAAGTCTGGAGACATCCGGATCTGCCGGGTTGCCTCAAACCCATCCATAACAGGCATTACCAAATCCATTAAAATCGCATCGGGTTGAATTTGGTGTGCCTTATGCAGACCCTCTTGACCATTGATTGCTTCTACCACTTCAAATCCTAACGGCTGTAGTAGATTGGTCAGAACTAAGCGATTTTCCTCCCTGTCGTCCACCACCAGGATTTTTCGCTTGCCGCCTTTGACTCCAAGAACACACCGGCGATCGGGAGAGGCTATATCAGACGTGCAGTCAACTTCAGCTAGCTCTAAATCAACCCAGAAAATGCTTCCTTTTCCAAGCGTACTCTGGACGTTGATGTCACTTCCCATCATTTGAATGAGTTGGCGACTGATGGCTAATCCCAACCCAGTTCCTTCAATCTGCCGATGGCGATCGCCCACTTGTCGGAATGGCAGAAAGATTTCCTGGAGATGCTCCTGTGTTATTCCCATGCCAGTATCTTCTACCTGAAACCGAAGTTTGGAGGAGTTAGGAGTTATGAGCGCGTCGGTATTCGGAACCTTTTCCGAATAGGGAGACGCACCCCGTAGAGGTTTTGAGTTTTGAGTTGAATCTATTAACTCATAATTCAAAGCTGAGCCTTCAAAACTATCGACATCTCCAACTTTAAAGGTTACCTCACCATTTTCGGTAAATTTAACCGCATTGCTCAGTAGATTAATCAGAACTTGCCGCAACCGTTTTTCATCTGCCCGAATTGATTTGGGAAGTTGCGAAAGCACTTTATAGGTGAACAATATTCCTTTTTGCTCAGCCCGAATTCGACAGATTGCAACAATCCCTTCCAGAAAATCTCGAAGTTGGAAATTGTTCAGGTAGAGTTCCATTCTTTGAGCTTCGATTTTGGACAAGTCCAAAATATCGTTAATTAACATCAGCAGATGTTCGCCACAGCGATGGATGGTATTAACACCACTCTTTTGCGGGTCTGTCAACGTGTTGTCCTTGTTCAGGATTTGGGTGTAACCTAAAATGCCGTTAAGGGGAGTTCGGAGTTCATGGCTCATATTTGCCAAGAATTCACTCTTCGCTCTGTTGGCAGCCTCAGCCACTTGTTCTGCGCGTTTGCGATCGCTGATTTCTTGTTGTAGCTGGATGTTCTTGTCCTGTAACTCTAAGGTGCGCTGTTGTACTTTAGTTTCCAAACCTTTATTTGCTGCTTCTAAGTCTTTATAAAGACGGGCATTTTCTATCGAGATGGCGGCTTGAGATGATAAAAGCTTTAGTAATTCTAGGTGATTGAAAGTAAATGCTCCAGTTGTTAAATTATTTTCTAGATAAAGAATACCTACAAGCTTACCTTGATGAATCAGTGGCGTACATAGAACTGATTTTGTTTCTTTGTTAATGATATAAGTATCAGTCGTGAAAATTCCTGAAGAGGATGCATCATTTAAAATAACGTCTTCATGAGTTCTCTCTACATACTTAATGATAGAGACAGGTAATTGCTGACTAGTAGCTAATGGTAGCGATTGCAGTACCATAACCTCAGTTTTTTCGGTAGTTCCTTGAGCCTCTATAAGCAATTCACCTGATTTTTCTAGAATTAAGAATCCAGTTTCAGCACCAGCATTCTCAATTACAATTTTCATTAACTTAACCAGTAATTCATCGAGAACAATCTCGCCAGACAGAGCTTGTGATGCCTTGAGAACTGTAGCTATATCTAGAGATGCAGTACTATCAGTCGTTAGAGTTGTTCTTCGCGCTCCTTCCTTAGTTAAAGTTTCTTGGTTAGTTCTCCCCACCAGAATTTGCGGGTATCTTGCTTCTAAATCTTTGAGTTTTGCTGTTGCTCCCCATTGAGCGTATCCATAATAGGATTCTGTTAGATAAATCTGAGCAAACTTCTCCTTACCAAGGGACAAGTAAAATTCTGCTGCCCGTTCATTAGCCAGTGCTTCTTCTTGGATATATCCCTGCTCTCTGGCTCCTGCGATCGCCCGGTCGTACAGCTCCATTGCTGTGGCAACTTGCCCTAAAACCCGCGCCTTCTCTGCCTCTACAAGCTCGTACTTATGCTTAAAATTCATTGGGGCATGGTACGCCCATTTCTGCATTTTTTCTTGGTTGGCTTTTACTTTATCGAGAATGTCCTGTTGCTCAGACCGTAAAGCATTAGGATACACTGCCAAATGCACTAAAGAATCGTAAAAATAAAAGATAGGTAAAATAACCAAACTTGCTGCCGTATCTAAATATTCTTCGGCTATATTTGCGTTTTTTATAGCTTCTGAATACTCTGCAAAATAACAGCAAATCAAAAGCTTATTAAAATATAATATATAAATTGCCATTCGGTCATTTTTTTGCTGGTGCAGCGGCAACATTATCTGTTCATTGTAAATCTCACCACTTAAAATACAGTGATTTTGAGTTTTGCTCGTTATGTTTAAAACAGCTTGCCAATAGATTTCTTGGTAATGAAGTGTTGTTTCTTGCTTAACCTTATGAATGGCATCCCAGTACAGAGCTATTTCTTGTTCTAAAATAGTTAGTTTCTGACCAGATAAATAAGCATGAGAGCTGTATTCAAATGCACTGTAGCTGCCATACTCTAAATCTCCTTTTTCTAATCCATTAATGTAATTTGACCGAAAATAATCTAGGGTATTCCTAATATGTTCTTTCCAATGCCGGACTAGGACATTGACTGCATGGTGAGTCCTAGTGCTAATTTCTTCAGCACTCCATTTCGAGAGTAGATTTAACGCTAATTGACCAAACTGATAACCTTGCTCGATATCTCCCACAAGCCCGCACAGAAAACCACCATAAAGGGAGTATGCAAAGGCAGACATAGAAGCATTACCATATTGGACAGATAGATTGACTTGTTTACATACCACTAGAACCATCAGTTCTGGAGCACAGAAGATGGCTGAAGAAAATATACTCGACAGCAACTTTAAGGCGGCTAGTTTATCTGAGTCTGTCATTTGAGGTAAATCTATCAAGTCAGACGGTTCCTTTCCGCTCAAAATTGATGCAGTTTCCTGCAAACCTTGTCCAATCTCTGCTAAGCTCAGTTGTTCAGGAAATTCTATCCCCAATAGTTTTAAGACTTGCAATCCCTTATTAATCGCTTCTGTGAGCTTGTTCTGCCTGGTATAGGCTTGAATCTGAATTTCATACACCTTTACTTTGTCTAGTAGCGTTCTAGCACAGTCTTCCACTACCTCAAGATAGTTCTGCATCGCGTCGAAATCGCCGCTTAAAAATGCTGCCTCTAATGCTTCGTTATACAGCGCTAATGTTAGGTCGTACTGACTCTCCCAACTATTGTCTGGCAAGAGTCCAAAACTGATATTAAAATATTTGACAGCCGACTCATACGCTGTTGATGCTTTCGCTTTCTGTCCTGCAATGAGATTCAGTTCAACTAGTTCATATTTTTCCGAATCTAGGGTGAGTAAGTCTGCACCGTAATTTAGTTGGTTGACTAATGCAAAGATGTTTTCTTTTCGTTCTTCAAACGTCGTATTTTGTAGGAGCAACTGACCGATTTTTAGGTGAGTCTCTCTCTTCTGTGAGTCTGGAATGAGAGAGTAGGCAGCTTGTTGCACGCGATCGTGCAAAAACTTGTAGCCAACTTTCAACGGCTCAACTTGCAAAGTAGTTGAGGTTTCTAGGTCAAGCACCAGTGGAGTTTTATAAGCATCAGAGAGAGGTAGAATCAAATCGGCTTGTAGAGCTTCCCACAAATCATTTGCTGTCTCTGACTGAGATTTTTCATTGACAATGGCTAAAACATCTAACGTAAATTTGTCCCCAATGCAGGCGGCTAACTTTAGGACATTCTGCGTCTTGGGCGACAGCTTTTGAATTTGGCTAACCATCAGCTCAACGACATTATCGGTGATATTAATGCCTTGAAGAACATCGATATCCCACTGCCAGCAACCTTGACTGAAATTAAATGACAGTAGATCTTCCTGATGAAGCGATTTGAGTAGCTGAGTTAAGAAGAAAGGATTACCTTGTGTTTTCTTGAAAACTAAATCAGCTAATGGCTTAGCTTGGTCAGCAGCACTGTGGAGGGTATCAGCGACTAATTGGCTAACATGAACAATATTCAAAGCTTGGAGAATGATGTTATTTATAACCGCCCCAGCCTGTTGAATTTGCTCTAAGGTATGAATTAAGGGATGAGTGGCACTGACCTCATTGTCTCGATATGCCCCAATTAGCAGCATATATTGGCTATCCGGATCGGTCACGATTAGCTCAATGAGCTTGAGAGAAGATAAATCAGCCCACTGCAAGTCATCTAGAAAGACGACAAGTGGGTGTTCGGGTTGGCTAAATACATGGATGAACTGTCGGAACACCCGATTGAATCGGTTTTGCGATTCAGATGGACTCAGTTGAGGAACGGCTGGCTGCGAACCAATAATCCGTTCCAATTCAGGAATCACATCAATAATGATTTGACCGTTGGAACCGAGGGCTTCTAAAAGTTTTGATTTCCAACTTTCTATTTTGCGATCGCTTTCTGTCAGTAGCTGCCGCATCAAGTCCTGAAACGCTTGAATGATAGACGCATAGGGAATATTGCGCTTGAACTGGTCAAACTTACCAGAAATAAAGTATCCTCGCTGACGCACAATTGGTTTGTGAACCTCATTCACCAGCGAGGATTTGCCAATTCCGGAGTAACCACTGACCAGCATCATTTCTGTTCTGCCAGAACTGACACGGTCAAAAGTATCCATTAGCAAACCAACTTCCTGTTCGCGTCCATACAGCTTCTGCGGTATCGAAAATTGACTAAATAAATCCAGTTCTCCAACTTTGAAATGAGCAATCTCCCCAGACGTTTGCAACATCCTCAAACAAACTTCTAGATCGGCTTTCAGTCCCAGCGCACTCTGATAACGGTCTTCTGCTGTCTTGGCAAGCAGTTTCATTACAATGTCAGATATCGCCAGAGGAATGGCTGGATTTAATTCCTCTGGTGGAATTGGAGTTTTCGCAATATGGCAGTGAACCATTGCTAGTGGGTCATCAGTTGTCGGACAGGGCAACTGACCCGTTAGCATTTCGTAAAACGTAACGCCTAAAGCGTAGAAGTCAGTCCGATAATCGATCGCACGATTCATTCTCCCGGTTTGCTCTGGTGCCATATAGGCAAGCGTGCCTACTCCGATGTCCTGCGGTACACCAACAGAGGATGCTTCGTGAACCAACGAACTAGAATTATTAACTGTTTTATTTTCTCTAGATAAACGAGAAGCAATACTAAAATCAATAATGTTAACTTTACCTGTTGTTGAATCAATCAGGATGTTATGAGGTTTAATATCTTTATGAATAATATTATTCTGATGAAGCTGAGCTAAGGTTGAAGCCAACTGGATACCAATTTGCAAAAATTGGCTCAACTCAAGTGCTTGAGCCGAGAAAAAAGTTGTCAGTGCTTCTCCTTTAAAATCGGGCAGAATTAGAGCTAAGCCATTCTGATAACTTTCTAGAGCAATTGGTTTCAGAATTCCATCAATATCTAGAGGCTGGAGGATTTTAAACTCATGCCTCAGTTTTGTGAGTTCTTCAATTGTGGGATACTCAGCTTTTAGGGTTTTGATAATAACGCAGGTATGTTCTGGCTCTTTAGCAGCACGATAAATGATGGTATTTATTCCCTCATAAATCACGTCTAAGACCGTGTAGCCAGCAATATTCATGATCGTATTTACCTTCAATTAAAACTCTTCGTGAAGCCGAGATTCCTGACTTCTTTAAGATGTCGGGAATCTGAACACCTGACATCTCAATGTGATCGCAAAACACTCCCCCTAGACAGAATCGCCCCTCACATCCTCTCGACCCAACACAGCACTAGCAGCTCGATAAAGCAACTGTAGCGCATCCCCATTTTGAGGATACTGAACAACTCCCACGCTAAAGGTCGCTCGAAACGAGGTGCCGTTTTCCCCCTTGAACTCAAATTGACGCAGCATCTTCCGCAGGTCTCCAAGCCGTCGCACACCGTCTTCTTTCGTCATGCCGGACATACCCACCACAAATTCTGCACCTCCCCAGCGACCAACAACATCCTCACTATGGAATGTTTGCCGTAACAGTTCCCCAAATCGGGCTAGCACTTCATCTCCAGCCGCATGACCGTATTGTTGAGTAATGTGACCTAGATGGTCTAGCTTCACGATCGCGAAGCAGAACGGTTGATGGCAGTGTCGGCTCCATTCCAGAAATTGAGTCAACTCTTGAGTGGACTTGCGACGATTGGCAACTCCAGTCAAGGCGTCAGTTTCTGATAGCGTTTTGAGCAGACGCGATCGCTCCAAGCGATTGAAAATCCGGTTGACGAGTTCTGGACCAACAATCGGCTTTCTTACGTAATCATCCGCACCTGCGGCAAATACCCGATGCATGATTTCAGCATCAGTATGAGCCGTGAGAAACAGGATAGGCAATCCACTCCAGCGTGGCTCATTGCGAACCACCTGGCATAGCTCAATCCCACTGATATGCGGCATTTCTACATCCAGAACTAATATATCGGGTGGGGTAGCCTCCAGCGTATCCAGGAATAGGAGCGGATTGTCGAGAACGGAGACATAAAGCCCCCAAGGTATTAGTAAACGCTGTAGCGCCATTAACACCTGCGGATCGTCGTCTACAATCATCACCGTTGCTTTAGTCAGACGGATATTTTGCAGCAATTGATTAACTGCCTCTAATACCTGAGTAGCCGTGACAGGCTGCTGTAAAACCCGCCGTCCGCCTAGACGAGCGATTTTTACGCGATCAATCAAACTATCCTGTTGTGTGAGGACAAGAGCGGGTACGGGTGGAGTACAGGCACTCAGTTCCGCTAACAGTGTCAAATTGTTATCAAGGGTGTTAGCAGCAGAAAAATCAAGCAAAACAGCATTCGGGCGCTGATCGGTTATCTGTTCTCTAGCGACAACGGGGTTTGGAGTGATTTGCGATCGCATTCCCCAACTCGATGTCTGGGCCGCCAACTGTTCAGCCAATAGCTGATTTGGACTCACGATTAACAGCCAAGGACGCTCATCAATGGGTTCACCTGCTGAGATTATTTCAGGAAGTTGCCCGGTGTTCATGCGTTGCACTTCCTGGCGCAGCGCTGTGACGAGTTGGGAAAGCTGCTGCGTGCGATCGCGATCCAGCGATACTCCCTTTTCCAATAACGTTTCGATTTCTTGAGCCAAACGGGAGCCTTCATCAGCCCCAAACATACCCAACGAGCCAGCTAACTTGTGCGCCGCCCACTCTGCTTGTTGCCGCCATTCGTCACTCAGCTTATTTTGGAGCAACAGTGCCACAGCTTGCTCAAGCACATCAACGCGACCATTGGTATCCTCTTTAACCTGTTCCCAAATATTGGTGATTCCGGCTTCAGTCTGCGATTTGACTGTAGATTCTTCTACTCGTTTGCTCTCCTGCCTCTTTCCATCTTTACTCTTTTGCTCCTTGGCTCCTTTGCTATTTTCTTCTGCTAGTCTGAGTCGATAGCCAATGCCATAAACTGTCTCAATTGGATCGTCTAAACCCCCTGCTGCCTTGATCTTGTGGCGCAATCCCTTGATATGGGAGCGGATGGTGTCTTCTGTAGGCGGTTCTTCAAATGACCAGATGTGATCAATCAATGCACTAGTGCTATAGATGCGATGCGGATTACGCAGGAAAAGTTCTAGCAGACTATATTCTTTGGGCGTCAAACGTACCGATTGACTGTTGCAGGTCACTTCACAAATACTAGGGTCAAGCTTCAGGTTTCGCCACTCCAAGAGCGGTGGTAACGCTGCTCCTCCCCGCCGCAGTAAGGCGCGGATACGAGCCAATAACTCCTGTAAATTAAAAGGTTTAGCAACATAGTCATCCGCCCCTGCATCCAAACCTATGGCTGTATTGGTGCTGGTCTTCTGGGCAGTCAATAGAAGAATTGGGGTTTGATTGCCCTGCGATCGGAGCCGCCGACAAAGCGTCATCCCATCAAGCTTGGGCAGCATGACATCCAACAGGATTAAGTCATAGGTAAAGGATTCGAGCAATTCCCAACCCGCTTGACCATCTGTAGCCACATCAACAGCATAGCGTTGGTCAATCAGGGCTTTGGCAAGTGGCTCAACAATGAGCGCATCATCCTCTACCAGTAAAATTTTCATAATGGCTGATGACCGCAAACTCCAAGGACTGACTGGGCAATGAGAATAACTTTGCCACTTACAGAGCACTCTCTAGGTTAAGCCTAGCTCTAGTTCAGTTCAGATTCATCAAAAATGTAACCGTTCAGGAAAGTCCAAGGAGCTGATGTAGAATTGGAACCAACTCTAATAAGCTATGTCAGCCTTCAAAAACTCCAGCCAAGGATTGCATTATTCATTAGACCTCTTGCAAAAGTCGTCGCTGGGGTACTATGGGGTCTGAACAAAAGCGATCGCTAGCCATCAATCATAATTTCTCCTTATCCCTATGTTCGCTGAGTCGAAGTTCGTAATTGTACAGCCCAGCTATCAGATTAAACCAAATCTTTTTCGGCGATTTCTATAACGGTCAGCTAAAATTCTAAATATTTTTAGTCTTCGGTAAGTCGTCCCAGGATAGGGTCGGAATCCTGGAGAAAGTCAATGGCGAGCGCATAATCCATAACGCTGTCACTAAAAACACAGAAGCTGTCGTTACCAACATTCAGGTAATTAAACGAAGTGAAACTCAATGCAACCTCTTCACCCTAACGTTACCCGGAAAAACGTCTATATTAAAATTTATTAAGCAAGCTCATGCGCCTTAAGAAGACCAAGGAGTACCTGTGACTACCCAGACCAGTCTACAAGGGGATATACGCGACGCTGTTGAACAACTTAAAGAGGAAGACAAAGAACTCTTCCAATGGACAAAGCAGTGGTATCCAGTAGCCGTTGTAGATTTTCTAGACCCATCACGTCCCCTAGCCATGCAGTTGCTAGGGAAAGATATTGTCTTGTGGCGCGATGGCTCTCGTCAATGGCGCTGCTTTGAAGATGTTTGTCCTCATCGACTAGTCCCACTTTCTGAAGGTCGTGTTGAGTCGGATGGCACCCTTTTATGTGCCTACCACGCTTGGCGTTTTGATTCTGAGGGAAACTGCGTCAGCATTCCCCAATCCAAAGATCAGGAGACTGAGGCGAAGCACTGCTCAAACAAAAAGTCCTGTGCTGTTGCTTATCCTACCCAGGAACGTCAAGGTCTTTTGTGGGTATGGGCTGAGTCAGGTCAACAGGCACAGGCTGAAAGTCAATTAAGGGCACCGCGAATTATTCCAGAACTTGAGGAAGACTCGGATAGGGTAGTGCAGCTCTTTTGGAATATCCGCGACCTCCCCTATGGATGGGACTTTTTCATGGAGAATGTGGCCGATCCAGCCCATGTCCCTGTCTCTCACCACGGTATTGTTGGCAGTCGGTACAAGGATGCCAAGTACTACGACATGCCTCGCATCCGGGAGATGTCTACTCAGGAAGGATTCTCCTTTGCAATTACGCCTACGGCTCCAAGCATCGAGCAAGCGGTTCACGACTTTCAACCGCCAAGTCATATGAGAATTGTCTCAACGTTTAAAGATGGCGGGAAACTTATCCTAGCTTTATACGCCAGTCCAACTCGTCCTGGATGGTGTCGTCATATCGGATGCCAGGTGTTGGTGAAGAATAAGGCGGGGAAGAAACCGCCAGGGTTGGGATTTTTTGCGCTACCGATGCCAGTCTGGTTAACTCATGTGTTGGCATCTCTGTTCCTGCATCAGGATGCGGTGTTTCTCCATTACCAGGAGAAGATTCTAAGCAAACGGGGCAAGCATAAATGGCTGGATGCCGTCTATACGCCCAATCCCCAAGACAAGATGGTGATTGCATTTCGTCAATGGCTCTCAAAAAGAGCCGGAGGCGGTATCCCTTGGGATTCAGGATGTAATTCCGAGCTGCCATCAGGGGAGCGAGACAAGCAGAAATTGTTTGATGTGTGGACAACCCATACTCAACATTGCCAGGTTTGCCAGGATGCCCTGAAAACGATTAACCGTCTCTCTGTGTTGGCTTATGTGGCTGCGGGGGTGTGTTTTGGTCTAGGCGTGATGGTGGATGCACGAGCTGTGGCGATGAAGGTGGCGGCAGCATCTATAGAACAAACAGCAACCTCTGTTTTAACGGTTGTCCCTCCTGCCGGGTTTTGGTTGGCGCTATTGAGTGCAATCCTATTTGCAACAGTAGGATACCTGCTTAAGAAATTCAGTCGGCTCTTCTATGTTTATGAGTTTGAACACGCTCACAATCACTGATATATCAACAGGAGTGAGTGCGATCGCTATCCCCGCCTAGAGCATCGGACCCGCCCCTGTTTAGGGAACCCGCCCACCCCTAGCTGCTGTAAACAACGAGTACCACTCTTCCCGCGTCAAAGCGACTTCATCGGCTAAAGCGCACGTTGCAATCCGTTCTGGCTTAGTTGACCCCACAATCGGTTGAATGCCCGCAGGATGGCGCAACAGCCAAGCGAGAACAATGGCCTCACGACTTGTCTGCTTTGCTTCAGCCAACTGACCCACCAGCTGAGCCATCTTGCTCAACGCCGGATCGGCTTCTGCGTTAGGCTTAAAAAGCTTGCCACCTGCCAGGGGTCCCCAGGCCTGTATCAAGATATTGTGGTTGCGGCAGTAGTCCAGCGTTCCGGTTGCCAAGGTCGAGTTGACACCAGACACGTTTGCAACAACGCCCTCATCAATCAAATACGAGTGCAGCAGGCTTAGCTCCACCTGATTGATCAACAGCGGTTGCTCCAAGCTCTTTTGCAATAGCTCAATCTGCCCTACTGTATGATTACTAACGCCGAAGTAGCGCACCTTGCCCGCTGTCTGCAACGCATCAAATGCTCGCGCGACCTCCTCGGATTCTACCAGTGGGTCAGGGCGATGCAGCAGCAGAATATCGAGGTAGTCGGTTTGCAGTCTTTGCAAACTGCCCTCCACTGACGCAACGATGTGCTCATAGCTAAAGTCGTAGCGCTGGGGGTCGCTAGGCTGAGGATCTCCCGCGAAACGAATACCGCACTTCGACTGAAGCACAATTTGCTCACGCAGACCTGGCGAGGCTTTGAGCAAATCACCAAACACCTTCTCTGACTTGCCCCGCGCATAAATATCTGCATGGTCAAACAGGGTAATGTCTGCTTGCAGAGCTGCCTTAATGGCCCGAGATGCACTTTCCCGCACATCTGTAGAAAGCGGTGTATCATCCCAAGTGCCGCCAATATTCATGCAGCCATAGGCAACTCGCGAAACTCTCAAATCAGTGCCCGGCAGCGTGTAGGTATGCATCAACGTCTAGAGCTAGGTAGGAACGATGAACAGGTCACTCTGTCCCCATCCTACTGGCGGTCACAGCATCTGCCTACTGATTTTTGTTCCTAACGTTCCCCTTCACCCGCTGCAAATAGACCTCTGCATCAAACTGATTATCTTTTGGCAGCCAGTGTGCCTGGACGTTCTTAGCTTGTGTCTTTCTTGCTAAAGCAATAGCGGTTTTATAATTGAGAGATGCAAAAGCTTACCATGACCCGGCCTGACGACTGGCATCTGCATCTACGCGACGGTGCGTCGCTGAAAGCGGTTCTGCCCCACACGGTGCGTCAGTTTGCCCGCGCGATCATCATGCCGAACTTGAAGCCCCCAGTACGCTCGGTAGCTGATGCGGCGGCTTATCGCGCTCGCATCCTCGCAGCGATTCCGGCGGGCCAACGGTTCGAGCCACTGATGACGCTCTACCTCACCGACAACACCAGCCCCGAAGAAATTATCCGGGCTAAAGCATACCAGTTTGTCAAAGCGGTAAAGTACTACCCAGTCGGTGCAACCACCAATTCAGACTTCGGGGTGACCGACATTCGTAAGTGCGATCGCGTCTTTGAAGCGATGCAGCAGGTAGACATGCCTTTACTACTGCACGGGGAAGTGACGGATCAAAGTGTCGATATGTTCGATCGCGAGAAGGTATTTATCGAGCGACATTTGATCCCCCTCAAGCAGCGATTTCCCAACCTGCGCGTGGTGCTTGAACACGTTACCACCTCAGATGCTGTGCAGTATGTCCTGTCTGCGAACAACATCGCTGCAACGATCACCCCACAACATTTGTTATTTAACCGCAATATCCTATTTCAAGGTGGCATTCGCCCCCATTTTTATTGCCTGCCAATATTGAAACGTGAGGAGCATCGCCTAGCCCTTCTGCAAGCGGCAACCTCTGGTAATCCTAAGTTTTTTCTTGGCACCGATAGCGCCCCCCATCCCCGCAATGGCAAAGAAAGTTCCTGTGGCTGTGCGGGTTGCTACTCGGCTCTGCACGCGATGGAGTTATACACAGAAGCTTTTGAGAGCGTTGATGCACTCGATAAACTTGAAGCTTTCGCCAGCTTCTATGGGCCAGATTTTTATCAACTCCCGCGCAATACGGAACAGATTACCTTGACAAGAACGACCTGGCGCGTTCCCGATGAAGTGCCATTTACTGAATCCGGACTTGTGCCCTTACGGGCAGGTCAGGAGATGGCGTGGCAAATGCTTGACGCTAGCATGGCTGAAGCTAATTGATTTGGATGATCGTGTAATGGACACGCTACTCCTTAGTTATTAATGGTCGAAGAATCAGTAAGGACTCTTTACGGCGCAAAAAAGATCTGTTTTGGAGAGGCTAACGGCAAAGCTAACCGGACGGCAACAATCCTTGCCACTTAATGGGACTTAAACGAAAAAAAAGAGTAAATAAGGGTAAAATACAGCAACGGCAAACACGTCACGTTAAGAACTGAGCTGTGAAACAAACAACTCCCGCCGCTATGCCCCCTTGCTTCGATAGATGGTGTAAGCGCTTTGATGATATCTTTTCGCATCAAGCGCAAAAACGGGAGTGAATGAACTATATCGGGGGATTATCGGGGGAAAGCGAACGAAAAAACCTGTCTCAAATGGCGGATAACGCTTCATCTATATGATGGCAAAAAAAGCTTGCCGTTAGATATAGAGTTATATCAACATGCCAATTCTTTACCTCAAGGAAAAAAAGATATTGAATTCAAAAAAAAGCCAGAGCTAAAAGGATGGTTGGGCTTATCTGAATATCAAGTTAGAGATTATCGCAGCTTAATACGTCATTTCATTCTGGTATTTTGTGCCTATACATTTATTTTATGGCATACCTTAACCGGAGGATTAAGACGCAGGTGGGCCAACAAATCTTTAAATACCTTTGTTGAGGCATTAGAGGCTTTTCGCACTGCGATGTCTTTCCGCAACGCCTACGTGGTTGAACCACAATCGTGACGTATTCGTAGCTTACAAAGCTGCTTTGGGCTTTATTTGGGCTTCATATCTGTTTAAGTACCGTAAAGCCGCTTTGGGCTTTATTTGGGCTTGATATTTGTTAAAGTCCCGTTAGCAACAGTTGACGTGACGGCGCTGCAAAAACTGGCTCGCACATTCGATGTAATGATTGAAGATTTAATTGAAGTGGTGGAAGATTAGGCGGGTTATTGATTTACTTTGAAGTGCAAATACCATCGCACCAAAGTGCGCTAGCGAAGCATCCCGCAAGGGTTATCGCTTTGGCTCACATTCGGGTTAGTCTTCAGATAATCTCTAAGCCAGTTGCAGCCACGCACGAGTAAATCCTCTAAACCCAAATTCCATCTGATTAGCATTACTGTGCAATCATGACTAGCTGAGGCAAGTGTCTGACCATCAGGACTAAAGCTAACGTCCCATACCCAATCGCTATGCTTCTGAAAGGTTTGTAGTTCTGTACCATCCAAACGCCAAAGTTTCACTGTGCGATCGCGGCTAGCTGAAGCAAGTGTCTGACCATCTGGGCTGAATCTGACACAAAAGACTGAACTGCTATGCCCATAAAAAGTTTGTAGTTCTGTGCCATCTAAACGCCAGAGCTTCACCGTCTGGTCATCACTAGCAGAGGCAATTGTTTGTCCGTCAGGGCTAAAGCTTACACTACAGACCTTATTGGTATGTCCTCGAAAGATTTGTAGTTCTGTGCCGTCCAAACTCCAAAGTTTCACTGTGCGATCGGTGCTAGCTGAGGCAATTATCTGCCCATCGGGGCTGAAGCAGAGACTATAAACCCGATCGCTATGCCCGTGAATGGTTTGTAGTTCTGTGCCATCCAAACTCCAAAGTTTTATTGTATTGTCACTACTCCCTGAGGCAAGCAGTTGACCATCGGGACTGAAGCTGATACTTCTCACCCAATCACTATGCCCCTGAAACGTTCGCAATTCTGTGCCATCTAAACGCCAGAGTTTCATTGTGCGATCGCGACTACCTGAGGCAAGCAGTTGACCATCGGGACTAAAACTGACACTACCCACTAAATCGCTATGCCCACGAAAGGTTTGCAGTTCTGTGCCATCCAAACACCAGAGTTTTATTGTGCGATCGCTGCTAGCCGAGGCAAGGGTTTGACCATTCGGACTGAA
This sequence comes from Microcoleus sp. FACHB-SPT15, assembly GCF_014849525.1. Classification (NCBI taxonomy): domain Bacteria; kingdom Bacillati; phylum Cyanobacteriota; class Cyanophyceae; order Oscillatoriales; family Microcoleaceae; genus Microcoleus; species Microcoleus sp. FACHB-SPT15. The sequence goes on along the minus strand of NZ_JACJNU010000009.1, from coordinate 7,876 downwards.
GCTAACGCTACTGACCGGACTACAGTGTTTATGAAATATTTGTAATTCTTGACTATTGAGATACCAAAGTTTCACTGTGCGATCGCCACTAGCCGAAGCCAGCATCTGACCATCGGGACTGAAACTGACGCTATTGACCTTATCACTATGCCCGTGAAAGGTCTGCACTTCTGTACCATCTCCATCCAAACGCCAGAGTTTTACCGTTGTGTCCAGGCTAGCCGAAGCCAGCATCTGCCCATCGGGACTAAAGCTAATCCGATAAACCTTGTCGCCATGTCCTTGAAGGGTTTGCACTTGTGTACCGTCCAAACGCCAAACTTTTATTGTCCGGTTACTACTAGCCGCAGCAAGCATCTGACCATCTGGGCTAAAGCTGATGTCAAAGAAACGACTCTGCCCGCGCAAGGTTTGCACTGGTGTACCATCCAAACGCCAGAGTTTGATTGTCCGGTCAAAGCTAGCTGAGGCAAGCACTTGTCCATCGGGACTGAAGCTGACGCTACTGACTGAAGCGCTATGCCCGCAAAAGGTTTGCACTTCTGTACCATCCAAACGCCAGAGTTTTACAGTGGTATCAAGGCTAGCTGAGGCAAGCATCTGACCATCTGGACTGAAGCTGACAGTAAAAACCTTGTCGCTATGCCCGTAAAAGGTTTGCACTTCTGTACCATCCAATGCCCAAAGCTTCACTGTGCAATCATCACCCGCTGAAGCAAGCATCTGACCATCTGGACTGAAGTTGACAGTAAAAACTTTATCGCTATGCCCGTGAAAGGTTTGCAGTTCTGTGCCATCCAATGCCCAAAGCTTCACTGTACCGTCACTGCTAGCCGAAGCAAGCATCTGACCATTTGGACTGAAGCAGACACTTTTTAAAGCTTCCCTATGTCCATGAAAGCGATTACGCTCTCTCACAGAGTAGACTGTCTGCCGCAGCCGATCTACTGTCCTAATCTTGAGATCAGCTAGCGCTTCCATGGCTTCTAATTTTTTAACTGCCTTAATACCAGCGATTAATGCTCCCAAGTGATCATGGGAGAGAAGCAAAGCTTGTGAAAGTGAACTTAACGCTTCAATCTCCGCAATTTCTGCCCGCTTGCGTTCCTGCTGTTCTAAGCGCAGTACCTCTTCTTTCTCCCGCAGTGCTTGTCTCAGTTGCGCTTCTGTTAGCTTCTGTTTCTCTTTCGCTTCTACCAGTTCTTCTAGCAAGCCAGGTGCTTGTTGTTGGCGAATAAAGGCAACCAGATAGTCGTGAACAAGTTGATAACGGTTAGCTGGAGATTCTGGCACCAAAAATACTAGTCCAGAACCGACTAATATCTCTAGGACTAAATCTAATTGCTTTGTCTCTGACTCAAAGCCCAATACTTCTAAATCTGCTATCAACTCAGCGCGAGTTTTGAGAGGGCGAGTCCCATTTTCATTGGTTAATAAGTACAAAACTAGACGAGCAGCACGTTCATTTTCAGCACCACAATCTTTGATAACATCTTCAAGGGAACGCTGAACCAGTTTTTCTTTAGGATTGCTCCCTAGCTGATGATATTGTTCGAGCGTTGTGATGTAATCTGTTTGCAGTTGCGCTCCTACTACCTGCAACTCAATTGGGCGAATTTCTCCCAATTCTCCAACTAAATCCTGCACTAATTGGTCGATGAGTTCGGGTTGTAAGTAGAATTGCGATCGCTCTGTTAATTCGCTAATTACTGATTTAGCACGTTTTGGAGAAAAGTCTCCTAAATAGTACCGGATATTTTTATCTAAAATGTTTTGGTTGATAACATCTAGATTTGTATAGCGATCGCACTCTAATAAATAATGTAAATAGTCTTCTCGTAAGGATAAAATTACTTTTAGATACGGGAGGTTCAGACAAACTCGAAGAAACTCATAGAATTGCTGTCGTTCACATAAATTAGTACAAATGAAGAAAAACTCTTCAAACTGATCAAAAATCAAAACAGTTAATAGATTACTCTCTACATTTCTTCTTAACTGTTCAATAATTGCATCTGTTGAATCAATTTTTAAATCTTGAGTATCGAATGGTTTAGGGTTAAAATCTGCTTCCTGATTGCTTTGTGCCCTAATTTCGTTTTCCGCCAATATTTCTGCTAGCTGTCTGCCTAACTCTTTGACCCAATTCGTGTAAACTACTCGTCGTAAGAGAACAGGTAAGACATTGCGATCGCTTATTGTCCGTTGTTTCAATTCTGGCACTAATCCTGCCCGCAATAGCGAACTTTTCCCCACTCCTGACATTCCGTGAATTACAATCAGTTTGTGGTCATTTCGCGATATTCTTTCAATTAAGTTACTAATATCCTGGTGTTGTCCTGTTGCCGTAATTCGCTCTCGTGCTTTTACATCTATATCTGCTGTCTGTAAAGCCGGATTCGTTACTCGTTTTAGAGGTAACAAGCTTCCTGCACCTGTAAAAGGACGGAAACCGTACTGCGCTTCGATAGAGCGTTGTTCTTGCTTAATTTCAAAGGCTTTAAAATATTCACCTTGGTTAAAATAAAGCGATCGCAAGGTTTTTAAAATACGAATATAAAGCAGTGGATCGTATTGAGGATTACAATCTTGTCTTGCATTTTCTAAATTACTTAGCGCTTCTTGCTGTTGACTGAGGTACTGCTGTGATTTAGCCAGTAACAATAGATATAAACTTTGATACTGTTTCCATGCCCAGCTCCAATCTTTGTTTGCATTTAAAATATGAGTAACGACTTCTGGTTCAGCATTTTTTTGCAGTGCTAGTTTCGCATAATTCTTTGCTTCGTTCCAGTTCGATTTTTTGAGAGCAACCTCAGCCAAAAGTCCATAAGCATAACCTGAAGAAGCAAGGTGACTTTTATCTGGATAGGTTTGATGCAGTTGAATTGAGTCCTTAGCAACACGTTCTAGTTCATCCCACTCCTTTAATCGTGTTAAAACTTCTCCTAAGGCATTAATAAACTTAGTCGCCAAATCAGGACGATTACCTTGTTGAAATACTTCAATACACTGCTGAAAGTAAATCTTAGCTTGCTGGCAAGCTTGCCGATATTCAGCACGATGTAAAATAGCATATCGCCGCCACCACAAGCCTAGGTAGAATAGCAATCCCCCATGTCGTTCTACACAATCACTATGTTTCCAAAACTCTAGACTTTGCTCATAGTATTGTCGAGCTTTTTCCATTTGTCCATTCGCTTGTGCATCGCGTCCTAGGAGGAATTGGAGATTAGCTTCTAGCTCTGGATCTAATTGGTTTACCCGCCTTTGCAAATCCCTTAAAGCTGACTCCAATTCTGAACGATGACGTGAATCAACTGCGATATTAAGCACAGCATTATCAAGAAATCTACCAGCACCAGCGCCTAAGATTTTCTTAAATGCATCATCAGCACTTTTATTGATTGTATGGATTAGTTCATCCGTTGCGATCGCAAATTCAGTTGTAGTGGCAAAACTCTCTAAATCTGGGGCTAATCGAATCAACTTTTGCAGAACTTCATCATTCACCCACAAGATAACGGGAAAAAGAAAATTACGGCGAAACTCATCCCGTACCAAATTGGCAGACACTAAAACTTTGTCAATGTTGCTGACTGCCTCCAAGCCAAATACCATTAAAGCCTCAGGCTGTTCCTCGCCAAGAGCGGCTTGAATCGTGCTATAAAGTGTTTTAACCGACTCATCTAAGACAAGTTCACGGATTTCTACAGAACAGATTTCTCGTAATCGGGAAACTATATGCGATCGCACAGTAGCATAGTTGCAGCGCACCAAAATTAACGAGAAGCCTTCCGTTAGCTCAATCTTATTCGCGAGTGTCTGCAAAGACTTTTCGTTAAAAGCTGAAGTATTTTCAGATTCAGGCAAGTCATTCATGACTTAAACTCTTTAGCTTCTGCCAAGACTGGATTGATATCAAACCAAGAACCATCGGCATCACGGTACTCAAATACAAATAGACTTCGCAGCAGACTTTGGTAGCCTTCCTCGCCTCTTACTTTTTTGATTTGTCTAACTTGGCGGAGTAAATCCCAGTCTTCATCTTTTATGCCTAATGTTAGCTCATTACAGCGTTGTTTAATCACACCTTCTAAGCAGTGACGTGAAAGAGGAGGACGTTCTTTTGGAATACATTCATGCAGTAGTCGCAGTAAGTTTCGCACATGACCACCACTCACGCAGCACAATCGATCTAGAGTTTCAATACTATCAAAAAGCTCTGTCACTCTATCGAGTCGTTCAGGGTGATGTAAGTCAGGGAATGCTCTAGTTAGTACCAGTTGTCGTAGTAACTCTATGCCAACTTCAAAGTGATTACCCTGACGTACTTGCACTGGCACCATTGGCAATACCTTAGCACTGCCTAAACTACTTTGCAGTTTTCCATATTCAGGAGAAAACATTAAAGCTAAGGGAATCGTATAAACCACATGACATTTTAAGCGGCTTAATTGCTCACCTCGATCAATAAATAAATACTCTGGCTGTCGTCGCCCCCAAGGCTTTGCTGTGTTATCGACTTTATCTAAATTATCAACAATGACGACTAGTCCTTCTTTCCCTCGTTGCTTTAGTTTCTCAGTTGCAGGGGCAAGTAGTTCGTCGTTAATCGATTTTAAAATATTACTGGTTCGAGGCTCTAAATAATCTCGTAATTGGTTCCGAAGTTTGGGACTTTCTTTAGTTTGAGCCGTAACTTTCGCAATCCCTAACGATAACTCTGCTCCTAACGAGAAATCAATCGGAGTTTGCAAAAAGTTTGAGATTTCACCAAATAAATTAGAAAAATATCCAGGCTTCAGCTTAATGCCAACAGCTTCTAAGCTTTCACTCGCCTGTCGTGCGATCGCAAGTAAAATATCACTGATATCTACGTCTGCCATGTCCAAGTCTTGAGACGACTCGAAGTAAACGACATGAAAGGATTGTTTCTCCAACTCTTCTTTCAACCTGAGCAATTCAGTAGACTTACCACAGCCGATGTGTCCTGTAAACAACTGGCAGGTTGACTCATCAGACAGCAGAATCGTTTGCCCCAGTTCCTCAACGATTTCACCGCCCCGGACTGAAGAAAAATTGATGTAGTACTTCTGGTCGTCTGGGTTCCCCATGTTTAGGGTCTTACCAGGGTTACAAGCGTTGTAGAATCTCTTCACATTTAGTGGTTTCACACTTTTCCCTCTAAATCAGGCTCTAACCTATTTTTTGCTGTTGCTATTTTACAGATTCAGTAAGAAAGTTTGATGAGCTTGAAATAGCTAGAAGCCCGTTATCAGTTCAATTTGGTGCTTTTTGCTACTCTTCCCTATGAGACTATTTCTAACTTCAAGCTGAAAGCTACCTTGTTTTGAGGCATCTAATCTTTGAGCTAAAAAAAAGTAAACTTATGTAAAGTAAAGTTCTCATTCACCATGATGTCTCGTCGCGCTTTTCTAACCACTCTTTTCACTATCTGTCTCGCTTTCCTTACCTGGCTTAACTTCCCGCCAACTGCTAACGCCCTCGGCGGAAAGCAACCTCCTCTCAATCAATCCGCACCAGAGTTTACCCTACCGACTAATACAGGTGATGGTGAGGTGTCACTTTCTGACTATCGGGGTAAGTGGGTTGTACTCTACTTCTATCCCAAGGATTTCACCTCTGGTTGTACCTTAGAAGCGCGTCGGTTTCAGCAGGACTTGCAAAAATATACAGATAGAAACGTGCAAATTCTCGGTGTTAGTGCAGACGATGTAGAGTCCCATGCTGAATTTTGTGATTCTGAAGGTCTGAAATTTCCTCTGTTGGCTGATACTGATGGAGAAGTTAGTAAAACCTATGGTTCTTGGCTTGGTTCCGTCTCTCTACGCCACACCTACATCATTGACCCAGAAGGCATTTTAAGAGAAATTTATATTGGGGTAAGACCAGCGATTCATAGTACAGAGGTGCTGGCGCGTCTGGATGAATTGCAGTCAGAAGCCTCATAAAAACCCCCAATTAAATGCAATGAAAAAACTGGTGGACATCTAATATCCACCAGTAACATCCTTGTCTATTTCAAAAACCACTAATCAACCAAATCTGACACCCAAAAAGTTATTCGTTTTCCTTGTTTTATCGACCGTAGTTAGTAGTCCGCACATCATCAGCTTGGCGGTAACGTACATCATCATTGCGCTTACGACCAGCAAGACCAGCAAGACCACCCAATCCAAGCAAACCTAACCAGCCCCAGTCAAAACTATCTTCATCTTCATATTCAACTGCTTCAACACCTTGATCAGTCGTTGTAGTCGTGTCAGGAGCGGTGTTGGTTTGGGCGGTAGCAGGTAGAGTGAAGGGAACAAAGGCTACGCTAGCAGCAAGAACACTAGCTCCAACAACTTTGGACAAAAGTGATTTAGATGAATTTGAACGTTGCATTGATTTAAAGCTCCATTTCTTATGCTCTAAATTTATCAATTCACAACAATCTACCAATCCCTCTGTAGCTGGAAACTGACTAAGCTTTAGGTTCTCGCTGAAGGGGTAGGAAAACTCGTTTTGTTGAGTTACGCCTATCCAATTAGTATTATTTCTTGGCTTCCATCTGTCGCTGTAGCTGCTTGAGAGTTTGATAAATTTCCGGGAGGCGGCTATAAACGGCAGCAACTTTGAGAAATAGTTTGTGAGGAAGGGCGGGGATTCCACTGACAATCGCACCCGGTTCTACATCATTATGAATACCAGCTTTCGCACTCGCGATCGCACCATCTCCAATTTTCGCCTGATTGGCAATTCCCACTTGACCTGCAAGAATCACACGATTGCCAACTTTCACACCCCCCGCTAAACCGACTTGTGATGCCATTGCACAGTTCTCCCCGATTTCGCACCCATGACCAATTTGCACTAGGTTATCAATCTTTGTATTTCGGGCGACTCGTGTTTCACCAACGGCTGGGCGGTCAATGGTAGTATTACAGCCAACTTCGACACCATCTTCTAGCACTGTGCAGCCAGACTGTTCCATTTTGTACCAGCCTGTTGGTATAGGGACAAAGCCAAAGCCTTCTGCACCGATGACAGCACCGCTATGAATCACGCAATCTGAGCCAATTTTTGAGCGTTCGTGGATGGTGCAATTCGCGTGTAAGATAGTGCGATCGCCAATTTCGGCTTCAGGATAAATCACGACATTGGGATGAATGCAAGCGCCATTGCCAATTTTCACTCCCACTTGAATCACGGCATGGGCACCGATGTAAACATCTTTACCAATCTCAGCAGAAGGATGAATGATAGCAGTCGGGTGGATTTCTGGTGTCGGGTGGAAGGGTTTGTAGAAAAGTGCGATCGCTTTTGCAAAAACTAACCGGGGTTCAGATACAGCAATCCAAGCCTTACCTCTTTGTGTCGCTTGTGCTTGTAAGGCTTCATCTCGTGGCAAAATCAAAGCACCTGCGGCTGTCTTACCCACCATAGCGGCAAACTTAGCTCCTTCGATATAACTGAGAGTATCGCCAGAAGCGTGTTCAATTGGTGCAACTCCAGTAATTTCTGGGTTAAATTCTGGGTTGCTAGTTAGACTATTGCGATCGGTCGCATCGCTCAGTTTTTCGGCAATTTCGCTAAACTTCATTGCAATATTTACACATTAATTGAACCGCTAAGACACCCTATTCGCCCAGAAGTTTCAAGATGAATATTGAGAGCCTATCTGCAAGTCGCTAAACCTTTACGAGTCGCCCAGTATTGTACCGCCAAGAGCATCCTAATTTTGTAAATCCAGCCTTTTGATCCACTCCCACGGCTAGAAGCCGATGGGATTCAGGCATCAAGCAAGGATTGCAGTCTGAGACTGTCTTACATCCTCTACGCCAAAGGTTGAGATCCCAACCCTTTTAAG
>NZ_JACJNU010000008.1:0-97610 GCF_014849525.1 Microcoleus sp. FACHB-SPT15 | reverse complement strand
GCTATTGGCGCGATGGCTCCACTCCGACTCCATCCCGAACTCGGTTGTGAAACGTTGCTGCGGCGAAGATACTTTGGGGGTTGCCCCACGGGAAAATAGCTCGGTGCCAGGTCAATTCTCGACACACATAACAAAAGACAAAAGCCTCTTTCCTCACTCAAGGAAGGAGGCTTTTTCGCACGCTGACTTCCTCAAAAGTTCATTTTGTTTTCATAGGGTATTTCTCGCCACTAAATCATCCAGCTCCGCATAATTCGGTAAAGTTGTATCAATTGACTTACCCTTTCTGAGGACAATTCGATCATGCTGAGAACGGGATAACACTTCACTAAAGCTGCGCCCTTTGAAGACAATTAAATCGGCTGGAAGACCGACACCAATCCGCCCGACGTTTGGCAAATTGATTAAGTCAGCGGCTGTTTTGGTAACAGTACAAGGCGAATCGCCATAAGGCGTATCTAAATGGGCAATTCTTACAGCTTGGGTGAAGACTTCCAAAACATCATGGTCACCAAACCCATAAAACGGGTCACGGCAGTTATCACTAGCCACTGCCGCAGGAATGCCGTGTTGTTTGAGTTCCTGTAGTAGTGTTATTCCTCGCCAACGTGGTGTTCGGTTAGGTTGTCTATCTTGGAGATAGAGATTGCACATCGGTAAGCTAACGATGCCAATTCTGGCTTGTTTGACTAAATCAAGGGTTTTTTCGACTACCTCTGGTGATTGCACTGCCAAACTACAGCAGTGACCACAGATAATTTGCCCCGTGAATTCGTTGCGGAGAGCAGCGTCTGCTACTTTTTGTAGGCAAATTGAATCAGGGTCGTCAGTTTCATCAGTATGGAAGTCGAGGTTTAGATTCCGTTCTTTCGCAAGGGCGAATACAGTATCTAGTTGGGCATCTAAATCAGGATGCATAAATGCTACACCACCAAGGATGCCACCAATTTCGGCAATACGATCAGCGAGGATGATGCCTTCAGGGGTTTGGTAATAGTCGAGATTAACGAGAGTAACGGCTTGCAGCGTCACTCGCTCTGACCATTCTTGCTGAAGGCATTTGAATACTCCTAGACTGATTGCCGCTTGTTCATCAAACGAGTCAATATGCGTGCGAATTGCTTTGGTTCCGTGGGCGTAGCTACACTTAATCCCAAACTCCATGCGGCGATAGACATCTTCAGCTTGCCAATACTTCTGGCTATCAATTCTTGCTGTTTCTAGGGCGCTGGGAAAGGTACCATCAGGATTAGGCGATCGCTCCCAAATATGACCTTTATCCAGGTGGGTGTGCATATCCACGAAACACGGCCAAACTTGCCCACCCCGCAGACTTACCGTTGATGTCTCTTCTATCTCGTCCGTACCTGCTGCAACAATACGCACAATTTCACCAGCAGCAATTTCAATATCCACCAAAGACAAACCATCCCTTGTCTGCCTTGCGGTAATCGCTGCATCCTCAACATTTAATAGCGATACAGGCACATGGGCATTTTTCAGCCAGTAGTGATTCACGGCTGGAATCATCGTATTTTCTCCTACCTAATGCCTTAATTTTCCTGCTTAACGGCGCTCTCGTGCCAGCTTCTTAGGAGGAAATCAGATAGAACCGTTAACCCTACAAAAATGATGACACCTAAACCTGTCGTCAAGAATAAAGCCGCAAACATCCGAGGAATTTGCAGATTATAGCTTGCCATCAGGATTTGGTAAGCCAGCCCCGATCGCGCCCCACCCGTACCCGCAACAAACTCTGCCACAACCGCCCCAATCAACGCTAAGCCCCCACTAATCCGCAATCCACCCAAAAAGTAAGGCATCGCCGCTGGTAAGCGAAGATACAGCAGTGTTTGCCATCGAGAAGCCCTATAAAGCTGGAAAACGTTACTCAAATTATGGTCAACGCTATTGAGTCCCAGCGTTGTATTAGAAACAATTGGGAAGAAGGCAACAATCCAGGCACAAACTACCAAGGCAGCAAACGTATTGTTTTTTAACCAGATGATGATTAACGGCGCGATCGCAACAATCGGCGTTGTCTGCAATATCACAGCATAGGGGAAAAAACTGCGTTCAATCCACTTACTCTGAGTAAACAGAATCGAAACAAAAAGCCCCGAAATAACCGCTGCCACAAAAGCTGCGATCGTAATTTGTAATGTAATAATCAGCGAAGGAAACAGAGTATTCCAATCACTAATCAGTGTTTGCAACACTAGCAACGGCCCAGGAAGCAAATAAGGCGGCATCTTCGTCACCCGCACAAAGATATCCCAAGCCAATATTGCTAGGATGCCAACCACCACTGGTGCAATAACATCAACCGAGGCTAACTTTTTCACCCAAGCTGACCAAATCGGTTGAGGCGATCGAGTCACAGCACTCGTTCTACCATTTGCAACAATTGAACTTTGATTGGGCGTAGGAAGCATAGGTATCTTTAAAGTGCCGTATTGTTCTTTGACTGTCCTTACGCTACACTGGCTCTTTCCGAAATGCCTGTCACCGCTTCTGTTAAACGCGCAGAAACTTCCCTGCAATATTCATTACACAATCGAGACGTGCGGAATTCTTCAGTACGGGGATAAGGTGCATCAATCGCCACATCCGCTACTACCCGTCCGGGACGAGGGGCCATCACAATTACGCGATTCGATAAATACACCGCTTCGTAGATGTTGTGTGTGACAAAGACAACCGTCCAGTGCTTTTGTTGCCAAAGATTCAGCAAATCGCTGTTGAGTTTGCTGCGCGTCATCTCATCCAACGCACCAAACGGTTCATCCATCAACATAATGTCAGGCTTTGTAACAAGTGCCCTTGCGATCGATACCCGCATTTTCATCCCACCGGAGAGTTCACGCGGATAGTTGCGCTCAAATCCTGCTAATCCTACCAAATTGAGGGCTTCTTGCACAGCCGCACGAGATTCTCGCTTCGGAACACCCACCAACTTCAGAGGCAGACGAACATTTTCAACCACATTTGCCCAAGGCATCAGCGCTGCTTCCTGAAAGACGAAGGCAAGTTCCGGCTTTTTTTGACCTTTACCCAAACTGATGCTGCCAGAATTCATCTTGCCTAAACCAGCAATCAGGCGCAGGGCCGTACTTTTACCACATCCAGATGGACCAACTAAGCTGATAAATTCACCCTCACCAATGGTGAGACTCATGTCTTGCAAGGCGACAGTGCCGTTGGAGTAAACCTTATTAACGTGGCTAATTGCGATCGTGTTTGGTGTCGTGCCTGATGCGATCGCCTGAGACTGCGGCGGAGTAGAGTTGGCAGAGTGATTACTCATCTTAATTTGGATTTTGGATTTCTTGCCTTCATTTTCAGGTTATGGCTTTGAACCTGAACATCCTACTAAGATATATGCTTTAAGCCTTATAAGCATCTACACCCTTATTGATAAATTGCAGGGTGAAGGCTTGTTTATAGTCGGTATCTTTTTTAAAGACACCCTGCTGTGACAGCGTATCAAAAAATGATTTCCAGCGCTCTTCTGTCATTGCGCCAATTCCCTTCGTTTCTGCGTCCCCAGAAATGATAATGCCGTATTTTTTGAGATTTTCAATCCCATAGGCAATCTGCTCATCCGTCATTTCCGGATTATCTTTCTTAATCAGTTCATTCGCAGGACTGGGGTCATCTTCTAAATAGCTATACCAACCTTTAATCGAAGCATCGACAAAGCGTTGCACCAAGTCCGGGTTCTTTTCAACCAATTCTTTTTTCGTTTCAATCGTTGTTGAATACGGTGTGTAGCCATTGTCAGCCAGAAGCATCACAACAGGCTTAATTTTCCCCTGTTTCTCAATCTTGAGCGGTTCAGAGGTTAAGTAGCCTTGTTGAGCTGAGGTTTTATCCGCTAAGAATGGCCCTGGATTAAAGTTGTAAGGACGCTTCTGGTCATCCGTAAAGCCAAACTTTCCCTTCAGGAAGGGCCAGTAGGTTGTATTTGCCGCCGCAGAGACAATAATTGGCTTGCCTTTGAGGTCTTCTAGAGAGTCAACGCCTACATCTGGGTGAGCAATCAACACTTGCGGGTCTTTTTGGAACATCGACGCTACAGTAATCTTAGGAATTCCTGCTTCCACAGCTTTAATCGCGTCAGACCCATACCCCATGAAAAAATCAACAGCACCACCCATCAGCAACTGAGTGCCATTGACCTGAGGTCCACCCATCTTAATCGTGACATCCAGACCATGCTCTTTATAGATACCAGTGGCAACGGCTTGATAAAAGCCACCATGTTCAGCTTGAGCAAACCAGTTTGTACCGTAACTAACTTTGTCAAGTTTTCCGCTAGCTGCTGGTGTCGCTGTTGGGGAAGCACTCTGGGATGCTGTTTGATTGGAATTACTGGTGCAAGCTGCAATGATAGCAGACCCAACAGTGAGTGAACTGTATTGGATAAACTTGCGACGATTGATTTGGTAAATTCTATTCATCGGAACCTTGCGAGAGATCCACCCTCCGCATAGCAGGGTGGAAAGGGACAATGAGAGATTGTGCAGGACTTAATATCTATTTAAGAATTTTGTACCCTTGTTTTTTTGTAGCATAAGTTACGAATTTTATTAGTGAAGTAATATTTCTAGAATAATTACCTTATTTTTATAACTGTCAAGTTGCAGAACTTCCATTTTCTCAATCTTCAGGATTATTTGTGCTTTTTAGATCAAGGATGTTCCTTTGTCTTGATTTCAGGGAATTATATAAAAGTAAGACTTTTGAGATTTCCTCGCTATTCAAGTGTTTAAGCTTGATTTACTCATATATTTAAGTCCTTTGACTTGTCTATTTTACCGTATAAGTTTTTGTCCGAAAAAGATAAGTTACCTGGTACCAATGCCAAGTTTAAACTGAGACAACTAGGTATTTGTCAATAAGCCGTTAACTGGCAATGTCCTGCGGAGGTGTTCCAGATAACGCGAAAGGCTTTTGAAACTTCTAGGCTGTGCAATCTGTGGTACCAGCCATAAGCAAGATATTCTTCTGGATTAGTCGATATTTGCAGAAAGTTCGTTCCATACATTCCCGTCTTTTCACTGCCGATAACCACAAAGTTATCTTTGTTGATAGGTTGGTAAGGGCCATGAATTTGGTCGGAAGTGTACCAGTACAGTGATGAGTTGGTAATTTGCTTATGCTTAATAGTTTGTAGCCATTTTTGATTAAAAAATATTTTGAAACACGAGAAAAAGAGATGATACTTGCCCTTTCTGTAAATTACTTGTGGTCGTTCCATGTGATAGTAAGCCCAGTTTTCTATGGCATCAGTGGGAATGGTGACGGCAGGTGGAAGTATTTTGTAGGGTCCACTAACTTTATCTGCAACGGCTAAACCAACACATCCTTGAAAATTGCCAGGAGCTTTTGCAGAGGCACAAATGAACAGGTAGTATTTACCTGTTTGCTCATCCTTCAATAAAAATGGGTCACGCCAGTGAAAATGTCCTGTCCAGTTGCTGCGTCCATACCAAGGGTCGTCATGGTTTGGCATGACTAAAGGGCGATCGCTATATCGTGAAAAGTGCAAACCATCTTCAGATACTGCTAAGCCAATTCCTTCATTTCGTAGATGAGGAGGTTCTTTACCGCCTGCTGAGTAGAACAAATAATAAACGCCATCCTCTTTGTAAGTGCAACCCGCACAAACTCTTCCCGATTCCCAAGCATTTGTAGGCTCTGGCTCAAGTAGAGTTCCTATCTCTTGCCAGTGTTCTAAATCGGTTGAAATCGCACCACGGATTTTACTAATTGTCCACCAAGGCATCTGTCCTTCTACTCCCTCTAAGTAAAATAGACGGTAAACATCACCATCCTTGAGTATCCAAGGGTCCCACACCATCGGATGACCTCGGCGGGAATGACGCAAAATTCCGGTAACAGTTTCGCTAAGTCTTAGCTTCCCTTGCTCAAGTAAACCAATAGTTGTCGGGTCTTGGTGTCCTGTTGGAAGCGGCTCAAGGTAGGAAATAATTTTTCGATGTAATCGACTTAACTTCATCTCAATGTTCAGCAGATATTGGCAAACTTAAAGCCGTGGAGAAAGTAGAGGGTAGGGGAGGCAGGGGAAGCAGGGGAATCCTTATTTCTTCTGCCCTGTGCCTTCTGGCTTATTTTCAGATTAGGCTAAACTCCATTGCTGAGAGATTGGTTTGGCTGTCAACCACTTTTTCTAACTGAAACCCACACTGCTCGAATAACTTCTGGAAGTGTTTCTTGGTACGCCATCCGCCTCCTGGTACAGCAACATTCACCTGCACGGCAAATACTCCTGGCATAATGCCATCGGGAGCGACTTTGGGTTCGTCTAAATCGGGAACAAAGGCTTGCAATAGGACAATTCTGCCGTGAGGAGGCAAGGCTTTCTTGCAGTTGTGTAGAATTTTCATTGCATCTTCGTCATTCCAAGCAGAGATGAAATACTTCATGACGATCGCATCTGCACCCGTTGGCACCTCCTTGAACACATCACCCGCTACAATCTTGACAGCATCTCGCTCAACGCCTTGCTGAAGAAGATAAGCCGGAGCGGTTTCAGCAACATAGGGAACCTCAAACAAAATCCCTTTGCAATCAAAACGTTTGACAATCCTAGCAATCAGTCCACCCTGTCCACCCCCCACATCCATGACTGTATTAAAACGGCTGAAGTCGTAGACATCTAATAAAGCATCAACAGCATGATCGGTTAAAAAACTCATGGCGTTGATGAAAACCTCACCACTCCAGTCGTTATCTTGGCAAAACTCATACACTCCCTTCCCATTAGCACGTTCAAACGGGACTTCTCCGGTGTGCAATGCCTCTTCCAACACTTTCCAAGCGTCCCATTGAGCGGGTTCGAGCAGGTGCATGGCAAAATGTCCAATTGAAGGTCCTTTGTCAGTGACAAGCAACTCCGAAAGTTCAGTCGGGGCAAATACTCGTTCTTGACTTTCTTGCAACACGTCCAAATGTGCTAAAGCACGGAGGATGAAATAAAGCCGCTCTGGGTGTGTGTTGGTTTGTTGTGCAATCTGCTCTAGACTCTGTGCGCCTTCGGTGTGTAACAGGTTGAAGATGCCTAAGCGAGTAGCAGTATAAATGCACTGACTTTGAATAAATGCCAAGACCATGCCAAACAGTTTTTTCTTGGCTTCTACTGAAGAGACGTTGTTATTGAGCGTAGTTGTCATGAGCTTCTACTGTAAACGAATTGTTTTCTACTACCTGGACTGATGCGCTAGGACGGGCAAGATGCCTATCCCACAGGAGCCTTTTTTTCTTGTGGGATAGGCGCCTGCCAAAAATTTGATGCAAGAGACTTTTGCAAAAGGTCTATTAGAACCGCGCCGGAAAAATTTACCTGTTGGGTTAGAGGAAAGGACGACACATCAACCTTTTCCCTTTCTCCCTTACCCTTTCCCCTTCTCAATTAGTCCCCTCCTATCTCCACGAGTTTGCCAATATTAAAGTCAATTCTGATCCAACCTCCCAGTCGGCGCAGATTGTCAAGGAGCAACAGGGGAATTTGCCAGTGATGAACGGTTAGAAAAGGAATTGGGTCATTAACCTGAAAAATGGCATCAGTGCCACGCGAAATAGTATTTACCCAAGTTTGCAACTGTTGCCACGAACGAACTTGAGTAAGTCGCCATAACTCGTGATATAGCCAGTAGGTTGGCTTACTTGTTGGAAGAGGTTGCAGTGGTTCAGTGAGGGGTTCTTTGCCCAGATACGCCTCTGCTACACCTGGGTGGTTGTAAAACATCGTAATTGCAGAATGAGTACGGGGGTTGCACTCGATCGCATATACCGTCCCATCCTCCGCCTGAATAAAATCAAAAGATGCTTGCCCAGTTAGCTTTAATTCTTTGACAAAATGCTGCACCCATTCAAGGATTTGAGGATTGTCAACGTTCTCGTAGTTAACCTGAAAAGCCGATGACTCACAGCAGCAATGCAATCGTAACTCCCCATCTTTTACCGTACTGTGCGTACAGTACTCTTGTCCGGGGATGAACTCTTGCATGATCCAGGGTTTCTCTTTGCTAATGGGCAGACTTTGCACAAAAGCGGCTGTTTCTTCCTGTGTCGCGCAGGGTAGCTTGGTGAGATTTAAGCGGCGAACGGAGTCGTAGGGAATGCTTTTGAGGATGTATGGGCGAGTTTCGTTGGAGAAGTCAAAGTTTAGAACTTGCTGTGGATCGGTGATGCGGTACGATTTGGGAACGGACAAACCAAGCGATCGCGCTGTCTCGGCAAAGGCAAACTTATCATCCAGCATTTTTGTGGTGTCAGCATCAAAGTGAAGTACCTCGCAACAACCAGATAAGACAGGCTTTGCCAGTGAGTCGTAGTAGCTGGAAACCGGGCTACAGACGGGAACGTACAGGTCTACGTTCTCCTGTTTAGCAATATTCAGCAGGGCTTGCGTATAACCCTCTGGGTCTTTTTGTGGTGCAGGAACAGTATAGAAGCGATCGACAGCATTAGAAAATTGATGACCTGTCAGCCAATACTTGTGAGTCTCCACCAAGATGACTCGATGACCCATTGCATGAAAGGAGCGTGCAAGCTGAAGTGCTTTAGTCATCTTACCGCCCGTCAGCATAATCGTTTTTGGGTTGTTTGCTGGCGTGGGCTTCTTTTGTAAGGGTTGGGTGAGCAGATTCCAGACCAACGCAACAACGACTACAATGCCGTTGATTGGGAGCGCAATCAGTAGTAAGGCGAGGGTGCCCAGACTTTTTAGCACTGTAGACGTTGGTGTCCGTGTCGGTGTAAGCGATGTCATAAGTGAGGTCGGACTACAGCAGAATCAATCTGTAACAGTTGCCAAGGCTGGCTTGCAGTTTAGTTCTTGACTAAGCATTAAGGTAAACTCGCTTGAGTTCGCGATCGCGATCTTGATAAGTCGTCCGCGAGTGCAACATGCGGAAGTTGTCCCAGATTAAAAAATCGTTTTTCGACCAGTTGATCGCAATCTTTTCGTCATCAAAGAACTGAAGGAAGCGAATGGCAATGTTATTGAGTGTGCGATCGCTTTCTCGGCGTAGTTGGCTAAAGTTAAACCGAACAATTGGTTGTTTTCCAGGCTCAACGTCGTAGAGTGGATGTCTGACGATACTGCCACTAGGAGTCAAAAACTCAAACTTGTAGACAGTGATGTATTCGCGTTCTTCGTCTGACAAGGAATTGACGAAGGCGTAACCATCTGCTAACAGGGTTTGCCCACCCCCACAAGTTGCTGGACTCACGCACCAAAGGCACTGGTAATGCAAGGGATGATGTTCATACTCGTAGCCTTCGGTATGCGGTTCAACCTCACTGGTGGTAAACGCCGGATAGCGATCGCCAAGATTGGGATTGACTTTGATGGTAAATACATATTCGCCGTTGTATTTGTGTGGCAGCAACACGCCAAACTTACTAGCGAACACTAGGTGGTCAAAATCATCAGGTAGCTGCTCAAGGTACAGGTAGCCTTGTGCTTTGAGAATCTGCTGAAAGTTTGCGATCGCTGTATCACTTAGGAAACTATCAGCACTACTCGTTGTTGCAATAGGATTGCTCAGCATCAGAATGTTGTTCTTATTACAGTCTTGTAGTGATTTATGCAGGAAGATGAGCAAGGCTTAAGGTTGCTCATCTCCCTATCCCATTGGTTAGAGGTATCGAATAATCGTTAAACCGTCCCGTACTGGCAGCAGAACTTGTTCAACGCGAGGATCGGCAGCAACAACGCGATTGAACTGAGCGATCGCTTCACCGTTTTCACTTCGCTCTTCTGGTGGTAGGTAGGGTTGACCTTGAAGTAGCGTATTATCCACACAGATGAAGCCGCCAGGAGCAAGCAAGTTGCTATCAAGTACAGTTTGAAAATACTGCACATACTCCTTCTTATCAGCGTCAATAAACACTAGATCGAAAGATACTTGAGCCGTTGCCAGTTTATTAAGCGTTTGCAAGGCTGAACCTAATTCCACCCGGATTTTGTTTCCATGCGGTGACTCACGAAATAGTTCTTGAGCAAATGTAGCGACGTAAGGATCGACCTCGCAAGCCACTAAGACACCCTCTTCTGCCAAAGCTTCTGCCATTGCTAGCGCCGAGTACCCTGTAAACATACCGATGTCTAATACCCGTTGGGCACGAGTCATGTGAACGAACATCTTGAGTGCTTGTCCCTCGACGTGTCCCGATAGCATCTCTTGTTCCAGATGCCGATTCGTTGTGCCGTCTGAGAAGCGTTGGTTCCAGTTCTCTTGACTGGTTTTAAAAGCGATCGCCTTTAAAGCCGGGGACTCTTCAGAAGTACAGGTTTCAACATAAGCATCCAACCCTGAAGCGAGCTTTAGCGCTTGTTGTACGTGTTGCTTAATGTCTGCTGACACGCTGGTTTCTTGGTCTAGAAGCTGCGCGGCGGCTTGCAGATGCTCGGTTAAAATGCCTAGTGGTGTAACGGGACGAGGGGATTCTAGGCTCTTTTGATTGAGCGTGTTAACCATTTGTCCCACTCCCGATTAACTGCTGGCTACTACCTACATAAGCCTCAATGCCTGCGCCTGCACGAGGATAGCTGCTGCACAGGTGCTTGTGTTCAACCAACGCTGCTTTAAGTTCCTCATCCGTTAGGTCGTTAACAAAGTGGCAGGTGCCGATTGGATGCGGCATAGCAGCACGCTGCAAACCATCGCGAGTTTGCGTAATTGATTGGGTAGCTTGCCACAAGAGGTCGCTATCTAAGAGAGGATGGTCAAGTGAGAGTCCAATGCGGCTCATGAGTCCTAAGATGCGATCGCGATCATTTGCGGTGATGTATCCTCGTCGTGCAGCAATGGTGGCTGACAATGCCATATCAATTGCCACGGCATGACCATGTAGCAAGGGTACTGCTGGCGCGAGTTCTAGAGTCGGACTCCATGTATGTCCATAGGCAATGACGCGATCAAGATCTATCTCATGCAAGTTAGGAGTTTCTAACTCCAGCATCGTCTTAATCGACTCATAGTTGACTTGATGAGCGATTGCTTGGAGTTTTGGTGTGCCGTCAATGTAACCAAAGTGTGTACGAAGCAGTTCTTCTCCGTATTCCTCCAACCACTCAAACACTTGGAGGTTGGAAACTACAGCAATCTTCACCAACTCTGCCATGCCATTACGGACTTGATCAGTAGGCAGGGTTTGCAAAAAGGAGAAGTCAAGAATCACCTGCTTTGGTGGATGGTACGCACCAAGACGGTTTTTCAGCTTGCCATGATTCACCGCCACTTTGATCGCGACACCAGCATCAATTAAACCAATGAGTGTTGTGGGAACCCGAATAAAGTTTGTACTGCGACGATACGCCGAACAAGCAAATCCCGCGACATCCGTTAACAAGCCACCACCAACAATTAAGACGGGTTCCTTCCGTACCAAGCCGAAATCAGCAAAAGCATTAATAATTGTGGCAAACGTATCAATCGTCTTGGTTGGCTCAGTAATCGCAATGGGAAAAATTGTTAGGTCAATATCGTAGTAATTGAAATAGGCTTCAATTTGAGCGCCATAGATGCGATGGATATTGTGGTCAACCACTGCAAGGCAACGCCCAAAACTCCTGTAGTTCTCAGCAAGCTCCGTATTCTTAAGATCAAAAGCCCCATTAACAAAAACAAGGCTGAAATCAATTTTTTCATAGCCTTCTACACAGAATGCAGTCTCAGTCGCGGCAAACTTTGCCTGAACACTACTCATTTTCTATTGTCCTTATTCAACTAGTTTCAGCAATCAGCACAATATGTGTTTACACCGCTAACAGCCATGACAATAAGCGATCGGCGAACCCTCAAAACAGGACTCTGCCATCTACTACAAGCAACTTTGAGATGCACAACTTTACCCTGTGCATCTCTCAGGTAGTAGAGGACTGAATTGACGGGAGTTTTATTGTTTCAATGCTAGGTTGTCGCCAGCCGAAATCAACTAACGTTTAAGCAACATAAACTTTGTCGCACTCAAACGTGATCGCTAATTGCTCTTGTGGCTTAGCCAACGATAAGCCACCACATTGCCTGAAACCGATAACTGATAAAGACTTTGAATCTCCGGGATTTCCCAATTAAGTAGAGGGAACCCCGACCAAAAATTGCCTGAATTTGAGCCATGCAGTCAAAACTGTAGTCTATTCGTAGATTAAATACCTCTTGCACCTAGCGAGTCTACCTAAAGAGATAGAAAATACCTTTTTTAACTAAATCATTAGACCACCTCAAGACTGATGTAGTCTATATCACCTCCGCGCTAGCTCCGCTTCCCCTTCTTGCTCTCTTTGAACCTAAAAAGGGTTCAGAGTTAATGTCAATGTGTAGAGTTTTAAAAAGCAAATTAGTAGAAGTTCTGGACTTTCGCCGATTGGTTGTGAAGCATCCGGTAACCTGATACTCGTAATAGTAAAGGAGATAACATGGCAAGACTACTCACGCCTAACATGCTTGATGCTAAAACACCGTCAGATGTCAATGTCCAGCCAGATGCGCGTGAACCTGTCATAGACCCGACACTTGGTATCCCTGTTAATGTCAACAAACAAGGAACTCCCCGACATCGGCTTGTCACGATTGGTGACTCTTTAACTCATGGCTTTCAAAGTGGAGCAATTTTTAATACCCGACTCTCCTATCCCAACATTATTGCCAGGGAAATGGGCTGGAATCAGTTGCGTTATCCAACTTATGAGGGACCAGGAGATGGGTTGCCAATCAATCTAGAACATCTAGCCCGACAGCTCGAGCAGAAGTTTGGTCTCAACATAGATTGGTGGGAATTCCCCTCGTTTCTCTCGTTTGTACGCAACTACTTGGATGAAGTGGAGGATTACTGGGAACGTGATGCTGGTTCTATTCCACCTGATCCAAAAAGACCGATAAATCACAACTTGGCAGTGTATGGGTGGGATCTGCGGAACACCCTTTCACGGACTGCACAAATTTGCCAACAAGTATTAGAGGAGAATCCGTCTGATGACGATTACCTCAGGCAGGTCGTCGAGTATCATAACGAACGTGCGGCAATCCGGGTTTTGAACTCGGCACGAGATGCCAATGGTAAGGCTCTCACACCACTACAAGCAGCGGCAGCACTGGGCGCTGAAGGGTCGCAAGAAACCAACGACGGGGATGGTATTGAGACGCTGATTGTCCTCATCGGGGCAAATAATGCTTTGGGCAGTGTTCTGACATTCAAAGTTGTTTGGACTGATACAGGCTATGACAACATGGCAATTAATGATCGCTATACCGTCTGGCGTCCGACTCACTTCCAGGCTGAACTCGACAGGGTTGTTGCAGAAGTTAAGCAAATCCGCGCCCGTCATGTAATTTTGGGAACCGTCCCTCACGTTACCATCGCCCCCTTTGCTCGTGGTATCAATAAAGACCTGGAGGGGAAAAAAGCGGCGGCGGGGTCTCGATACTTTCCCTTTTATACCTTGCCTTGGATTAGCGACGAAGAGTTTGACCCGGACAAGCACCCGCATCTCACAGGTCAGGAGGTAAGAGCAATTGATAGCGCAATTGACCAGTACAACGAATCAATCACTGAGGCAGTACGCAGCAGTCGAAGTGAAGGCAGAGATTGGTATGTGTTTGAAACGGCTGGCTTACTAGACCGCTTGGCATCTCGGCGCTACATTGAAGACCCCTTAGCAAGACCACATTGGTGGGAAAAAGTTGGGGGTGATTACAAACTGCCGCCTGCTTTGCAAAAGCTTTCTCCTGTACCAAATTCTCGCTTCTTTCGGTCGGGTGCCAATGGTCGCACGGATGGTGGCTTATTTTCCCTAGATGGCATTCATCCCACGACAATTGGCTATGGGATTATGGCTCAGGAATTGATCAAAATCATGCAGCTAGCGGGTGTCAAGTTTTATCAGGATGGGACTGAGCGTATTGGGGAGGTTAAAGTTAACTTCGATCGCTTAATTGCTGAGGATACCCTAATTTCTAAACCACCGCGATCGCTCTCAAGTGCTGTGGACTTGATTGGTACGATTGACAAAAACTTCAATATCTTTAGCAGTATGCTCAAGGGAAGTTATTAACTGCGGCTTTTGACCTCACCAGAGCGTCTGGGCGTAAGTCCTGACAATCAAGAGAACAAATCACAACGTGCGATCGCGCTTTTAGTGAACTGCTGTGATGGTAGTGTAATCTCAAGGAAGGCATTCCCTTTGCCAATGGTCGTGAGCTGAGTAAGAGTCTTGCCCTTATTAACCGTCAGCTCACAACGACTAGCTCAGCACCAACACTATAAACTTACTCCTGGAAGTGTGATTAGGATTGGTAGTGTTGAGTGGTATGTGTGAACGTAACTAGAACTCTAATTCGATGCTGCAAGCAATGTCTTCTCTGACGCTGGCGTTTCAATTTGCTTCTCCAGGACCGATTTTGTTTGAACTCGGACCATTCGCAATCCGCTGGTATGGTCTGTTGATTGCCTCGGCAGTGTTGATTGGAGTCAGTCTTTCTCAAGACTTAGCGAAGCGCCGTAATGTTAACCCAGATCTTTTGGGTGACTTAGCAATCTGGCTAGTACTTTCGGCAATTCCTGCGGCTAGACTTTACTACGTGTTATTTGAGTGGGAGCAATACTCTAAGCGCCCTGACCAAATTATTGCGATTTGGAATGGTGGGATTGCGATTCATGGAGCAATCATCGGTGGGACTCTGGCGGCACTGATTTTTGCGCGACTTAAGAAAGTCTCGATTTGGCAGTTAGCCGATCTTGTCGTGCCTTCCCTAATTCTGGGTCAAGCAATTGGGCGTTGGGGTAATTTCTTCAATTCTGAAGCTTTTGGTCGTCCGACAAATATGCCTTGGAAGCTATACATTCCACCACAGCAGCGCCCCCTAGAGTTCATCAATTTTGAGTATTTCCATCCTACCTTCCTCTACGAATCCCTATGGAATTTGATGGTTTTCGGGATACTGATGACGTTGTTCTTTAGGGATTTAAAAAAGCGATCGCATCTGAAGGTAGGAACGCTAGCCCTGATTTATATGGTTGCCTATAGTGCGGGTCGAGTCTGGATTGAGGGATTTCGGACGGATAGCTTGATGATTGGTCCACTACGAATTGCTCAAATTGTGAGCTTAAGTGCCATCGCTTTGGGGCTGCTTGGTCTAGCGTGGCTGTATCTCTTGCGCCGTCCCCTACCGGATGTTGTTCCTCCTGAAGAACAACGATGGGATTATCGTTCTGATTAAAACAAGAGTGAAGACATCCTGAGGAAAAAAAAAGCCCTAGAGTTAAACTCTAGAGCTGAACCAGGGTGCATCTACCATTTCTTATTTCTTAAGAAATAGAGTGAATCCGGAATAATTTTGCTAATTTAGAAACTTTTCTGGGCAAGCTGCCTTTATCTATGTCTCACCCTACTGAATCTACACAGCTTAGAAACTCCCTCCCTCCTTTAGCACCAGCCGTTTATATTGTTGGTGCAGGCCCTGGCGACCCAGATTTATTGACAGTTAAGGCACAGAAAATTCTCCAACGGGCGGATGTAATCGTATTTGCTGACTCTCTGGTGCCGCAGCAGATTTTGCAGGAGGTTCGTCCCGATGCGGAAATTGTTCGCACTGGCAATAAGACTCTAGAAGAGATTTTGCCACTGATGATTTCGCGAGTGCGATCGCATAAATCTGTAGTTCGTCTCCATTCGGGTGACTTGAGTCTCTACAGTGCCATCCACGAGCAAATGCAAGTCCTTGCAGAAGCGGAAGTTCCCTTTGAACTCATCCCAGGTATCAGCGCCTTCCAAGCTGCTGCTGCAAAACTTGGAGTTGAGCTAACGGTTCCCGGATTGGTACAGACAATCGTCCTTACCCGCATTAGTGGTCGTGCCTCAGCCGTCCCAGAGTCGGAAGAACTAGCGTCTCTGGCTTCCCATCAAGCCAGTCTATGCCTGTACCTCGCTGCACGTCATGTTGAAGAGGCACAAGCGAAATTATTAGAACACTACCCAGCCGACACCCCTGTAGCCGTCTGCTTCCGGATTGGTTGGCCAGATGAACAAATTTGGCTGGTTCCCCTCACAGAAATGGCAGCCGTGACTCAACAGGAGAATCTAATTCGGACAACACTTTATGTAGTGAGTCCAGCCTTAAAGGCAGTAGGAAAGACAGAGTTTCCAGCCTTGGAAGTTAGCGCAACAGCACCTTCAGAACTAGGACAACGGCAAAGTATGGGAGAAGCGCGATCGCGTCTTTACCACCCCGAACACTCCCATCTTTTCCGCCCCTCTCGTCCAGTCTCCTAAGCTGGAAATAGGGTGAACAAGAAAATCCATGAATCCAACAACTTGCCCAAAATGTGGGGGAAGCTTAGAGCAAGTCATCTGTGCCGGGATTGAAGTCGATCGTTGCCTCTACTGTAAAGGAATTTGGTTTGATTCCCTAGAGGCAGAAAAGCTCAAAGCTGTGAAAGGTTCTGAACACTTTTTGGATATTGGCGACCCGGCAACAGGTAGTCAGCTCGATAAAATCACTGAAGATATTAACTGCCCTCGCTGTAACGCCAAAATGACTCGCATGGTTGATATTGATCAACACTGTATCTGGTACGAAAAATGTCCAGCCTGCAACGGTGTTTGGTTTGATGCGGGTGAGTTTAAGAACTTTAAGCACAACTTCAATCGCGAAGGCATCCTCAATCAAGCTTGGAAAGTTTTTCGACGAAAAAGCTAGGCATTGTTTGTTGAACAAGCTTCCGTTGAGTTATGAAGAGGGTGCGTTTTCAGGAGGAGCATTGCACTGTAACCCTTGAAAGCCACCCTCCTGAGGCGTTACTATTGCCGCTTTATCTGTGAGGACAACTTCCCCTTTCTCATTAATGACCCATCCTTGTGCTTCTCGCAGTTGTCTTTGAGCAGAGCGACTAGGCGTTGTAGAACTTGAATAAGTGCTATCCTCTACCTCAGAGTCGAGACTAACCCAGTTAGTGACCACAGCCTCTCCCTGTAGAGTGTCGTTAGGACTAGGCGGCAAACCGCCACGACCTGTAACAGTAAAGCTGTTGCGCTCTTGGGTTGTGCCACCAAGACTACAGCGGCGGTCAATCTGCTTGGAGGCATCTACTACGTCAGTTGGCAACTCAGCTAACCCACGGCTAGGGTCAACACCAGGCGTATTTTGTTCAAAGACACCTGCCAAACCGAATTGGGAAGTAACAGTAATATCGTTATCAGGAGTACGCTCAGATCGAAACTCGATACCGAAGAGACCTTGTGTATTGATGCTGACTCGACCACCATTGCCTTGGAAAGCATTGGCAGTGATGTCACTGCCTTCTGAACCTTCTGGAGGTGTTGCAACAACGAATGTCGAGTCGATCGCAACGTTGCCGCCGTTAGCGTTGTTGAGAGCATTGGCAGAAATCAGGCTTTCGTTACCCATAAGCACGAGGTCTAATCCTTGTAGGGTAATGTTGGCTGCGCCTTCGGCACCACTGGTTCCGGTAGCGGCGGTAATGTTTGCTCGGTTAAGGGATAAGGAATCAGCAGTGATAGAGATTGCTCCTCCTGCGGCTTGTTCGGCTGACGTTGTGATGTCGCTGTTTGTCAGCGTAACTGCTTCATCAGCAGTAATATTTACAGCGCCTGCGTCACCTGTGCCCTGACTTCTAGCCGAGATTTGGGCGCGATCGCTCAAACTCAAACTCTGTACATTGATAATTACATCTCCACCTCGAAAAGCACCGAAGGTTTGGGCATCGACTATAGCTCCATTAGTAATGCCGAAGGAATCTGTATTGACAGTAATCGTTCCCCCTCGTGCGCCTGCTCCTTCAGACGTTGAACTAAACAATCCACTTACCAATCCAGTGCTGTTGTTTACTCCATCAAGCAAGACGATATCACTAGCATCAATCTGCATATTACCAGCCCTACCTTGCCCAAACGTGCTGCCACTGATACGAGCGCCATCAGTAACCGATAACGATCTACTCGAAATGCGAATGTTACCGCCATCGCCATTGGCTGCGTCTCCAACAATACTAAAGGCAGCACTGGGAAGGTCGAGGCTGCTATCAGGACGGATTCCAGCAAAAGACACGCTATCAACGGCTTCAATAATGATGTCACCTGCATCACCTTGTCCAAAGGTGCTGCCACTCAGTTGAGCACCATTGGTAACAGATAACAAGCCAGTAGTAATACGAATGTCTCCTCCATCGCCATTGCCGACTCCGGCAAGCGGGTTCCCGACAGTGCTGTAAATAATCGCCCTATCTAACAAGACGCGATCGCCAGCCGTGATGATGATATCGCCTGCATCGCCCTCTCCAAAGGTGCTGGCTTCCCATTGAGCACCATTGGTCAGAGATAGCAATCCTGTGGTAATGCGAATCTCTCCTCCATCCCCATCACCCGTCAAACCAACTGTCGTGAGGATGGAGCTAGGGAACTCACTCTGACCTATTCCCCTAAAAGCAACTTGGTCACTTGCTTCAATGTCTACATTACCTGCATTGCCCTGTCCAAATGTAGAGGCTTGCAGCACACCACCATTGGTGACAGACAACGCTCCTGTTCTAATACGAATGTCTCCGCCATCACCATTCCCAGTGTCGTCAACAATGCTAGAGATAACTGCATCATTCTTCAAGGAGACTTGCTCACTAGCCTCGATGATCACGTTCCCAGATGTGCCTTGTCCAGCAGTTCTGGAACTCAGTACAGCGCCATCACTGAGAGTCAGCGATCTACTCAAGATGCGAATGTTCCCGCTATCGCCAATACCTGTGTCTCCAACAGTACTGAATGCAGCACTAGGAAATGACCCATCGGGACTGGTTCCCGAAAAGGAAACGATGTCACGAGCCTCAATAACGATATCGCCTGCATTGCCCTCTCCAAAGGTGCTGGCATTGAGTCGTGCGCTGTCATTCACAAATAGCGATCCAGTACTGATGCGAATGTTGCCACCATCACCGATGCCTCTTTCTTCAACCGTGCTGAGGATACCACTGGAACGAGCGTCCGTAATTCCTGTCAAGGAAACTGTGTCACGAGCCTCAACGATCACATCTCCTGCACTTCCTTGTCCGAAGGTGCTACTGTCTAGCTGAGCCGCACCAGCAACAAACAGCGATCCTGTTGTGATGCGAATGTCTCCGCCATTGCCGTTACCCGTATCGTCAACAACACTGGCAATATATGAATCGCTATCTAAGGAAATGCGCTCAGTAGCATCGATAGATATATTCCCTGCGTCGCCGCGTCCATTGGTGCTAGCACTCAGATAAGCTTCGTTGGTTAACGACAGCTCTCTGGTTGTAATATCAATATTTCCTCCGTTGCCGTTGCCATCGCTACCAACAGAGCTGAAGATTGCACTCGCAAACGATGAAGCACTCCCATCAAGAAAGACTTGATCCCGTGCATTGATGATTACATTCCCTGCATTGCCCTGTGCATTGGTACCGTTGCTAATGCGAGCACCATTGGTTAGAGAAAGTGAACCCGTAGTAATGTGAATATCTCCTCCACTCCCGTTTCCCATCTCTTCAACCGAACTCACGATGGTGCTGAGAAAGAATTGAATGATGTCACCGCCAAAGTCGTTTTTACCGATTACCCTTTGATCAAATCCATCCAATACGACACTCTCAGTAACGTTAATGATGACATCCCCGGCATTTCCTTGTCCTAGAGATTGAGCTTGCAGTTGAGCGCCATCGGTAACTGAGAGCATTCTAGCCGTGATCTCAATGTTGCCACCATCCCCTACGGCTCTCTCTTCTAAACGGCTAAAGGCAGCGCTGCCATATTCTCCATCTGCGCTAACTCCTTGAAAAGTAACCTGATCGCGAGCATTGATAATGATACTGCCTGAATTGCCTTGTCCTTCGGTACTGGAATCCAGTTGTGCTCCATTGGTGACAAAGAGTGAGCCTGTCGTAATCTCAACATTACCTGCATTACCCACAGCATCGCCGACGACATTGCTAAGTGCTCCACTCGACAATCGCCCATCTTGGCTGGTGCCATCAAACTGAACAATGTCACGAGCATTAACAATCACATTTCCTGCATTGCCTTCTCCCTCAGTGCTTGCTTCCAGTCGCCCTCCATTAGTAGCGATGAGAGAGCCTGTTGTTACGATGACATTGCCACCATTTCCCACCCCACCTTCGACTACCTCACTAAAGAGCGTGCTAGCCCTCACACCATCAGCACTAGTGCCATCTAGCGAAACCGTATCGCGAGCATTAACAAGAACATCACCTGCATCGCCTTGTCCACCCTCAAAGATACTCGCATCAAGTTGTCCTCCATTAGTCAGCAACAGCGAGCCAGTCGTGATTTCAATGTTGCCTCCTCTGCCGACTGCACCATCTTCCACAACACTAAGCGCACTGCTGTCATCAAACGAGATGTTGTCGCTTGCGGTGATCATCACACTGCCCGCATTTCCTTGTCCAAGCGTGCTAGCACTCAGTTGCGCCCGATTGGTGACTGCCAAGGAACCCGTCGTAATTTCGATGTTGCCGCTTGTTCCAGTGGCACCAGGAAAGAGCAAATTGTAAATGATAGACCGATCAACTCTAATTTCCCCTGTTGCATCAAGGATGATACTTCCTGCCTGACTTTCCGGCGAACCCAAACCCGAAGCGATGCCTGCTATGAGTCTGCTACCTGCTGAGATACCGATGTTTTGAGCATGAATTGCAATACTGCCGCCATCCTCTGCGGATACGTCTACGAGAGAACCATTAGTGAGAGAGACATTTGCCCGTTCTAATTCATTGGGAAAACTTAAACTAAGCAGGTTACCCTCTGCATTCAGCCCAACCGTTCCTTCTCCAGCAACTGCACCGAGTTCAACCCGTCCTCCTTCAAAAAAGTCCACTGCAAGGAAGCTATCATCTAGCGTGATGTTGCCTCCTGCCAAGATTAAGCTTTGTCCCTCATCAACGAACAAAATACCTTGACTTGCGATCGCTCCTGGTTGCAGTCCATATTGCAGTCCCAACGGTACACTAACCGTCAATAATGACGGCACGGCTGGGTTAGTTGCACTGAACTCAAGCCCATCTCCAAACACCAAACTATCCGCCGTCGTCGCCACAAACGAACCGCCTACATCTAACCTGGCATTCTGTCCAAAAATAATGCCATTGGGATTGAGCAAAAACAGATTTGCACTCCCATCTACTCCTAAGGTTCCTAGAATGTTCGATAGGTTATTTCCCGTCACCCGCGTCAGAATATTCTCAATCCCTATCGGATTAGCAAAATAAACTCGCTGTCCATCCCCAACATTAAATTCTGAGAAGCTGTGGAAGAGGTTGATATCGCGAGTTGCCCCACCTTCAATTAAGTCAATATTTGCGTTTGGAATAACGTTTGGAACAACGACAGAACCTTCAGCGCCTAAAGTAGTATCCGGTGTAACTTGAGCCAGGGAGGGAGTGCCTATACTTGTACTTGCTCCGACTATCCCAAACGCCAACACCATACCAAACCGCCAGCTAGGACAGCGCCTTTGAGCAGGTATAGTCAAGTTTTCCATTCCTTTCGCCTCAAAAGATTTATTGATGGAGATGGTAGCTATATCCGTCATCCTGGTGCGGTTGATCGATTGTTCCCTACGCGCTGAAGTGCGATAGATACCTATAGGAGTCTACAAGATGGCACTTGCCTTGTGCTACGAGTCCATCAAATCAGAGTCACTACTCTAACTGCTATTTATGAGATGACTTCACGTCAATCGAGCTAATTTCTCAAACTGGAGAATGGGGATTTCAATGAAGATTGATAAACTGATGCAGTGTAGGACATTTACAAGTAGGTAGACCCTTGCTGGACGAACAAGCAAAGAAAACTATGTTACGCAAGATTCCCCACGGAATCTATATTTGCGGTGTTAAGGATGGAGAAAACGTTAACGGTTTTACGATCAGTTGGTTGATGCAATCGTCGTTTAAACCCCCACAGGTCGTCAATTGCGTCAACAAAAACCATACGTCCCACGCCATGATCAAAAATAGTGGCGTTTTTGCCGTCAGCTTCCTGGAGAAGGAACAAAAAGATTTGGCGCAGAAATTCTTTCAGCCACTACGTCGCGTTGGCAATCGGTTTGAGGATGTGGAATTTTACACAGGAGAAACTGGCTGTCCAATCATCTCCGACTCACTCGGTTATATAGAGTGCCAGGTAGTGGGTTCAGTGGAACAAGGTGATCACACGGTATTTGTTGGTGAAGTTATTGCCTCAGGTATCCATCGGGAGGGCAAACAAATCTTACTAGAAGACACTGGCTGGCAATATGGTGGGTAGGCTATTAAAGCTAATGTTAGTCGTTTATAAACATTTTCCCACTAACAACAAACAACAAAGAACGAACAACTAACAACATTATGCCGTTGATTAAAGTACAAACATCTGTTGCTCTCCCAGCACCAACTGCTGTCGAAGGATTGCTTAAAATTCTTTCTGCTAAGCTAGCAACGCATTTGGGCAAGCCGGAGTCATATGTGATGACGGCTTTTGAGCCAGAAGTGGCGATGACTTTTGCTGGTACAGTTGAGCCAGTCTGCTACATTGAGGTCAAAAGCATCGGTAATATGAGTCCGGCGCAAACGAAAGCGATGAGTCAGGACTTTTGTCAGGTGGTAAACGAAAAGCTCGGTGTACCGATTAATCGAGTTTATATTGAGTTTGCTGATGCTAAGGCTTCTTTGTGGGGCTGGAATGGCTCAACGTTTGGCTGAGAAAGTTTATGCAAGCTGAGCTTACCGTTTTCTTATTGGTTGTGCTTTTTCTTGCAGATTCTAATTAGGTGGGGGTGTATTGCAGTACACCCCTACCAGTCTTAACTTCTGGCACTTGTGGGTGGGCAATAGCTTCTTAAAGGAGAGAGGTTTGAGTTGATTCTGAATTCTTACGATGCGATCGCTTCTAGTCGGCATAACCTCTAAGATAATTCTCACAGGATTCTTGAAACTAGCTGCACTATGCCACCTGAGTTTAACTTTTTTCAGCATTGGTATCCTCTCTCACCTGTCGAAGACCTTGATCCAAAACGACCAACCCCTGTTACTGTTTTAGGACTTCGCCTAGTCATTTGGAAGCCTAGTTCATCTGAGACTTATCGAGTGTTTCTAGATCAATGCCCTCATCGACTTGCCCCCTTAAGTGAGGGACGGGTAGACGAGAAGACGGGTAATCTCATGTGTAGCTATCATGGCTGGCAGTTTGATGAGCAAGGCACCTGTACAAAGATTCCCCAGGCAGAAAATCCACAACTGGTTGCCAATCAACAAAAAAACTTGTGTGCGATCGCACTACCTTGTTGCCAGGAAAATGATTTGCTTTGGGTTTGGTTAGATACCAACTCCGCAGAACTCGCCGCCACTACACCCCAACCAATTTCCCCTAAAGTGGATGCCAGTAAAGGGTTTGTTTGGTCTTCTTTCGTGCGCGACTTAGACTATGATTGGCAAACGCTGGTTGAGAATGTATCCGATCCGAGCCATGTTCCCTTTGCTCATCACGGAATACAGGGAAATCGAGAACGAGCGACACCAATTTCTCTCAAAATTGAGCAATCAACACCTAATCTAATTGAAGCTACTACCCCCGGACGATTCAGCACAACCATTACCTTTGAACCTCCTTGCCGCTTGGAGTATGCGATCAGTTTTGGCGATAAGGGACAGGAGCTTGGACTCGTTACATACTGTATTCCTATGGCTCCAGGTAAATCAAGGCTCGTTGCTCAGTTTCCCCGTAACTTTGCCAAAACCGTTTTTCAGTTAACGCCTCGGTGGTGGGATCACATTAATAATCGTAATCTGGTACTTGAGGGAGATATGATTTTGCTCCAGCAGCAAGAGTATTTTCTGCAACAGCGACAACAGGTCGAAAGCTGGAAAACTGCCTACAAACTACCTACAAGTGCCGATCGCTTAGTCATTGAGTTTAGGAATTGGTTTGATAAGTACTGCGAAGGAAAGCTCCCGTGGCGCGAAGTTGGGCTTAGTACTCCAGATACAAGGAAACTTAACGATAACCGAGAGGAAGTGCTGGATCGCTATAAACAACACACCCAGCATTGCAGTAGCTGTCGAGGTGCATTGAAAACGGTACAGCGTTTGCAGAGAGTGCTTTTAGGGTACTTTGTCCTGACGATTTCAGGCGTTGCCTTGATGCCAGATGCAGTGCGCCTCAGTTTCGGTTTACCCCTAATGGGAGTGGCACTTTTAGGTCTATCTGCGTTTACTTGGCTCAAATTTTGGCTGGAGCCGAGATTTTACTTCGTTGACTATGTACACGCTGAGCGATAAGACCAACGGGTGCGATCTCGTTCTATCGGAAATCCTCATCAACATTACCCTGTCTTTAATCCTCTGAACCTAGAGATGGGGAAGTATGCGATCGCTAGATTCCCGCAGTTTTCAGACAAGATTGGCTAACTGACCAATTTTGATGATTCTCAACAATAAATAAGGACGAAACTTTCCACAAAATTCCCTTTACCCTGTCTTCGTCGGTTTTTGCAACGAAAGCTTCGCCCTTGTAAAACCAGCATTTGGGAAGATTCTCCAGTGGAATGGTAGACTTAGGCGCAGTTTCTAGAGATACTGTCTTTCTCTACTGGCACCCACGTATTGGATAAATCTTCTACAAAAGTTCTCTGCTTAATCCCTGTGTTGTTTCTAACTTCTACTTTGATTGTTGGTAAATAAGCCCCATCAAGCATCTCATACCCATAGGCAACCACTTGACCTATGTTACCTGTGGTTTTGTGAAGTGCATAATCCCCAATGTTTAGCACGGTTGTCATGAGTGCAACGCTCCTTGATTGGTTTTCACTGCATAACCTAGCAAGGGGATCAACTACCCGCAACACTTTTTAATAAAACCCTGGAAATGTCACAATTCTACATAAAGATCTCAGTCATCTAGCTTGACATGATGACTTCAGACACATCTGCCTAAACAAGTTGCTGAGGAGGATGTTGCTCTAGAGAAGCTCTTGGCTAAAGCCTAGGGAACTATGAGAAAATCTCAGCAAACTGAGTTCCCTCTAATCTTCAGCAAAACCTGATCTTGGGAAACTTCAAGCGATCGCCTCAGTAAAAAAAGAGTAGGTTCAGACCACTACACTTGCTCTGGATCAATTCCCATTTCTCGCAACCGCTCTGCTAACCGTTGTGTTCGTTGCCGCTCCTGCTCGGCAGCCTCATCAGGCGTAAGAAATCTAGTACCTTCAGAGTCATACCAGTACAACCACTCTCGCTGACACCTGTCATAAGTACCAATCTCACGCCCAATTCCTAAGCCAATTTCCGGCATCCAGACAGGTTTCCCCAGTTGACGTTGATAAACTCCCTCTACCAAGCGATAAACTTCAAACGAGTCATGCTTATCGCGATGCCAGTAGTCAGGGTTGTAGATTACATAGTAAAGCACCCCTAATTTGGCATAATCGGTCATTTTCTCGTCATATTCTTTACCATAGGTTTTGGAAACGACTTCTAATACCAAAATAGGGACAATATAGTTTTCTTCCCAGACAACGTAACTGGGTCGTAACTTCCCTGCTTTTAGCCGCTCTACTCCTAAACTGAGGAAGCCATCAGGAACAATCGCCACTCTCGGATTTTTCCCGGTTGTATGATAAACGCCCATATTGACACCAAAAAACCAGTCCAAACGACTGCCCCACAGCCAATTTAAAATAACCCTCAGCATCGTAGGGATTATCGCTTGCAGTTCGTGATCCACTGGGGTGTTATCGGAATCGGGCAGTTCATCACTAGAGGGCAAATTTTGCAGTGGGTTGTAGTTTACCATGACGGCTTTGTAGGCAACATTGAATCTGTATCGTTTTCAGGAATTGGGAATTGGGAATTGGGAATTGGGAATTGGGAAGGTGGATGGCAAAATAGACGACAACTCCGGCTAAAAGCAATTATGTGAGAAGTTCCTTAGCATAGGTAATAGAGGCACCTCTTCATCTTCACTTCTATGGCGCAATTTAATCTGCAAGCTCCATTTAAACCGACGGGTGATCAGCCACAGGCGATCGCACAACTGACATCCAGTCTACAATCTGGTCATCGCTTCCAAACTCTGCTCGGTGCAACAGGAACAGGCAAAACTTACACCGCCGCTAGTGTGATCGACAAGATAGGCAAACCGACGTTGGTGCTAGCTCACAATAAAACCTTAGCTGCCCAACTCTGTAATGAGTTGCGTGAGTTCTTTCCCAACAATGCGGTTGAGTACTTCGTTTCGTACTACGACTATTACCAGCCAGAAGCTTACATTCCGGTTACCGATACTTATATAGAGAAGAGTGCGGCGATTAATGATGAGATTGATATGCTGCGGCACTCGGCAACGCGATCGCTTTTTGAGCGACGTGATGTAATTGTTGTTGCATCAATTAGCTGTATTTACGGCTTGGGGATTCCCTCGGAATACTTGAAAGCCTCGATCCCCTTGCGGATGGGGAAGGAAGTTGACCAACGCCAGTTGTTACGGGATTTAGCCTCGGTGCAATATTCTCGTAACGACATGGAGATGGGGAGAGGACGGTTTCGCGTTAAAGGCGATGTTTTGGAGATTGGTCCGGCATACGAAGACCGGATTATTCGTGTGGAATTCTTTGGCGATGAAATTGATGCAATTCGCTACGTTGACCCTGTAACGGGTGAAATTCTCCAAAGCTTAGATGCTCTAAATGTTTACCCAGCGCGTCACTTTGTCACCCCGGATGACCGATTAGAAGAAGCGTGTGATGCGATTGAGGAGGAACTGCGTCAGCGTTTGGAAGAGTTGGAGAAAGCGGGGAGTTTGCTAGAAGCGCAGCGCTTGGGACAGCGCACCCGTTATGACTTAGACCTCTTACGAGAAGTGGGTTACTGCAACGGTGTGGAAAACTATTCTCGTCACCTCGCAGGGCGCATTGCTGGAGAACCGCCAGAGTGTTTGATTGATTACTTCCCCAAAGATTGGCTGTTGGTGGTGGATGAATCCCACGTTTCGGTTCCCCAAATTCGGGGGATGTACAACGGCGACCAAGCCCGAAAGCGAGTGCTAATTGAGCATGGCTTTCGCTTACCTAGTGCGGCAGATAACCGTCCTTTGAAGTCAGAGGAGTTCTGGGAGAAGGTGAGTCAGTGCATCTTTGTTTCTGCCACACCAGGAGACTGGGAGATAGAACTCTCAGAAGAGCGAGTAATTCAACAGGTGATTCGACCAACGGGTGTGGTTGACCCAGAAATCTATGTGCGCCCGACGGAAGGACAAATTGATGACCTTTTGGGTGAAATTAAGGATCGGGTTGATCGGAAAGAGCGAGCGCTAGTGACTACCCTAACGAAGCGCATGGCGGAAGATTTGACGGAATACTTGCAGGAACGCGGCATCAAGGTACGCTATTTGCACTCGGAAATTAACTCGATTGAGCGGATTGAAATCTTGCAAGATTTACGTGAGGGTATGTTTGATGTCTTGATTGGGGTGAACTTGTTGCGAGAGGGATTGGATTTGCCGGAGGTTTCTCTGGTGGCAATCTTGGATGCCGATAAAGAGGGGTTTTTGAGGGCAGAGCGATCGCTAATTCAAACGATTGGTCGGGCAGCGCGTCATGTCCGAGGGCAGGCGATTCTGTATGCTGATAATCTTACCGACAGCATGGCAAAAGCGATCGGGGAAACTGAACGTCGCCGAACGATTCAACTGGAATACAACGAGAAGCACGGCATTACACCACAGCCGATTATCAAGCGATCGAGGAATTCGATTCTGGCGTTCTTGGAAGTGTCGCGGCGATTGAATGCTCAACAGTTAGAAGAGGTTTATGAACAGGCGGATGAGTTGCCTTTGGAGAAGATTCCGGAGTTAATTGGTCAATTGGAAGCACAGATGAAGGATGCGGCGAAGAATTTGCAATTTGAGGAGGCGGCGAAGTATCGCGATCGCATTAAGCATTTGCGGGATAAACTCGTAGGTCATTAAGCGAAATCGCGAATTGCTGCCAGTTAAACTCCTGAACCTTGAGGCACACCTGTAGGCTGTGCCTCAGCAGGAGAGGCTGGACTCAGAAATTGCTCTTTATCTTCTTGTGTGATGTAACCTTGCTCCACTGCTAGCTGGATTAGTTCATTTAAAAAACGTCTTAACACTTCTACGGCTTGAGCCTTATCCAGGTCAAAGTGCTTTTTGGTAGATGAGTATCCAAACTCTTTTAAGGTGCAACTAATTTTATCTGCCAAAGGCACAAGCTTAATAATTAACCAACAACTTTCAGTAAATTCGATTTCTATGCTTTTACCTTGTGATAGTTCTCCAATTTGTTCTGGTAGCCTATCCTCTAGGAGCATACAGATATCCGGATCTAAAAATACCCGTAGTCTCTCATCGCCAATTTCTATTGATACTTGACGGTTGCAGTCAAAGCAGAACTTTCGGATTCCCATTTCAAACTCTGAAAGTTCTTTCAATGGGTCTTCTGGAGGGTCAGAGTAATTTTCTAAACAAGGTTCTTCTAAGCAGATATCAAAATTTTTGAAATTATTCACGTTTGTTTCCTTTTTAATTAAAAGAGAGTAAAGCTAGTTGTTACAGGATAACCAGAGTTGAGAGTTCCATCATAATTTCTTTGAATAAAGGCGCGAGTAATATTTTCGGTTATAGCTTTGTCAGGGTGATAAACTCGTGCGATAGGACGCTTAAAATCAATGATGTACCGTCCTGGATGCTTGGGAGTGAACCGTTCAGCCTTTACCCAATCATCAGCATTGAGCCACTGTCCTTGGTTATTGTTAGTCTTGGCAATTCTTCCCCTTAGTTGATGGGGTTTCAGTTGGGAACCGTGATGGCGCTTGATATGATCGTAGGCTTTTGTTGATTGAGGATTGTTCCACTGGGGTTTCTGTGTTGCGGTAAGCGAAGCTATTCTGTAGGCTTATCGCTCTCAAGTAGATTCATTGATGATGGTGTAGGAGAGCGATCGCATTCTGCCAACCTCTCAAAAAAGGCGATCACCACCCTGCCCACCCTGATGAGTTCGTAAAGCGTAGCTATCTCAAAGGAAATTGTGGTTTAGACTTGGCATTTTTTTAATAATGCTCCATCATCACTCAAGATACACAGCTTCGATTGACAATAATATGCCAGAACTAGCATATTTAAAGGATGAGTTCATCGTTGAAACCAGTTGAATGGGTTGGAAGTTCCCTTGAGGATTTGAAAGATTTCCCAGAGGAGGTTCAGCAAGCCGTTGGCTATGCCTTGTACTTGTCTCAATGCGGTGAGAAGCATCCTTCGGCTAAACCACTCAAAGGATTTAAGGGGGCTGGGGTGCTTGAAGTTGTGGAAGACTTTGATGGAGATACATACCGAGCTGTATATACAGTGAAACTTGCTGGCGTAATTTATGTCCTACATGCTTTTCAAAAGAAATCAAAGCAAGGAATCGCTACACCACAGCAGGATATTGAGTTGATTGAAACAAGACTTAAACGAGCAAAAGAGCATTACGCAGAAAACTATAGCAAGCAGCAAAAGGGAGAAAAAAATGGCTCAGGAAATTAGAGTACAAGCAAGTAGCGGTAATGTATTTGCCGATTTGGGTTTAGAAAATTCGGATGAATTGCTTGTAAAAGCTGAACTCGCACGTAAGATCAACAGCATTATTACTAAGCAACAGATGACGCAAGCTGAAGCAGCAGAGCTTTTAGGGATTGATCAGCCAAAAGTATCTGCTCTAATCAATGGAAAGTTATCAGGATTTTCAACTGTACGGTTGTTTCGTTTTCTGAATGCTTTGGGTCGAGATGTGGAAATTGTAGTGAAAACCAAACCTAAATCTCGCTCACAAGCTCGAACACGAGTTGTTGCTACATAATCTTGGATACTTACAGATCTCCTTTCTATGTGGTGATCGCACTCTCACTCCATCAGTGCGATCGCTCCCAAGTAGATTCATTGATGATGACGTAGGAGAGCGATCGCTCCTTATGAGGA
This sequence comes from Microcoleus sp. FACHB-SPT15, assembly GCF_014849525.1. Classification (NCBI taxonomy): domain Bacteria; kingdom Bacillati; phylum Cyanobacteriota; class Cyanophyceae; order Oscillatoriales; family Microcoleaceae; genus Microcoleus; species Microcoleus sp. FACHB-SPT15. The sequence continues at coordinate 67,576 of NZ_JACJNU010000008.1, read as the reverse complement.
TACTGGGAAGATGCGATCGCTAACACAGCATTAATCTATTGAGCTTAACGGCAAATCTGCTTTTCTAAAGCTTGTACTTGATTTTCTAAACCCTGTACTTGAGTTTCTAGATCGCGCTTTTGAGTCTGTAAATCTTGGACATCAGTTTGTAAATCAGCCCTTTGAGTACGTTTGTTCTGGGCTTGAATTTCTAAATCATGTACTTGAGTTTTGAGTGGGTGTACTTGATTTTCTAAATCCAGTTTTTGAGCATATAGATTCTGCACTTGGTTTTCTAGATTTCGTATTCTATCCTGTCCTCCTACCTGCTGATATAGCCAAATATTAACAGACAGAGAAATGATAATTACCAGTATTAGCAATTTCGGCGTTGTTCCTGGGTTGATAAAATCCGGTAAAAACTGAAACAAACCCTTGTGAGCTGGATTTGAATAAGCTTTCATATCTTCCCAATTTTGTGAATTTGAATTAACCAAACTTGATAATCCCCGCCAGACTCCTGCCTTTTGGAGCGTTTCCTTGTCCTGAATTCCCGTCACGACAACCAGTGGCACAAATAGCTGATTATCTGATTTATGTTCTGGTTCCTGCCTTGGTAAGCAGTATTGCTTCAGGTCACTGGCAAGTTCTTTTTTAAGATTGTCTGAGGTACGCCCTATTTTCTTCTCCTTCTGAGGAGAGTTTAGGGGTTCACTTTTAGATTGGTCTATTCTACCTTCAGGTAAGGTTTTAATCTGATCAAACGAAACCTCAAACCCTTTTTCACCACCCGACTTCACTGCACCATCTATGTCTTTTTCCAAAAAACCTAGTAACGCATGAGCAGCGATCGCCCGCAAAGTAGGTTCATTTTCATCAGTATCTTGAGCTATCCAGGCTACCGAGTTGCGTATAGTGCGCCCCCGATAATCTTTTCGCTCACTTGCTTTAAGACCAGTTACTAGCAATAGCAATTTATCGCTATTCCGTGCCAATACGACTGAAAACGCTTCACTCTCAATCAAGTCTTTGGCTTTTTTGACAAGAGGGTGTGCTTCTACAATGTTGTGATTCTCATCGAGCCAACAGTAGTCATGTTCTTGAGCAACCCCACCACTTTGGACGTAAATTTCCATTGCTAACCCCTATTCAACACTTAGCCACTTTTCACCCTGGAGTACTGTGAACCCCCAAGTTGATTTGCATCCATAAGCAGACTGACGAGCTGCTTCCTTGATGTGGTTATCCCAACCCAACCAGAGGCGGATAGGACTGAACGGACCCCAGTTCCAGTTCCTAGACTCGATTTGGATTTTCAACGCAAACCGTAAAAGATAGCGCAGAGGCTGTTCACTATTCCGGGGGCTATATTCAGCATCGTGACTCGTCTTACGGAAGTAAAAGTGAGGCGTTCCATTAGCCACCTCAATATGAGAAAAGACCACCGTACCAACAGTTTGAATTGGCGTAACTACGCTAACTACCCAAGGCAGCAGAGCATCTGAACTGAAAAGGTTTAGTAAGTTAGCATATTTATCCTTGATACGCTTCAGCAAAGCATTGGCAGAAGTTGCATCTTGCATATACTTCTCGCACCTGACGGGAGCTAAGATAACAAGCCGTGGTGACTTCAGATCTTGATACACCGATCGGAAAAGCTGAGTAATCTGCTGTGGCCTATTAATTTTTTCATGCCACTTGCCATCTGCTTCCATAAGTGCAGGTGCATCAACGGCAACAAGAACTGCAACAGATTCTGTCAGCAAATTTTTGACAAATTCTCTTTCTTTAGGATTTGCTTGAATGCTGAGGTAAGTACCAGGAAAATCTTGAAAGTGTAGGCGTAAAGATGGCTTAGTCCCCTTCCTTCCCAAATCAAAAATGAATGAGCGAGGATCGTTGGTACCTACAATTCCGCCTGTAGCTTCAAAATCATCTGTTAGGCTTTTTAGTTCTCCTAAACGTTCCTGTAGAATTGCTGCGCTCTTCAAGTCAGGTGTAAGTTGCAGATTGGTCTGACCAATCGTACTCTCAAACTGCTCATACATGGCAGTCAGGAGACTAGTCTTGCCAACACCTCTCGCTCCAAGCATGGCAATTTTAATTTCTTGTGGCATTTAATTCTCCTTACTTTATTAGTTCAGAAATTGCATTGAGTTTGATTCGTTGATTTCTGCTGCACGATCTACTGCATCTAACCACTCTCGTCGCATCCGAGTTCGCTCATTTAGCTGTTTGAATTCATCAGGCCACACTTCTGAGCGCACATCATCGAGAAAGATGCGCCATTCACTATCGACATCTTCTGCACGGAGTATGCGATCAAGAAATTCTTCGACAATGGCAAAAGCGGCTTGGCTAGGCTCACAAAGCAAATTTTCTAGAGCATTCTCACACTGATAAACGGCTTCTGCATGAGCTGTCTTGAGATTGAGAAAAACTTGTTGAGCAGAAGGAGATGTAGATAGCTGAAGAGTTGCTGACTCATTGGGAGTAAGACCATCCAAATGCTGCCGAATTCGATGCTGAACAAATCCACGGTAAGAAAGCTCAAACTCAGCAAGCAGTTGAAATCCAAATTTTAGTTTGCTTTGTTCTCCTGGTATCAGTTGATCGGGTAACAGCTTTACCATCTCCCTGAGAAAGTTAGACCCTAGCGCCTCTGTCAATCCTCCCAAACGCCCTTGATTCACGAGTACTTCTGTCACCTGAGATTTCACCTGCTCTAGTGAAAGTTTTAAACCTTCATCTAGAGATAAGAATTTATGTGATAGGTGGGCACGAACTTCTGGAAGATACTGATAGTAAGCATTAGGATAGCCACCTGTGCTGTTAGCTTGAATTTCGATCTCCTCAATTGATGGAATTCCGGTATCCTCTCGACAATTTTGGATAGCCTCATCTACCTTTTCCTTGAAGTTTGTATCTACCTCATCACGCTGCTTTCTGAGTTCCTTAAGCAGTTCTTGAAGACCATTCCTGAGATTTTTCCAAAGTTTATTGAACAGAGGGACAAAAAGCTGAGCATCCTTACTTTGCTGTGCTTCTTTGCCCAAGCTAGTTCGTGCCTTGTCTAACTCAGCCTTAACCGCACTCTGGAGTTGACTTAAGCGCTCCTGACAGGAGGATGCATATTGCTTGTCAAGAGCAGTAATGTTGGCAGCTAAGTAGTCTAGAACCCGATCGAGAACCTTGTTTGCCTCTTCAGGATTGGCACAATTAGCGATCGCCCATTCAGAAACGTTAATGTGTTTTTTAGCAATGTCCCCCGCTAAGTCTTGGCAGTTTTTCGAGTTGTCCCCGTTTTTGGAGTCAGCACCCGTTTGGTTGAGAATCATAAAAGACCACTGGTTGAGTGGCAAATCAACCAACGCCGTACTAGCTGTGTCATACAGTCGCACGTCTACATCAGCCCAGTAGTCGCCTTTTGCACTTGGCATCCGAACAAAGAGAACTGCATCAACGTCCTGACCCAGCGTTTTTACCAGCCGTTCCGCGTCACCAATTCCCGTATCACCCAAACCAGGCATATCAACTAAGGCAATTTGACCGACCTCAGCGTTGGGGAAGTTGCAGACAATCTTGACTTCTCGTACTGCCAAATAGTTGAAATAGATGCGCTCACCAGCGAGGTTGTCTTGAGCTACATATTGCCGAATTTCATCCCTACCAATTCGGCGAGGTGAGGGTTCCCGCAACAGATGACAATACTTTTCGAGATTTGCATGATACCCGCTCAGGTGTTCATACATGGCTCCATACTCAGCGAAGCCACGAAGGTCGTTAGGCAGTGGCGGCAGCGGCTGGCTGGCAAAGTCTTGAATTGTCATTGGCTTTGCACCCAAGCGAAGCTTCTCATAGTAGGGGCTGAGGACTTCATCCAGAAATGAGCGCTCCGAATAAAACCAGACCTCACCGTGAGTTTCCACACTTGGATTGTGGTGGATGGTGCTACGTACACCAGTGCAGTGCTGCCTGTCTCCATCAGGAATCTCAGCAGCCGTAAGTCCCGTTAGACTCTGCAATAGGCGACTCTTGCCTTGCCGCGCCCGTCCCACAACCCCAATATTGAGCGTGTCACGGGAAAAACGCACTCGAAGCTTGCCCAGTGCCTCCAACTCAGCGGCAATACTTAGTTGAATCGTCGAAAAATCGATTTCCTTCAACTGTCCAATGACATTTGGATCATCAACCTGTGTCAGCAGTTGATTGCGCTTATCCTCAAGATTACGCAGCGCTGAAGCAAGAGACTTGAGATTTGCCTCTGCTCCTTCGATTTGCTGCGCGAAGGGACGACGCTTCTCGATAATGCTGGCAATTCTCGCAGTCCTATTTGTATTCATGTAGCAGCGTTTTTCAGCAGTGTTTCGGAACCTACTTGAAGAGTAGATAAACAACACCCAGTAAGAAAATGTCGAATATACCTAGAAAAAAGACTCTTTTGCAGATGAGGTTAAGTGATTTTACGGAAACCCTCATCTTGATGCACAATCGGAAAAGCTACTAACCCAACGAATTAGAGCGACTACATTTTCATCTAATCCTGCGTACATAGCGATCGCTCTTAAGAAGTAAATTCATGAATAATGACCTAGTGAAGGCGATCGCTCTTCCCATTCACTCTGCTACAGCGCGAACGCTATCTACTCACTAATCCAAAGCAGATTACTCTGAGTCGAGATCGATGCCCTCGAAAGCCTCAATCAATTCATCAAGAGTGCATTTGTAAGCCTCACACAGACGCTTGATTTCAGATGGTGTCCCTCTAGGCAATGCACTTCGAGCTTCCCACTTAGTAACGGCTGAAGGACTTTTTCCAATCAAAGCCGCAAATTGAACTTGAGTTAAACCTGTGCGCTGGCGCAAATCGGCTGGTGTAAGACGCTTGTCACTTTCCTTCGGCATATTAGATCTACATACTAGTAAATTTAAGCTAGTTGTGCTTTACTAGTTTTTAGGGACTACAAGAACGCAAAGGGCAGAGATTATTCTAACTGCCCTCCGTTCCTTATATTCATTCAACAATACAATCCGATGAAGCATCGTGACTGGCTTCGCCTGAAAACTGAAGGCGAACAGATCTGTTCGCGCCTGCGACAGCAAAATTATCAATGCCATAAACAAACTCGCCGCTTGACCTGGAAAATCAGCTTAGAAGGCACATCCTACTTGCTGACTTGGCAACCAGCACCCGTGAACCACTGGAGTCTCATCCCAAACGACACTACTCCAACACGAGAAAAGCTCATGCACGTCATTCAAAACACCCTCAACACAGTTACAGGAGAGGACATCAAAACCTACCAACGCATCGAGCAACCCGAAGACTTCAGCCGTCCTTGGGCAATCGTCCGTCTCCTACCCAACCTAAGACGCTACACAGTCGCCAGATTCCACAACAGAACTGATGCCCAAGACCATCTCAGAATCCTCAATCGCTTCATACCCGTCGCAGAATTTGAAGTCCTCTTCGACACTCCTCCAGATTTAGAGGAAGAAGAGAACTAGCGCGTAAATTCTATAAACACTAAAGCAACCATGACAACCTTATTTCGCCGGATTAAACCCTACTCATTTCCCATCACCCTCGACCTCATCGCCAAATTTCTACACATCCCAAAATCGCTACTTGTACGAGCTGAATGTTGGGCTTATGTTCTATTTGTCCATCGTTGCGACAAGGGAGGACAATTCATCAGCTACCGGAAACTTGCCATGTGGATTGAAGCTGTTGTTTCCCTAATCAAAAAAAGCACTACCCTTGAAGACCTTTGGCAGATGGGGTTATGGATTAAACAAGAGTGCGAAAAGTTTGACTACGACAAGCCTGTCCTGGAATACCTACGCCGTGTTTGGGCAAAACACAGAGACTATCTCAGAGACTTGCAACAAGGAAGTGATGCAACAACTTGAAAGGTTGTAGCCATCTAGAATGAGATTTGAAAAGGAAAGCGTTACCTGAAGTGCAAACGCGATCGCACTCTCACTCCCATCAGCCCAATCGCTCCCAAATAGATTCATTGATGATTGGGTATCAGGAGCGATCGCATTCTGTCAACCTCTCAAAAAAGGCGATCGCATTAAGCACTTGCGAATGAACCCTTAGGTCATTAGGGGAAAAACAGTTTAATAGAGAGCTGAGGCATAAAACCGGAGGATGAAAGTGTACATACCTTCCATAAGATATAGAGTAAAAATGTAACGGAGCAAAAATGAATACCACAAAGAGGTGACCGAAGTGAAAGAGTTTCAACTACAGGGAATCAACCATATCGCCTTGGTATCCAAGGATATGGCGCGTACCGTGGACTTCTATACCAATACTCTCGGTCTTAGTTTGATTAAAACTATTGCTCTACCAGACGGTGGACAACACTTCTTTTTTGATATTGGTAATGGGGATGCTTTAGCGTTTTTCTGGTTTCCGCAAGCTCCAAATGCGGCACCGGGTATTGCATCTGTGAACCCTAAAGCTCTTCAAACTGGCGATATCAGGACAGCACATGGCTCGATGAACCATGTAGCATTTAACATCCCACTGGCAAAAGTTGAGGAGTACAGGGAAAAACTAGTAGCTAAGGGTGTCCAGGTGACACCGCTTTTACACCATGCAGATGTTCCCTCTGGTTATGTTCCGGAAGCTGACGAAAGTACATTCATTTCATCATTTTATTTTTTTGACCCTGATGGTATCTTGCTAGAGTTTGCCGCGAATGTTCGGGAGTTGGGCGATCCTGTGCGAGATATTCAACATGAACCCATAGCAGTTGGTGGAACAGACTGATCATAATTTCATGGCTTTCGCACTTTTGACCATTCGAGTGATGTCTAACTAAAACAATTTGTCTTTGCTATCGCTCCCAAGTAGATTCATTGATGATCGTGTAGGAGAGCGATCGCAACAGCAGAAGGTGTGGAAAACAAAAGCCAGGTTTAGATTTACCAATTGCCTGTTGTTGACTTTTTATCCTGCACAACCTATTATTGAAGTGGGCACAGCCTAGGGGTAGTCGTATGACTGCCGCACAAACCGCTAATAGAGATGGCGGTTTTGTTGTTTTTATGTCTTGTCAAAACAGTAATATTTGATCCCTAAAGTCTCAACCTGAGTGGATTCAAGGACGCAGTCTACAATCAAGTTGGAATCCCTCAGGACTGAGAAAGCACGATTACTAGGATCGCTGGGGCTTCTAGCGACTGGGTACAGGCACAAGTCAGCCAGTTGAATCAAAGGGTTGCTTTTGGACTTCCCTTCAATACCACGCAGTAGCCTAGAAAGTTCAGTTGTAGGCATAGGTGAATATTTACTAGAAGTTTTAGGGTCAAAGGGAAGACCTGCTGATCGCAACTCACTAAAGTAGTGTTCGAGCAGTTTATCTTCCTTCTTTCCGGCTTTTTCAAAGTAGAGCATTACTGTTCCATCCTTGGTAGCTGCATATTTAGCTGCACGCTCTACCAAAATTGAGAAAGCACTTTTCATCATTTCCCAAGTATTCTCACCGTATTTATTCAAATAACGATTGAGATAGCCAGTACGAGAGACAACACAAGCATGAACAATGATCGGGCAACTAACAACTGTCGTTGTAAGATCATCCATAAAATGTAAACGTTCTGTTTCTGAAAGCTTTCCTAGCCATGCAAAGCGTTTTTTTTGAGAGCGTATTTCATTCCCGTGTAAAGGTACATTCGGGTCAATTTCCCAACGACCTTTAAACTCTGCCAAAAGGGTCTCAATAGTAGACTCATCTGCCCTCTCAACCAAGACACCCCCCATAGCAAAGAAAGGAGCAGAATCCCTAGGGTTAGGCTTAGGACTACCGCTTTCATCAAGAAACAGCGCAAATTCTCCCTTTCTATATTGTTGAGCCATATCCAGATATATGCGATCGCTTCTTCAAGTAGTTTCGTCATGGGTGAGGCTTTCCTTGTTCGTTAATTCACGGCAAGATTTCACTTAGTATTAGAGACTCGGACTGTAAGTCCTAATGATACTGCTTGCTCAAGGACGATCGCTCTCAAGTAGATTCATGGATGATGGCGTAGGAGAGCGAGCGCATTCACAAGCGCTTAATTAAAGTCAAAAGCCAGCAACACGATCGCTACTGGCTACACATTTTTGCTAAGGCTGCTCTTCATCCTCAATCAGCTCACCTAGATATACTTCGATGAACTTCTCGGCAGCAGCTCGATTAATTCCCTTCAGAGCTTTGATAGATGCAGCTTTGTATTGGTCTTCCATAAGCAATTGCTTGCCCGTGTGTATGTGTATGCGATCGCCTTTCCTAAAAAATGCAGATTCTGACTCCCCTCTCCTCACAGGAGAGGGGCTGGGGGAGAGGTCTCCCACGTTCATCTACCAACCGATAAAACTGATGAAGCATCGTGACTGGCTTCGCCTGAAAACTGAAGGCGAACAAATCTGTTCGCGCCTGCGACTGGGAGTGCGCCGCGCCAGTGTGAGTGTGGTTGCTGCCATTCTTCAACAGGCAGGATTCATCCGCTACCATCGCGGCAAGATTACAATCCTCAACCGAGAAGGTCTAGAATCGGCTGCCTGTGAGTGTTATCAGACAATCAAACAAGAGAGCGATCGCTTGCTTGGGTGACAATACGTCAGTACGGTAAGGGACAGACAAAGCATTCGTACAGTTTATAAATTGGGAGGCTATCTTAATCGCCAAACAAAATAGAGTAGTTGTAATAGGGAGCATGTCAGTTTTGCAAATGAACTTTTGCCCTCGCCCCCTCTCCCAAAATTGGGGGAAGGCGTTAGGGGATGAGGGCTTAAGCAGATAAAGCTGTCATGCTCTCGTTGTAACGTTTATAGAGGTTCTCCGTTACCTAAATCGCACGGTAGGGGTTAAGGCATTCGTGCCTTGACGGAGTCCTGCAAGAACCTCCAATTGAACCCCGCTATAGACGCGCCGATAAGACTTCTAGCATCAATGTCCAAAGACCGTCCCAATCTGATTGAGAACCAACTTTTATCTGCCTTACCTACAGAAGAATACAAACGTCTCCTTCCTAACCTGGAACTTGTTTCCCTGAATTTTAAGCAAATCATTTACGCACCCGACGAACCGATCGAGTATGTCTATTTTCCTAACAGCGGCATTATTTCCTTGGTGAACGTCACGGAAGATGGCAGGACAGTCGAAGCGGCTATGGTAGGCAATGAAGGAATGGCTGGCATCCCCGTCTTCCTGGGAGCCGATAAAATGCCTGCTCTGGCGATTTCACAGGTTGTTGGCGATGCTGTGCGGATGAAGGTGGATGTCTTCAAACGCGAGGTTACGCCAAGTACCTCACTTTACAAGCTGCTGTTGCGCTACACGCAAGCACTACTTAACCAAATCTCGCAATCGGTTGCCTGCAACTGCCTACACCCGGTAGAAGGGCGATGCTGCCGCTGGCTGTTGATGTGTCATGACCGAGTGAAGTCAGACCAGTTTATGCTTACTCAGGAGTTAATCTCTCAAATGTTGGGTGTGCGCCGTGCCAGTGTCAGTGAGGTTGCCGCTACTCTTCAGAAGGCGGGGCTAATCCGCTACAGTCGTGGCAAGATAACAATTTGCGATCGCCAAGGTCTGGAATCAGCTTCCTGTGAGTGTTATCAGGTCGTTAAAGAAGAGTTCGATCGCTTGCTTGGCACTCCCTAGTGGGTAAAGTGCAATTCAACCCAAGGCTTAAGCACCTAGGCGTTCGACGCAGAATTCTCTAAAAAATGTACGGTTACGGACGGACAAATAATTGCCCAACCTTTACATTAAAAGAGTGCAAATAAGTGTTACAGCGCTTGCTGAACTTTCCTCAGACAGTTATGCAAAGCCTCCAAAGCGAAGTCATTGAAAACCAAGCCATCTCCAAGAAAACTAAAGACTTGATTGACAAACTGTTGTTAGGAAAATTTTCCTTTGCTGAGGTTGCCAAGATTGTGGGCGTTTCAGAGCAGTGGCTACAGGCTTATGTCAATCCTAAGTAGAAGTTGCTATTTCAACTTGTGCTTTCTTACACATAAATAAGAGAGCGAAATTGCTAAAAGTTTAGCTGGCTAATAGGAGCCTATCCTGAATTAGAGGAAATATGTGATTATAATAACCAAACCTTCTTATCTACCGCCAATTTTCAATGCGGTAGGGATAAGTAGGCTTGAAAAGTAGTCAATCGTTGCTGATACACTCTTGGTACAACTCTATAGAAGCGAGACGGCTACCGAAAGCGTGTACAAAGCTTCGGTAGATTTTTATCTTTAGCTTTGTCAAAAACTCAACACGGAAGGTCGGGAAATAGATATAGCGGTTCTTTTAAAGGATGAGGTACAAGGTTCTGAGTTTTTGGGAATTGGGAATAGGCAAGAAAGTTAAAATGTACTCACTGATACGAGAATCACTATAGCTTTCTATCCGTAGGCGGATTGGGTTTCTACCAAGAGTCGGTAAACTAACTTGAGGTTGCCGCTTTATCTAAATCTAAGGAGTAGGTTTGAAAAGCCTGAGTTAGAAGACTTCAGGGTATTTCCACTGGGTTCAAAAGCACTCTGAAAGAGAAAATTGGTCTTTCGTATTGATAAGCCATTGATACCCTAAAAAGCTATCTAGGCTACTTTTCAGACCTATTCTAAGACTTTCCAAGCATTAAGAACAACAGCAATTATTATTCAGATTACGCTTGGAAACTTCTTATTTTTGTTTTGTCAACTCCTCAAAGTGGGGAGTTGATTCTGGCTGAGTATTCGTTTTTCTGGGAGATTCATGTATGCATATAGCAATCTGGCCTGGTAGAGTTTATCCCTTAGGGTCTGACTGGGATGGCAAAGGTACAAACTTTGCGTTGTACTCGGAAAATGCAACAGGTGTTGAGCTTTGTTTATTTGATAGAGACGACAAAGAGACACGGGTACAGTTGACTGAGGTCAGTAACTTCGTATGGCACGGCTATCTGCCTGGGATCAGTCCCGGTCAACGCTATGGGTTCCGCGTGCATGGGCCGTGGGCACCCCAGGAGGGCCATCGCTTCAACCCCAACAAACTGCTGATTGACCCCTATGGCAAAGCAATTGATGGCGAAGTTGGCAATGGCCCGGAACTGTTCGCCTACTCTTGGGATTCACCTGAAGAAGATCTATCATTTTCTGATCTAGATGATGCCCATCTGGTTCCGAAGTCTGTTGTTGTGGATGAGTCCTTTGATTGGGGTGGTGACAAGCTGCTGCGAATCCCCTGGCACGAAACTGTTATTTATGAGACTCACGTCAAGGGTTTTACCAAGCTGCACCCGGATATCCCGGAAAACCTGCGGGGGACTTATGCAGGAATGGCACACCCTGCTGCGATCGCACATCTTCAAAGGTTGGGAATCACAGCCGTTGAGCTGATGCCCGTTCATCACTACTTGTCCCAGCCGGGACATCTGGCTGACAAGGGACTAAAGAATTACTGGGGCTACGATTCCATCAACTACTTTGCTCCCTTCTCCGGCTACAGTGCCAGTGGAACTCTGGGAGGACAAGTCAAGGAGTTCAAGGAACTGGTCAAGGCGCTGCACAACGCTGGGATTGAGGTGATTCTGGATGTCGTCTACAACCACACAGGCGAAGGCAATCATAAGGGTCCAACTGTGACTCTGCGAGGCATTGACAATGCCACTTATTACCGTCTGATGGAAGACGATCCCCGTTACTACATGGACTATACAGGCTGCGGCAACTCCCTAAACGTGCGCCATGCCCAAGTCCTGAAGCTAATCATGGATAGTCTGCGCTATTGGGTGACGCACATGCACGTCGATGGCTTCCGCTTTGATTTAGCCTCAGCGTTGGCGCGAGAACTCTATGAAGTGGATAGTCTGGCAGCGTTCTTTGACATCATTCACCAAGACCCAACCTTAGCGGGTGTGAAGCTGATTGCTGAACCTTGGGATATTGGAGAAGGTGGCTATCAAGTCGGTAACTTCCCCGTACTCTGGTCGGAGTGGAATGGTAAGTATCGCGATACCATGCGGGACTACTGGCGCGGTGAGGAGAGTGGCTTAGGGGAATTTGCTTACCGTTTCACGGGTAGTCCTGACCTGTATTTTCAGACGAATGGACGGCGACCAAATGCGAGTATCAACTTCATCACCGCTCACGATGGCTTCACTCTGAACGATCTCGTCAGCTACAACGAGAAGCACAACGAGGCGAACGGGGAAAATAGCATGGACGGTGAAAGCCACAACCGCTCTTGGAATTGTGGAGCCGAAGGTGAAACCGATGACCCAGAAGTGCTGCGGTTGCGGGAGCAGCAGCGCCGGAATATGCTCACCACCCTAATCCTGTCCCAAGGCATCCCGATGTTGCTAGGTGGAGATGAAATGGGGCGCAGCCAAAAGGGCAACAATAATGGCTACTGCCAAGATTCGGACATCTCCTGGTTCGATTGGAACTTGGTTGAGGGAAATGAGGAGCTGTTAGATTTTACCCGTGAACTTATCTTCTTCCGCCGTCAGCATCCGGTATTTCGGCGACGCAAATGGTTCCAAGGTCAAGCAATTCACGGAAAAGCCATTAGTGATATCGCTTGGTTCAATACCGATGGCACTGAGATGACTGACGAGGAGTGGGAAGTTGGTTATGCCAAGTCGATTGGGGTGTTCTTGGATGGAGGTCAAATTCCCAGCCCCGGCCCCCAAGGTCAGCGCGTCAGCGATGATAGTTTCCTCCTGTTCTTTAACGCCCACTATGAAACAATCGAGTTTGCCTTAGCGGATGCGTTAAGTAACAAAGAGTGGTCTGTTGTGATTGACACCAAGGAGCCTCGCTTCCTCAAAGAGGAGAAGGTTTACACAGGTTCGCAAGCGGTGCCAGTGACAGGGCGATCGGTTGTGGTGCTACGTCGTACTTCCTAGATCGTATCGGTACCAATTTAAGGTCGGCTCAGCGGTTGGAAGCGACAACCTGACAAAGGATACTATTGAAAATCCCACCTCTTAAAGGGGTGGGATTCTTTTGGGAATATGGAGCAGTTGCAGGTGAAACGTCTTTTAGCCTACTTAACTCTACTTTGGGTTAGGTCGTTCACTCTTGTTCGTTGTTATCTTCAGGGCGTTGAGTAGCAGCCACATTCTCCGGAGCTTCATCGGGTCGGGTTGGAGTGCTACTTTGGGTAACAATATCAGGAATGTCTACTGGAGCATCATCCGTAGAATTAATTACACCCTCAGCATTGGTATTGGGTTTTATGGAAGACCCTTTATGGCTAGCATGACCACCAGGCATGAGTTTATCCTCAAATTAGTAACTGAATATACCTCAGCTTAGATTTCCTGTTGTGAGGAATACCCTATCCTGAGACTGAGCTTGAATTTATCCACTTCTACATGTGCGATCGCTTTTTCCAATGTCAGAGCTATTAATCATTGTTGATGTGCAAGTGGGTTTTATCAACGAATTTACCCATCACATCCCACAACGAGTTGCCCGTTTAATCCAGCGCCAGGAGTATGCGTCCATCCTTTTTACTCGGTTTATCAACGCCCCAGATGGACCCTACCAACAACTTCTCGATTGGCATAGTTGCGACAGTGAACCAGAGATTAACATTGTCCCAGAACTAGAACCTTGGGTAAAACCAGAACGAGTTTTTTCCAAACCCGGACTATGCGGGATGCCAAATGAATTAGCTTCCTACCTTCGCAAACAGCGTATTGAACAAGTTTTTCTGGTTGGTATTGATACCGATATGTGCGTGTTGAAAATGGCGATGGATGTTTTTGACATTGGCATTGAACCGCTCATTCTTACTGATTGCTGCGCTAGTACAGCGGGATTGCAAGCACACCTGGCAGGACTAGCGGTACTCAGTAGAAATATTGGTGCGAACCGTCTGCGTGAAGCGGGGCTTTCTGAGGGGTTCCTCGCTGCACCAAGGAATTCCTTCCCCGGCGGATGTGAGGATTAATACAAGATTTGAGGCTGAGGTACGTCCCAATGTTTTTACAAAGTGTACTACAGGGCTGCTAGCTTATTTATGCCTCTGCTGCTTCAATAACCTTCATGGGTTGAGACGGTGTTGATTGTTATTCATGATTTATAGCTATTTTAGATAAAGAGTTAAGTTAAGTTTGTAGGTATTAAAAAATACAATTAAGGCTCCGCCGCCTATACCGCTTGCGGTATAGGCGGCGGAAAATGTCAACTGTTAATCTATAAAAGGTGGGTTTTCAATTTCCCAGTCAATCAACACCTTTGACATTCGGATTAGGGTCTAAATTCTTCTCCTGATGCCGTCAGTTGTTTTTTGCAACGGCTCAACTCTAGGAGATTCCTAATACGAAATGTCTGAACCGTCGCCCAAGGCAGTGAATCAATTGCTAGCTGCTTTGCCAGATGCTGAGTACCAACGCCTTGTTCCCCATCTAGAGTACGTGCCGCTCCCTCTCCAGCAAGTCCTTCACAAGAGGGGTGAATCAATCGAATACGTTTATTTCCCCCATCGGGCAATAGTTTCTTTGATTGCCTCTCCGGAAGAAGGCTTGAATGTTGAAGTCGGCTTGGTGGGTAATGAGGGGATGGTAGGTATTCCCGCCGTTTTGGGAGACAACATCGCGAGCACAACCGCAATGGTGCAGCGAGAAGACTCTGGCATGAGGATGGAGGCAAGCTTGCTAAAAACCGAGTTTCAGCAGGGTGGCTCACTGCAAAATCTTCTGCTACGGTATACGCAAGCGCTGTACGCCCAAACCTCGCAAACTGCTGCCTGCAACCGCCTCCATCAGCTCGATGAAAGACTTGCCCGTTGGCTATTGCTCTTCTGTGACCGTATCGAGTCAAACGAGTTGTGGCTGACTCAGGAATTTATCTCCAAGATGCTGGCTGTACGACGTGCGGGTGTCACGGAGGCGGCTAATCGTCTTCAACAGGCAGGATTGATTCGCTACAACCGTGGCAGAATTACCATTCTGAGTCGGCAGGAATTAGAAGCCGCTTCCTGTCCGTGTTATAAAATTATCAAGGGCGAGTACGCTAGGTTGCTAGGTACTGGGAACGATTGAGAGATCTTAGGTCAGATAGAAAAGCGATCGCACGGCTGCGGTAGAAGTCTTAAAACTCCGCCGCCTATATCGCAAGCGATATAGGCGGCGGGGAATGTTTAATAGTTATCATACATAAAGCCAGTTTTTCAATTTTCTGGTCAACTAACACCTTTTGACATTCGGACTAGGTTCTAAATTCTTCTCCTGATGGCGTCAGTTGTTTTTTGCAACGGCTCAACCTTAGGAGATTCCTAATACCCGATGTCTGAAGGCTTCCCCCAGGCAGTCAATCGACTGCTAGCTGCTCTGCCAGATGCGGAGTACCAACACCTTATTCCCCATCTACAACACGTCTCGCTCTCTTCTAAACAAGTCCTTTACGAGGTTGGTGAACCCATTGAATACGTCTATTTCCCTCATCGGTCAATAGTTTCTTTCCTCGCCACTCTGGAAGATGGCTCGACGGTCGAAGTTGGCTTAGTGGGTAACGACGGAATTGCAGGTATCCCTGCCGCTTTGGGAGACAACATCACAACTACAACCGCGACGGTGCAGATACCCAACTCTGCGATGAGGATGAAGGCAAGCTTGCTTAAAAGTGAGTTTCAGCGAGGTGGTGTACTGCAAAGTCTGCTGCTGCGGTATATGCAAGCACAGCATTCCTTCATTTCGCAAAACGTTGCCTGCAATCGACTCCATCATCTGGAGCAGAGACTTGCTCGTTGGCTACTGCTCATCTGTGACCGTGTAGGGTCAAACGAGTTACCTCTGACTCAAGAATTTATCTCCCAGATGCTGGGTGTACGACGTGCGGGTGTCACGGAGGCAGCTAACACGCTTCAACAGGCCGGACTGATTCGTTACAACCGTGGAAAAATTACCATCCTGAATCGGGAAGGATTGGAAGCCGCTTCTTGTGAGTGTTATGAAATCATCAACGGTGAGTACACTAGGTTGCTAGGTACTGGGCGCGGTTAGCTCATTTCGACAGAAACCCAACCCGGAAGCTCCTCTCTAGGGAACTTCCGGTTAGTGTAATCCTCTGCTACGTACTGTGGTGGCGCTAGTAATAGCTAGGATTACTGGTTGTGCTGGCTGACGAGCAATGCCACGGGGAAGTGTTGTAGGATTTGCGCGATCGCACCTGTTCCAGAAATCGTCTGATTGGTGATCGCATCTCGCCAGCTAGACTGCCTTCCTTGTGGAAGCTGTAACTGAGTATCTGCCCAAACTTCACCAATAGGATAGTCTCCTGGCTGAACTAAGCTAGTGAAGAATCGAGGAGCAATTGCGATCGCAGTTGTATCCCCAAAGCTTCTCGCGAACGCCACAATATGTTCCTTAAACTTTCCACTAACCTCAATTGGCTGATAATCTCCCTTCTGGAAAACGTCCAAATTTTCTTTTCTCGCTTGAAGAACTTTGTGAGTTAGGAACAGCTTAATCCTGCCATCTTCCTTAGTAGAAAGTAGCTCATCAGTTAGCTTCCCAATATCTGTCTGTTGTCTCTCCTTAATGTCCTTCAAAAACGACATTCGCTGTTCATAATCAACAGGACGACGATTATCTGGGTCTACCATACTCAAATCCCATAACTCCGTTCCTTGATAGGTATCGGGTACACCAGGAGCGGTATATTTCAGCAACACCTGTGAAAGCGAGTTAAAGATTCCATAGCCCGCCACCCACTTTTGGAATGGGAGAAACTCCTTCATGAACTCATTCGAGTCAGAAGGCTCTAAAACCTTCTCCACAAAGGCAAGGAATCCTTCTTCATAATCACTATCAGGGCGTAGCCAAGCAGTATGCAGCTTAGCTTCTCTTACAGACTTGAGCATATAGTCTTTAACCCGTCCAATGAACGACTCATTCTCGCTCTCATCAAACGGATAAGAACCAAGCAACGTCTGATAAAAGAAGTATTCATCATTGGGAACCGGAACCGCTCTCCCCCTCAACTCGTTTTTCTTAGAACGATTGAGTTGAATCCAAGTTATTACCTGTTTTTCCCATTCGTCTGGTATTTCTGAAAGTACATGTAACCTTGCTCGGACATCTTCCCCCCGCTTGGTGTCATGGGTGGCAGTAGCATTCATCTTGTGAAGCCAAAGCGCACTTTGTTTTTGATTGACTTCATGGAACTCATCGAGGGTGATGCCAAATTTTCCAGGATTGCCTCCGACTTCGTTCAAAGCGAGATAGCGGTTATATAGATAAAACAGTGTGTCCTCAATCCCTTTCGCCATCAAAGGGCCACTCAACTGTTGGAACCTCATCACGAAGTGAAGCCGTAGAGCTTTTTGTTCTTCTGTTAACCCCTCTTCCCATTCAAGTAAGAGCAATTTTTCAATATAGTTAAGTTCGTTCAAGAGTAGCGGAACTCGTCCTCTTGCTTCTTCGATCGCTTCCTTGATGTAAATGCGATCGTCTTCACTTATTCCATCCCCATTGACGTAGGTGCGATAAACCGGGAAAAGGCACAATACTTCTGAAAGCGTTCTTTTCAGACCATTCATGGTAAAGTCAATACCCAGTCGGGATTGACCTGCTATTTTTTTCAGAATTTGAGCTAAATTATCTACATCTCCCGCCAAGTTCTTCTCAACGATTAGCTGTTTTTTATCAATAAATAGCTGCTCGTAAGAAGTTTCAGAGTTACTAAATATCCTGTATATATCAGTGAATTGTTTCTCGCTCTCAGTTTTGCAGAAAATACCATTGACATAGTTCAAAAAATCATAGCCACTTGTACCCTGAACCAGCCAACCGCTAGGTAAATCTTCTTCAAGTTCCAAAATCTTTTCAACAGTGATGTAGACATCTCCTGTTTTTTCCCGAAGCCGCTTTAGATATTCTGTTGGGTCATAAAGTCCATCAATGTGGTCTATTCTTAATCCGGTTATTTTACCTTGTTCAACTAACTGGCTTATCAAATCATGAGTTTTGTTAAAAACTTTGAGTTCTTGCACCCTCATGCAAATCAGTTCATTAACAGTAAAAAATCTACGATAATTGATTTCTTCTGCACCGACTTTCCAGAACGATAGGCGGTAGAACTGCTCTTGTAACAAATGATCGAGAAGATGGAAACTATCAGGGTTCCCCTTCTCTCCATTAAAAAACTTCACATTGCTATCAATGAAGTCTTTGACTTCCGGATTTTGTGTATAGACTTCCCACAAAAGTACTTTAACAAAAGCTATCTGACCATATCGTTCTTTTCCTTTAGTTTCGTTAGGTATGCTTTTTATCAGATAAAGAATACCCAATAACTTGAGGAAATCTGGATGGCGCTTTCCTAACTCTCTTGCTAATTGTCCTAAATTCTGACCGATAAACCGACCATACGATTCGATTCGGACAGGTAATTTCAAAGCATAGTAATTGACGCTTAACCCATTTTCTTCATAGTTGAGCTGAATCTCGCCATTCTCCAAAGCTTCTCCATAAAAACTGCCCATCATCGGGGCAAGCACTCGTCCCTTAGTGTCTTCATAAGGGTGTTCCCATTCAATATCGAAGTAGTCACGATAATCCGAATCAGGCCCATTTTCAAGAACATCCATCAGCCAAGTATTTTGGCTATGATAAGCCATGTGGTTGGGAACAATATCCTGCACCCATCCCATGTCATGGTTCTTAATTTCACTTGTTAGTGCTTCAAAATCTTCTGGCGCACCTAATTCTGGATTCAGTTGAGTCGGGTCAACAACATCATAGCCGTGGGTACTGCCTGGTGTGGCTTTAAATATCGGTGAAGCGTAGAGATCAGAAATTCCTAAATCAGCCAGATAAGCAATGATATTTTTTGCTGCCTCAAACTTAAATTCCGACTGAAATTGAATTCGGTAAGTTGCTCTGGGAATTCGCATGATTGAATGATTACTCCTAATAAATATTTTGGCTCGTCAATGTAGAGGGCGTTAATAACGCACCCTATTCCATCTGGTACAACACAAAACTGTGCGGTCTAATTGTAACTTCCTGTTCTTGCCTCAGCTTGTCTGGCAATGTAGAACCCAAACCCATCCATTTCGATTCCGAAGAGTCTAAAGTCTTTTGCCAATTACCGCTAGGAAGTGTTGCGTTAAAAGAGACATCTTTTTCACTAAAGTTCATTATGCATAAGATTTGGCTGTTCTGACTCCACCGATGGAGGAACATCAGCTTATCTTCTTCAATTACGGAAGCCTCTAAATTTTGTTTGTCGAGTGTTTTCAGCGCTGGAAGCGTGCGACGCAAGTGGATTAAATGCTGATAAAGGTCTAGTAGCACTTTGTGTTTACCTTCTTGCCGATCCTCCCAGTTCAACTGACATTTTTTGAATGTATCTTCACTGAACGGGTCGATGAACTCTCCTTCTAAATGAAATGCAGCAAAATCTTTTTTTCTTCCTTCTCTAACTACCTCAACTAATTTCTGGTCTGTATGACTCACAAAATAGAGGAATGGTGCATCTTCTGCATACTCTTCTCCCATGAAGATTAGGGGAATGTTGGGAGCCAGTAGGAGTACACCAGCAGCGAGTTTTAACGCTTCAAATGATACTAGATGAGTTAAGCGATCGCCTAATGCCCGATTGCCAACTTGATCGTGATTTTGAATGAAAACGACAAATTGATGACCGGGAATAGCGCTTGAATCACTGCCATGGAACTTTTTGCGGAAAGGTGAGTATTGTCCAGAGTAAACAAAACCTTCTTTAAACGCCTTCGCCAGTTGTTCACATCTGCCGTAATCTTCGTAATACCCAGCCTTTTCCTCTGTTATTAGGCTATGCAGACAATGGTGGAAAGCATCATTCCATTGAGCATCTATACCATAGCCCCCTGCTTCAATGGAACGAATGACTTTTGTATCACTTAGGTCGTTTTCTGCGGTCAGATAAAATTTCCTACCTTGTTTTTTGGAAAGGGCATCTACATTTTCTGCTAGTTCTTGCAAGAAGTGCTTGACCCCAATATCAAATATGTTGTCACTAGCATCTAATCTCAGAGCATCAATGTGAAACGTCTCAAACCAATATAGGGCGTTTTCGATAAAGTAATTTCGCACACCGTAACTGTATTGCTTATCAAAGTTAATTGCATTCCCCCAAGCCGTTTGATAGCTTTCGGTGAAGTAGGGTGCATAGTCACTCATGCAGTTCCCTTCGGGTCCAAAGTGATTGTAAATCACATCAAGAATGATTGATATCCCCTGTTGATGAGCTGCATCGACCAGTTTTTTCAATCCTTCTGATCCACCATAGGAATGCTGTGCGGCATAGGGAAAAACGCCATCATAACCCCAGTTTCGGTTTCCCGGAAATTGCCCAATTGGCATCAGTTCGATCGCATTTATCCCAAACTCGTACAACTCCCGCAAACGAGGAATAATGGCTTCAAACGTGCCTTCAGCGGTAAACGTTCCGACATGCAGTTCATAGATAATCATTTCCTCTAAGGGAATGCCAGACCAACCTGCATCAGTCCAGTTCATCTGAGTGTGATCGACTACCTCAGAAGGGCCATGCACATCCTTCGGTTGAGAATGTGAAGCAGGGTCAGGTTTATCTGTTTCTCCTCCTAGTTTGTAGAAATAAAGTGTTCCTGGCTCAATATCTTCAGCGAGTACCTTGAAGTATCCCCATTCATCTTTTTGCATGGGGAGTGACCGATGAGTAGGGGAAACGACTTCTACAGCAACCTCTTCATGAGTGGGTGCCCAAACGATAAATTCACAACGACCGTCACCAAGATAATTAGAGCCAACTTTCATCTTTAATTCCCTTCACATCGCCCAAACTTACCATGACGCTGTTGCCAAGTTAGACGTAAGACTTAAAGAAACTGAACCATGATCACTATGTCACTTATGTAGGTCGGATTGAATAGGGTAGGGCGCACAGCCGTGCGCCCCTACAGAGTTTACTGGTAGTTAAAGATAACCCTGCATTTTTCTCTAAACGAACTACTACACTTTGTTGCTTGCAAAACTGACATGAAGCCAACTTCAATTGATTAGGCTAAGGGTTCCAGTTCGTAGAGTACAAAACTTTGTGGGCGAATTGTCACTTCCTGTTCTTGCATCAGCTTTTCTGGCATTGTAGAACCTGCACCCAGCCATTTAGAATCCGAAGAATCCAAAATCTTTCGCCAAGTACCACCTGAAGATGTTTCTTGGAAAGTGACATCTTTATCATTGAAGTTCATCATGCATAGGACTTGGCTTGTACCACTCCCACGGCGGAGAACTAGAAGCTTTTGTTCTTCAGCAGCAGAGGCTTGCAGATTCTGCTTATCGAGGCTTTTCAGAGCAGGAATTGTGCGGCGTAATTGAATTAAGTGCTGATAAAGTTCTAGCAGGACTTTATGTTTGCCTTCCTGCCGTTTCTCCCATTTCAGTTGAGATTGTTGGAACGCATCAAGACTAAAGGGATCGATAAATTCGCCTTCTGCATGGAAGTCAGCAAACTCTCTTTTTCTTCCCTGCCTTACTGCCTCAACTAAATCTGGGTCTGTGTGGCTGACAAAGTAGAGGAAAGGAGAGTCTTCTCCATACTCTTCACCCATAAATAGCATGGGAATGTAAGGAGAAAGCATCAACGTGCCAGCCGCAAGTTTTAAACCTTCAAAGGATACTAGATGGGTTAAACGCTCACCTAGCATTCGATTACCAACTTGGTCGTGATTTTGGGTGCAGACGACGAATTGATGACCAGGGCGATCGCGTGCATCGCTACCATGGAATCTCTTACGATGAGGAGCGTATTCCCAGGAGTAAACAAAGCTTTCTTTATAGGCTTTTGCTAGCTGTTCGATTTTGCCGAAATCTTTGTAATAGCCTGTTTGTTCTCCAGTGATTGCTGTATGAATCGCGTGATGGAAGTCATCACTCCACTGGGCATCCATGCCATGTCCACCCAATTCCTTCTCACGAATTACCCGAACATCGTTTAAATCGCTTTCAGCAATTAGATAAAATTTTCTACCCAGAGAAGCGGAGAGGGCTTCAACTTTTTCTGCCATGTCTTGTAAGACGTGTTTTGCCCCCAAGTCATAAATGGCGTGGATGGCATCTAATCGCAGCGCATCAAAGTGGTAGTTCTCGAACCAGTACAGGGCATTTTCAATAAAATAATTCCGCACCCCCTCGCTGTGAACATCATCAAAGTTGATTGCTGCGCCCCAAGGAGTTTTGTACGCATCCGTAAAGTAGGGCCCAAACAAACTGGTGTAATTTCCTTCTGGTCCAAAGTGGTTGTAAACCACATCAAGAATGATTGACAAACCTTGCTGATGGCAGGCATCAACCAGTTTCTTCAATCCTTCAGGGCCACCATAGGAATGCTGCACCCCATAGGTATAAACGCCATCGTATCCCCAGTTGCGATCGCCTGGAAATTGGGCAACAGGCATAATCTCGATCGCATTTACCCCAAACTCTTTTAACTCACCTAAGCGGGGAATAATTGCTTCAAAAGTCCCTTCTGGCGTGAATGTACCAACGTGCAATTCATAGATAATCATTTCCTCCAAGGGAACACCCGACCAACCCGAATCAGTCCAGCCGGAGAAGCTATGATCAACTACCTCAGAAGGCCCATGTACATCTTTAGGTTGAGAATGAGAAGCGGGATCAGGTCTATTGTCTCCTGCTATTTTGTAGAAATAAAGCGTTCCTGGCTCAACGCCTTCAGCTAGCACCTTAAAGTACCCCATTTCATCCTTTTGCATGGGGAGCAAGCGGTCTTCAGGGGAGACAATTTGTAGAGCTACCTCGTCGTGAGGAGGTGCCCAAACGGTAAATTCACAACGACCATCACCCAGATAATTAGAACCAACTTTCATCTTTAATTCTCCCCACTTGGAATGTACATCTAGTTTTTTTGATTAAGCGACAAACATCAAATCAATTCAATAGAAGTTGTGTCTATTGAGCCTGATTAATAGTAATGAATGCCCATGTTAAACTAATTTGTATCGGTAGATACTCAATGGTCAATTCAAAGGAAATAGGTGATCGCTTTTTAGTTTATCAAGCTATTACAATTAACGATTTCAGTAACCACAGCTTGTCTTGTGGCATGAAATATTACCGCTCTCCTGCTTGAAAATTGAAAAGCGCGATACGTGTTTGTTCTACTAAATATTCACTTTTCCTACATTTGAGTAATCATTAAGTTCAGTAAACCTGGTTTTGATTTTCTCCCCTTTGAAGCGGTAGAACATCTTTCTATCGGGAGAGACTGGAGTGTTAGTCATCAAACAAGGACTGCCTTGATTGAAACGAAGGCTATAACAGACTAGAGACTATAGCTTGACAATACTACCCAACTCTGCTGACTTCAATGTTTGATTCACCGTTGTGCGATCGCCAATTTACCCAGTTTCCTCTGTTCTCGAACTGGGGACAGTTTGATTGGCTTAAAATTCCCTTGTTAGTAGTACCACTCCTTTTGGTGTTTTTCGGAGTGCGCTTGCTGCTTAGGCGTTCATGCTGGAAACGTCAGTTCAGTAAGCCTAGAGGAATTTTATTGCTAAGTGCTGTCACTGCCACTTTATTGGTATTGTTGGCAGTGGCAGATAAAGGACTGGTTCTTTTCCTGCCAGTTGATTCGGGTACAGCAGTACAAGCAATTGTCGTGCTGGGGAGAGGAACAGAACTTGGGATACCACGCATTGATGTTGCGGCTGAACTATGGAAAGCTAAACGAGCGCCTCTAATTTTTGTGAGTGGTACGGGGGATACTGCCAGGATGTTGCCGCTATTTGAGAAGAAGGGCATTCCTGTGCGATCGCTAGATGGGGAAGATTGTTCGTTAACGACACCGGAAAATGCCTTGTTCTCGGCAGCAATTCTACAGGCACAAGGGATTCGGCGAATTCTACTAGTTACTGATGGACCCCATATGTGGCGATCGCTTCTTGATTTCCGTGATCGGGGTTTTACTGTGATTCCTCACACCAGCCCCCTACCCAACAACATATCCTTTATGGACAAAGCTTTTCTCACGTTTAGAGAATACCTTTTCCTAATCACGTCTGGAATACGTGAACTGTTTCAGGGGCAGCGAATCCCTAACTTGAATAATCCTGAACTTGTAAACCTGGTACAAAAAGCTGAACAATATGGTCAGCAGCGCCGCTTTCCCTAATTTATGTCTACCGATTTTCTTCCGTTTGAAATTGCTCAGCTAACTGAGTCTACATCAATTGCTCTTGCTCAGAGTATCCAGCAAATTGCCATTACAGCGCCTCTAAGTAAGCAACCGATTACAACAACCTATGTGCGTCAGGGCAGTGGTGGAACGCCAATTTTATTGCTGCATGGTTTTGACAGTTCTGTGTTTGAGTTTCGCCGTTTGCTACCGTTGCTTGCTGCTGAAAATGAAACTTGGGCAGTGGATTTGTTGGGTTTTGGCTTTACAGAACGCTTGACAGAAATTCCCTTTAGTCCAGCAGCCATTAAAAGTCATTTCTACTACTTCTGGAAAACACTGATTAATCAACCTGTGATTTTAGTGGGTACTTCGATGGGAGGGGCAGCAGCAATTGATTTTACGCTTGCCTACCCAGAAGCTGTAAAAAAGTTGGTGTTACTTGATAGTGCTGGCTATACGGCTGGGCCGAATGTTAGTAAGTTTATGTTTGGGCCATTAGGCGCTCTAGCTACGGCATTTTTGAGTAATCCAAAAGTCCGTCAACGGATTAGCATCAATGCTTACCACGACAAAAGCTTTGCCTCGGTTGATGCACAACTCTGTGCGGCGTTGCATTTGAAGTCCCAAGGTTGGCAGCAAGCTTTGATTGCTTTTACAAAAAGTGGAGGCTATAGCTCGTTTGGAGAGAAGCTATCAGAAATTAAGCAGCCGACGCTAATTTTGTGGGGAGAGTCTGACCAAATTTTAGGGACTGGTGATGCGTATAAGTTTAAGGAAGCGATCGCAAATTCCCAACTCATTTGGATTAAGGATTGCGGTCACGTTCCTCACCTTGAGCAACCTCAGATAACCGCTAAGTATATTCTAGAATTCCGGGATGATTAAGCCCATTTACAAATCCGTGTCCCTGTCTTTATACATCTCATCGAGTGCTTGCTGTTGAGCGCGACGGGAAAGCCGACGATATTTCTTACTTTCTAGTTTAGGTTCGTACTGAGTTTGCCCTTTTCCTTTATTTTTTGCCTTCAGGGTTGACTCTGGATCAGCTTGTTGATTCAGATGCTCTTTCCATGCGATCGCATCTTCCAACAAATCCAAATAATACCCATATCGCTCCCAGTCACCCCGCACTGCACAATTCGGTTCGTCTCGATGCAGGCAGTTGCTAAAGTGACAGTGATTAGCCGCTAGTCGCTGCCGTGCTTCTGGAAAATACTGAGTTAACTCTTCCGGACTACAATCAATGTCAGGCTGGTTAAAGCCTGGAGTATCTGCCAGGAGTCCACCCCCAGGCAACTCAAACAGTTCCACATGACGGGTTGTATGACGCCCTCGACTGAGTTTGCCGGATACTTCAGCCACCCTCTGCCTAACATTTGGAATTAGCTGATTGATGAGGCTAGATTTACCAACACCAGAGGGGCCAGCCAAAATCGTGACTTTCTGGCTCAGTTGCTTACTTAGTCCCTTTACCCCCTGATGAGTATGAACGCTGATAAATACAGGTTCATAACCCCAATCTTTGAGGTGATTCCTCCACTCTTCCAACTCTTCATCAGGTACTAAGTCCTTCTTATTCAAGCACAAGCAGACATCTAACCCCGTAGACTCAGCCTTAACCAGAAATCGAGTCAGTTGGTAAGGGTCTAAGGGAGGGTCTACGAGGGCAAAGACAAGGAGAATTTGCTCGGCATTGGCAACTGGGGGGCGGTCTAGCAGGGTTTTGCGGGGTAAAACGTCTGATATCGCACCCCGTCCATCTACCCAGTCGGGTTCTTCCACCAAAACGCGATCGCCCACCATTACCCGCTTACCAATTTTCTTCAGCCGCGTTCGGCGAGTACACAGTAGTTGAATATTCTGGCTTTCTCCCGTAGCAACGGAAGAGGGAGATTTTAGCTCTAGGGATTTGTTACTATCGCTAGTACCACCTAGCCTAGAATCAAGCTGCACCTGATAGAAATTTGCCTGCACTGCAACTACTGTTCCCAGTAACGGCGTAGAAACTTGGGACAAATCAAGATCAGGTGATGCACCACTCATGCGGAGGCAAGCGGACGACGTACCTTCAAGGCAAAGTAGTCAGTGCGATCATCGACTTCCTCAATGGAGTATCCCTCCATCGCCAAACTGTCTGGTACCTGCTCAATGGGTTCTCCAGGGTCGAGCCACACTTCTAATAAGGCTCCTGGTGTCATTTGCTCCAGGCGGAGTTTGGTACGCACGAAGTTAATCGGGCAAGGTGTCCCGCGCAAATCTAACTGAGCATCAGGCATCGAGTTTGGTATCGATGCCGTTGGGTTACTCATCCGCGAAACAGCCCTCCCAAAAAGCCTTCTAGACCACCCTTACCTGTGCGATCGCCTTTGATTTTTGCCAGCTTCTCTAACAGTTCCCGTTCTTCCGCCGTAATCCGATTCGGGATATCAATCAAAATCGTAATCAGATGGTCGCCCCGACTGACTGGGTTCCCTAGCTTGGGTACACCGTGATTTTCCAGTGTCAAAACCGTACTCGGCTGTGTTCCTGGAGGAATCGTTAACTCCACCGGCCCATCCACTGTATTGACTTCCAGCCGACATCCCAAAATCGCTTGCAGATAACTGATCTTTATCTCAGACAGAACATTAATTCCATCCCGATGAAACTCTGCGTCTTCCTCAATAAATAAGTAGACGTACAAGTCTCCAGGCGGGCCATTCCGTGCCCCTGCGTCTCCTTCTTTAGAAACCCGCAGGCGAGTACCATTATCTACTCCCGCTGGGATGGTGATTTTCAGCTTTTTCGTTTCTTGTTTGCGACCCGCACCGCCACAATTTTCGCACTTATCCTCAACCACCTGTCCATCACCATTACAGCTAGGACATACAGAGACTTGAGTAAATTGCCCAAAAGGTGTCCGGGTCGCCCGACGCACTTGTCCCGAACCGCTACAAGTGGGGCAGGTACGCGGTCGAGTTCCTGCCTTAGCACCTGTCCCGCTACAGACGTTACAGTTTTCTAAATGAGGAATCCGGATTTCCTTTTCACCGCCAAATACAGCTTCCCGGAATTCCAGCTTCAAGTCTAGTCGCAGGTCATCACCTCGCGCTGGACCGCTACGCCTCCGAGTACCTTGCTGACCCATGCCAGCCCCGAAGCCGCTGAAGAAGCTTTCAAAAATATCGGCAAAGCCCATGTCCCCAAAATCTGGGTAGCCAGCTCCCGCGCCCGAAACACCAGCTTCTCCGAAGCGGTCATAGCGTGCCCTAGTTTCTGGTTCTGAAAGGACTTCGTAAGCTCGATTAATTTCCTTAAAGCGCTCTTCAGCCCCTGCTTCCTTATTGACATCAGGATGATACTTCCGAGCAAGGCGACGGTAAGCTTGCTTCAGTTCTTCTTTGTCTGCGTCACGAGAGACGCCAAGAGTCTCATAAAAGTCAGCCATAAAGCGCTGATCGGTGTTTGGTTATTGAATAGGGGCGGACTTGTGGACGTTAGGTAATAGAAGTAAAGCGACGGATCGCTTCTAACGATCACCCATACATCCATATCATTGTCTATCAGAAAACAAGCTGAGTGCTACCTAGTTTTATAAGCTTGCCTTAATCAGCGTCAACTGGCTCGTAGTCAGCTGTCATTGTTTCATCATCAAAGTCAAAAATCAAACCTTCTTCTTCCGTAGGGGAATCAGAATGGTCTCTAAATTCCGGAGCTGCACTTTCCTCCTGTGGTTCGGTAGACTCATCGCCATCCAAATTGCGTGAAGCTTGCCCATACACATCAGCACCAATCGCAAATAGAGTTTGTTGGAAGTCGTCTAGCCGTTGCTTTGCTTCCTCAACACTAGCTGATCGATCACTAAACACGGCAAGCAGCTTTTGCTTTTTCTCTTCACCTTGCACCTTGAGTTCTTCACGAACTAGGTTGCCGTTGTCCTTCAAGGTCGTCTCATAGCTGTAGATATGGCTATCAGCTTGATTTTTGAGTTCAACTAATTGAACACGGCGACGGTCAGCATCTGCAAATTTTTCTGCCTCTTCCCGCATCCGTTCCACTTCAGTTGCACTCAATCCACCTGTGTTGGTAATCCGGATACTTTGCTCTCTACCTGTACCTTTATCAGCCGCTGAGACTTTTAAAATCCCGTTGACATCAATTTCAAAGGAGACTTCAATTTGAGGGACACCACGAGGCGCTGGGGGAATACCCGTCAGCAGAAACTTGCCCAGGCTTTTGTTATCCTTTGCCATTGCCCGTTCTCCCTGCAAAACATGGATTTCTACAGATGTTTGTCCATCGGTTGCAGTAGAAAATATCTGAGACTTACTGGTCGGAATCGTCGTGTTCCGCTCGGTGATTTTTGTGAAGACTTCTCCTAAGGTTTCAATACCCAGCGATAGAGGGGTTACGTCAAGTAGCAGCAAGTCTTCAACTTCGCCACCTAAAACACCACCTTGAATCGCTGCGCCTAGGGCGACGGCTTCATCAGGGTTAACCGAACGGTCAGGGGACTTACCGCCAAAGAACTTTTTGATGGCTTCCTGGACGGCTGGGATGCGGGTCGAACCACCAACTAAGAGAATACGGTCAATATCCTCTGGCTTGAGGTCACAGTCTTTAAGCGCCTGAGTCACTGGCTCAATTGTTCCCTGAATGAGTTCGCTTGCCAGTTCTTCAAATTTTGCTCGTGACAGTTCCATCTCCAAGTGCTTGGGGCCTGTTTCATCGGCTGTGATAAATGGCAAGTTGATTGAGGTTGTCACCATGCTGGAGACTTCAACTTTTGCTTTTTCAGCCGCTTCTCGTAAGCGCTGAAGTGCCATTTTGTCACTTCCCAGGTCGATTCCTTCAGCTTCCTTGAAGTTTTCAGTCATCCAGAGAACAATCACATTATCGAAGTCATCCCCTCCCAAGTGGTTGTTGCCAGAGGTTGCCTTGACTTCAAATACGCCGTCTCCCAGTTGCAAAACGGAAACATCAAAGGTGCCACCACCCAAGTCAAACACCAAGATTGTTTGCTCTTGATCTTGTTTGTCTAGACCGTATGCCAGGGAGGCTGCCGTGGGTTCATTAATAATTCGCAGGACTTCTAGACCTGCAATTGTTCCAGCATCTTTTGTAGCTTGCCGTTGAGCATCTGTAAAGTATGCCGGAACCGTAATCACGGCTTGCTCGACAGTTTCCCCAAGAAAGTTTTCTGCATCAGCTTTGAGCTTTTGCAAAATCATTGCGGAGACTTCTTGAGGGGTATAGTCACGACCTCGAATCTGGACATCGACGGTATCATCTCGACCTTTGACGCAGGTATAAGGTACCCGTCCTCGCTCGGTCGCCGTATCATCCCACCGCCGTCCGATGAAGCGCTTAATGCTATATACAGTATTCTCGGCATTCGTCACTGCTTGCCGCTTTGCCAGTTGACCCACTAAGCGTTCGTCTGCTTTGCCAAATCCCACTATACTCGGAGTGGTTCGCCCACCTTCCGAGTTAGAAATGACGATGGGCTGACCCCCTTCTAAAACAGCGACGCAACTATTGGTCGTGCCTAGGTCGATGCCAATGACTTTTCCCATAGTGCTTCGGCTTAAAGATTATGTAGAGTTTTTTGAATGTCGATAAATCGAATACAAGACCGGATTTTACCCTGGCTCAACACTCCTTATTTACTGGCTCGTACTCATGCTTGAAGATCGAAGCCAAAGGACGGTTAATGGGCTTGCCACTAGGTTTCTGGGATACCTTCCTCTGAGGTTACCACGGGTTCCGCAGCCGCAGCAACTTTGACCATAGCATGGCGCAGCACGCGATCGCCGATGAAGTATCCTCGCATTAGCTGTTCGATCACTACTCCTTCTGGATATTCGTTTGTCGGTT
This sequence comes from Microcoleus sp. FACHB-SPT15, assembly GCF_014849525.1. Lineage (NCBI taxonomy): Bacteria > Bacillati > Cyanobacteriota > Cyanophyceae > Oscillatoriales > Microcoleaceae > Microcoleus > Microcoleus sp. FACHB-SPT15. The sequence continues at coordinate 37,581 of NZ_JACJNU010000008.1, read as the reverse complement.
CCCGCATCACCGCTTCGTGGAGATTGGGGTCAAATTCTTGCCCTTCTGGACGCATCGGAGCAACACCAATGCGCTTCAGGCAATCTACTAGCTGCTTATAGACACCTTGATAGCTTTTGTGGATTGTCATTTCCCCATCCGTTTGGGGTTTAATTTGCGATCGCGCCCGCTCAAAGTTATCAATTACGGGCAGCAACTCACTAATCGTATTCCGCTTGACTTGCACCTCCAAATCTTCTTTCTCTTTCGAGGTACGCTTGCGGAAGTTGTCGAAATCTGCTGCAATCCGCATTGATTGCGTTTTAAAGGACTCAGTTTGCTGAGAAATATCTTCTAGTTGAGCTTTAAGCGCCTCATTTTCCCGCTTCAAGCTTTCTAGTATCGCTAAGTCCATCTCCGCCGGTGACGAGGCTGAACCATCTGCCTCTACTGCCACAGACTCCCCAACTTCTCCTTGTTCAGTTACAACTGAAGTGTCATCTAGGTCAGCCGCTAGATCATCCAATGTGGGTAGTGACTCCAAATCAACTTGGCTAGTCAAGTCCACCTCTGCTGCTGCCGACTCTCCACCCTGATTTTTTAAGCTATCCTCCATCGGCTTATCTGTCTGTCGTGTCGTGTTATCTTGCTGATTTTCTTCGTCGATCATTACTCCACTCATCCCAATTAAAAGACTGCTAGTAATTGCGGTCTTGTTTGCCTATTATTTTCCACTAGCAACCCAATTCCTACTCGGTTTTTTCGGGTTACAGCTTGAGGAAACAGTACCCAGCGGGGTAGGATTACTAATCTTTCAAATCCTATCCTATCTAGGTTGAACACCAACAGCTTCCTTAGGGCAGACATCAGGACTTTCTATGCAGCTCCCTGCTGGCTTGTCTACATACTTTATCCGTTTAGGCTGTAAAACCGTTCCGCCTGGTTTACCCATAACACAAGGTAACATTTTTTAAACAGCATTAACGTTTACGGCTAGGCTTCCTATGCAGCTTTCACCTCAATTGCTGTTTGAGTTTTGCCTTCCTAGCCCCTGCTCAACGACTGAATTCTTCTACCGATGCCATCCTAGCTATGACTGGGGAGCTTAACACAGCTAGTAAATAACTCGCCTACAGAAAATATGTCTGTAGGGGGAGTTTTCTCTATTATGGAGGTTGAGGGAGGAATGAACTGACCTTTGGGATCACCTTGCGATCGCTGACAAAGCTTTGTCCGAGCGGTGCAAACGCGAGTTGGTAAAAGCTATCATCAATAAAATATTCTACATAAAGCATGATGCTGCTTCTGCTCGCACCTAAAATTTTATCAAGTTCAGATATCTTTCAAACTGGCGTTTCCTCGTCGTCAGGATATTTGTAAATCAAAATGTGTGGGCGAGACAGCATAACGTGATAAAAAGCCTTTTCCCTAAGGGTTTACGAGGTAACCGCCTTAAGGAAAGAGCGACGGTCACGCTGCTCAAGTCAAAGCGTATCAGTTGACGCTTGTTGCCCCGAAGCTCCCTTTTCTCAAATGCTATTGAATCCATAGCTTTTGGGAATAATTTTGTAATGTCGGAAATAACTTATAACGTAAGGAGATATTCAAGAGCCGCTATGACTCAATCCTCATCACCACGGCGTGCCCTTATTGTCCGTAACGATTTTTCGCCCTTCGGCAATAAGTTAATTCAAGCGGGTTACGTTGACAATGACCAGATGCATCAAGCACTGGTAGAAACCCGCAAGTCAGGAAGACCACTGACAGAGATTCTCGAATCGGTCACAGGGCGTCAGTTGTCACCTGACTTACTACGCCAATACAAAAAACAGCAATTATTTGAACTAAAAGTTCTTTACGGGGTTGAGTCTCTCGATCCGGAAATCAGTGAGATTTCCAATCACCAAGTCGGTCAATTGATCGATACTCTACTACCCATTGATATCTGTCGCCGCTATCGCTTAGTCCCACTCGCAAAAAAGGAAACGCAGCCTCCATCAATCTTGGTGGCAATGGTTGACCCTGATAATTTAGATGCCCAGGATGATTTGACCCGGATTCTGCGGCCTCAGGGTATTGCCTTGCAACGGATGGTCATTACCCAAGAAGATTATCAGCAGCTAATTTCTAGATACCTTGATGAACAACTTGCTCGTCAGAAGCAGCTAGAGGTCGAAAAAGCTGTAGATGTCAAAGAAGACCTTGAGAATTTAGACACTCTTGACACGTTGCAGGAGGCGACGGATGAAGTTGAGCCGGATCTAGATTCCTCGTTGAATGATGCCTCTGGTGCCCCGGTAATCAACATGGTTAACAAAATCATGGCGAAGGCACTGCAAGAGGATGTATCTGACATTCACGTTGAACCCCAAGAAGATTCTTTACGCATCCGTTTCCGTAAAGATGGGGTTTTGCGTCAAGCATTTGATTTGCCGAAGAAAATCACCGCAGCGATTTCCGCCCGATTCAAAATTATGGCGGAGTTGGACATTGCGGAACGACGCCTACCTCAAGACGGGAAAATCCGGCGGATGTTTCAAGGTCGCAAAGTAGACTTTCGAGTCAGTACCCTACCCAGTCGCTACGGCGAGAAGGTTGTTTTGCGGATTTTGGACAACTCCGCCACGCAGCTAGGTTTGGACAAGTTGATTACAGACGAAGATACGCTGCAAATAGTTAGAGAAATGGCAAACAAACCATTTGGACTAATCTTAGTCACCGGACCCACGGGTTCTGGTAAATCAACAACTCTATACTCGATGCTGGCAGAACGAAATGACCCTGGAGTCAATATCAGTACGGCTGAAGACCCAATTGAGTATTCCTTACCAGGAATTACTCAGGTGCAGGTGTTGCGAGAAAAAGGCATGGACTTTGCCTCAATTCTCCGGTCTTTTCTGCGACAAGACCCAGATGTGATTCTAGTTGGTGAAACACGGGACAAGGAAACAGCGAAAACGGCGATTGAAGCGGCTCTTACAGGTCACTTGGTATTGACAACGCTTCACACTAATGATGCGGCTGGTGCGATCGCACGTTTAGACGAAATGGGCGTTGAACCTTTCATGGTATCCGGCGCACTGTTGGGTGTATTGGCGCAACGCTTGGTGCGACGTGTTTGTCCAGATTGTCGCATCTCTTATCTACCAAGCTCAGCGGAACTCGCTCGTTTTGGTTTATCAGCTTCCAATGAGGGAGAAATCACCTTATATCAAGCCAATACGTTGCGAGCTGAGGAAATTCAGGAGGCGAGAAATACAGGTAAACTTTGCACAAAATGTAGTGGTGTTGGCTATAAGGGACGGGTTGGTGTCTATGAAGTCATGCGTGTTAGCGAAACTGTCCAAACCCTAATTAACGACGGTGCCCCCACTGAGCGGATTAAGGAAGCGGCAGTAGATGAGGGAATGGTCACATTACTCTCCTACAGCTTGAACCTAGTGCAGCAAGGCTACACCACACTCGAAGAAGTGGAACGAGTCACGTTTACTGATTCCGGACTAGAGTCAGAACTTAGAGCCAAACGCAAGACTTCCCTCACTTGTCGGACTTGTGGCGCAGACAATCAACCAGAGTGGCTCGACTGTCCTTACTGTATGACCCCTCGTTTTTAGTCTAAAAAACAGTTGTTAGTTTTTAGGATTGATAACGTCTTCTAACTAACAACTAACAACCAAAAACTAACAACTAACAACTACCTCAGGAGACAGTGTCATGGACTTGATGATTGAAGACTTAATGGAGCAGCTAATTGAGCTGGGCGGCTCAGATATGCATCTTCAAGCGGGTGCCCCCGTCTACTTCCGGATTAGCGGAAAACTCCAGCCAATTAGTGAAGATCCACTGACCGCTCAAGAGTGTCAGAAGCTGATTTTCAGTATGCTCAACAACACACAACGTAAGGATTTGGAGCAAAACTGGGAATTGGATTGTTCTTACGGGGTTAAAGGGTTGGCTCGCTTCCGCGTTAATGTTTACAAAGAGCGTGGTTACTATGCGGCGGCATTGAGAGCCTTGTCTTCTAAGATTCCTAACTTTGACCAGTTGGGACTGCCAGATATTGTTCGGGAAATGAGTGAACGACCCAGAGGCTTGGTCTTGGTGACAGGACCAACAGGTTCGGGTAAAACCACTACACTGGCGGCGATGGTTGACTTAATCAACCGCACACGAGGAGAACACATCCTGACGGTGGAAGACCCAATAGAATATGTATTCCCAAATGTCAAGAGCTTGATTCACCAACGTCAAAAGGGTGAAGACACAAAAAGCTTTGCTAATGCCCTGAAGTCAGCACTACGGGAAGACCCTGATGTGATTTTGGTTGGGGAAATGCGGGATTTGGATACAATTTCTCTTGCCATTTCTGCTGCTGAAACAGGTCACTTGGTAATGGGTACCCTCCATACCAGTTCAGCGGCTTCGACGGTAAACCGGATTATCGACGTGTTCCCGCCAGAACAACAACAACAAATCAATGCTCAGCTATCTAACTCGCTAATTGCGGTGTTTAGTCAAACCCTAGTGCCCAAGAAAAATCCGAAACCGGGTGAGTTTGGTCGGGTAATGGCTCAAGAAATCATGATTGTGACACCTGCGATCGCAAACCTCATCCGAGAAGGAAAAGTGGCTCAAATGTACTCCGCGATTCAAACGGGGATGAAGATGGGGATGCAGACGATGGAACAGTCTTTAGCTAATCTTGTTAGAACGGGTCAAATCTCATTTGAGATAGCGGCATCCAAGAGTTCTAAGCCCGACGAGTTGCAGCGTATTCTTGCGGGTTCAGCAAGTTCGGCTAATATCAGTGCCAGAGTTCCTGCTAAGCAGACTCGTTAGGTTTTCAGTTAGTTTTGAGTGTTACTAGGCTAGTGCAGCGGTATTAGTCCTGAGTCTTTAAGACTGAATAACACTCAAAATTAACAATGAAATTATTGTTTTATCCAGCTGCTTTACTTTCATCTAAACTCAAGCCATGCCTACCTTCATTGCTGAAGTTCGGGACGTCAGAGGAAACGCTAAGAAAGAAAAAATTGAAGCGACTTCTCCCGAACAAGCCCGTAGCATCCTCCAAAACCGCTATCCTATCGTCGGAAACATCAAGAAAAGCTTCGGCATTGACTTTGATGTAAAAGAATTCATGACAAGCTTTAGCTCTGTCACAATCAGAGATAAGGCTGTCTTTTCGCGCCAATTTGCTGCCATGGTCAATGCTGGGGTGGCTATGGTTCGCTGCCTTGGTGTCTTATCAGAACAGTGTCCTAAGCCAAAGCTGAAAAAAGCCCTAGTTGCCATTAGCGGTGAGGTGCAGCAGGGAACAAATCTCTCTGAGGCAATGCGTAAACACCCAGAGTGTTTTGACACCTTGTACGTTAGCATGGTTCAGGCTGGCGAGGTTGGGGGTGTCCTTGATGAGGTACTAAACCGATTAGCCAAAGTTCTTGAGGACATGGCACGGTTGAGAAACCAAGTCAAGTCAGCCTTGGCTTACCCTGTGGCAGTTGGAGTCATTGCGATTCTTGTCTTTTTCGCGATGACGGTGTTTTTAATCCCAATTTTTGCTGAGATTTTTGAGGAGTTGGGTGTAGAGTTGCCAGCTTTGACCCAATTTATGGTCAATATAAGCGAAATCCTCAGAAGCTGGAGAATCATTATTCCGATCGCCTTTGTCATCATTGTCAGCATCGCCTTCCGGTGGTATTACAAGACACCAATGGGTCGTTTACAAATCGATGGCTTTTTGCTGAAAATGCCGCTGTTTGGTGATTTGAATCAAAAAGCCGCAGTTGCTCGCTTTTGCCGAATTTTTGGGACGTTGACTCGTTCAGGAGTACCAATTCTCGGAGCATTAGATATTGTTCGCGATACCTCTGGCAACCAAGTCATTGCCAATGCTGTGGAGGCAGCGAAGCAAGATATTCAACAAGGTGGGATGATTAGTCTTGCCTTGCAACGAGATCAAGTGTTTCCACTCTTGGCAATTCAGATGATCAGCATTGGTGAAGAAACGGGTGAGTTGGATGCCATGCTGATGAAGGTAGCTGACTTCTATGAAGATGAAGTAGAGCAAGCTGTTAAAGCACTGACTAGCCTTATCGAACCAGTCATGATGGTTCTCTTGGCAGGGATGGTAGCTGTGATTCTGCTTTCCATGTATCTGCCTCTGTTTAAGGTCTATGATGCTTTGGGATAGAAGTCAAACGGCTTAAAGCAAGAGTAGGAAATTTTAAGTTCCTATGGCTTTTTAGGAGAGGGTTTTCATTGTTGATTCAGAGGTCTGAGGACGTGGAAACCCTCTATTTGTTTAGAAGTCATCTGTCTAATCCACTTTACTAGACTGTTAAGAAAAATTTAGTTAATTATCGCTTTTTAAATCTAGAAAAATGCCTATTAAGCAATCGGATTACGAAGCTAGCTTAGCGGAGTACAGCAATCATGAGGCAGCGATCGCACTGCTTAAGAAATATCGGCCGTATCTAGAGATGATTCCGAGTATGCGCCGACCTGACGAAAGCGTGATTACGATTCCCTTGCCGATTGTGCGTATCCGCAATCCTCAGCCACCAGGACATAACACTGCCAGTGGTCTTACTAGCTTACAGGGCGCTGTTTGCTTGCCCTGTGATGTTGCTATTTTGATGTGCGATCCGGAATGGAAAATTAAGATGGGGGTTGAGATTCTTGTCTTTATCCATCGCCCCCACGAGGACTTTTCCGACTTATTAAGTCGTTGGCGTCAAACACAAGTGCTGTTAGACAAAGACTACGAGTGGTTGATGCCTATCCGCTATCAACACGTACTTAGCGAGGGAGATAATCGCATTTATCCACTGTTTGTTGTATTTCCAGAGACTCCTCAACGCATTCAACGAGGCTTGTTGGGTGCAAGTCTACCTTTTATTGTGGAGATGCCAGAAATTATGGAGGAGGAAGAGTTAGGAACGTTGTCTCCTGAAAGTCCTCCGGCTTGATGGTTGGTTGTTGGTTCTTAGTTCTTGGTTGTTAGTTATTAGTAGTTAGTCGGCATTCTTCCTACTAACTACTAATGGCTAACTATTACTATCAGCTTTTGTTGATTTCTGCTACACTACTTGACAAACTGCGGCATTACTTCGGCAGCAGTAAATAAACCATAGATTCCGCGTTGGTGTAACGATACTCCAGCTTTGAGGTAGCCGAATGCGGGACCACAGACATTGGCTGCCATGCTGGTTCCATCACCAAGGGTAAAGGTATGAGTCGAAATTTTGCCCTCGAAGGTACGACCAGTCACTTGGACATTGGTACTAAGAGGTTTTTTGGCGTTGCGTGTATCAACAATACCACCAACAGTAACGCGATCGCGCGGACAAATTCCTGCCAATTCCAACATTACATCATCGGCGTGTTCCATATTCTCCAGGCTCAGGATGCCGTTCGTCTTTTCGAGTAAAGCTTCCACCTCAGCATCACTCATTGCCCTGGCACGTTCAACATCATAGCCAGGGAGGTGAGCAATATCCTCCCGGATTGTTGCCCGGTAAGCTTCCCAATTCGCAATCCCAACCCCAAAGGTAATTTTCACCTGATGAATCTCGGCATAACTTTGAGCGGCTAAAGCGGCGGCGGCTGTTAATAATCCTGGTGTCGCACCACAGCCTGTCATGTAGGTGATGCCTGCTGCTTGAAGTTCAGCTTGCAACTCCAACAACTGCTCAACTGCACTGGTACGCTTAAGGGCATCGACTAATACACCCTGCCATCCAGCTTGAATAAATTGTCGTGCTACAGATGCCATAAAGGTATTGGGCAAATTTGGCAAGGCTAAAAAATACCCATCAACAGACGCTTGTTCAATTAAGTCTGAAATACTGTGGTTGCTGAGAGTACCTGTTGGTTCTAGATAACCTAATGAACCCTGAGAGGCATAAGTCGCAATACAGGCATCGGGGTTTAATCCAGCCGCATTATAGGCATAGCCTTTTTGATCAGCGGCGGCTACCCAACTCATTTCATGCTTGGGGGCAAGAACTCTGGCGGCGGCTTGCCCTAACCCCCCAAAGCCCAGAACGCCTACCCGTACTGGCGTTGTTATTAGAGAATCAGCCGTTGTCACATTAGCTGGACTGGTGCTTTGCTTTTCACTCATAATGCCTGACTTCAATAAAATAGACTTTAATTATCTGAGTTCCTGGCTCTATAGATCAGCCTAAAGACACAAGTAAGCCTAAATTTGGATATGTATAGTTTTATTAACGCTTGATATTTAAGAAATACGACAGCTTGACGGCATCTTAAAGTTAAGAGAAACTACTTAAAGACTAGAGTATGATCCCCGCTATTTACTAAGTTTTGTTGAAATATGATTCGGAGTGAGGCGATTGCTCACGATTGATTACCTGTTTACTCGCCAATTAATTGGTTAGTAAACAGGTATGAAGGCTCCGCGCAAGCGATCGCTAAAATCACTATCCACCCGAAATTGAGGATTACCCAACAGTCAGCCATGAGCATGGAAACCTTGGAGTTTGTCATCTATCCAGATGGTCGAGTACAGGAAAAAGTTACTGGTATTGTTGGAGCCTCTTGTTCAGAGGTGACAGCAGCCATAGAAGCTCAATTGGGGCGAGTAGTCTCTCAAGAGCAGACATCAGAATATTTTGCCCAGCCGTTGAAGCAGTCAGCAACAGCAACCGCTCAAGCGACATTCAGCGATTGGTAAGTTTTTTTGTTCAATATAAAGTAAATTATTTCAAACTAAGATGTCACATTTCAGCAACATTAAAACACAAATCCGCAACGTTGTCTCTTTGCAAGCGGCTCTGTCAGACCTGGGAGCTGACTGGAAATCTGGTCCTCGCTCAGTTCGAGGATACCAAGGTCAGACCCGCACTGCCGAAGTCGTCATAGAACAAGACAATGACTATGACATTGGTTTTAGTTGGAATGGAAATGAATACGAACTCGTTGCCGACTTACAGTACTGGCAGCAGCCTTTGTCTGTCGATGGTTTCCTCAATCGTGTAACCCAGCGTTATGCCTACCACACGGTAATGCAAGAAACTGCTAAGCAAGGCTTTCAAGTTGCCGAACAACAACAAAATCAGGATGGTTCAATCCGCTTGGTAGTACAGCGCTGGAGTGCCTAATGTCTGACTCCTCATCGTCACTGGAGCGTTCGGGTCTAGAGCCAGAATTAGGAGGTATCTTCCGGGATGCTCCAGAGCGTTCAGGTTTGGAGCCAGAACTGGGAGGGATGTTACGGCAAAAGGGTATTTATGTTGATGAAATCACCTGTATTGGCTGTAAGCATTGCGCTCATGTTGCCCGCAATACATTTTATATCGAACCCGACTACGGGCGATCGCGTGTAGTTCAGCAGGATGGGGATTCAGAAGAGGTAATTCAAGAAGCAATAGACACCTGTCCAGTTGATTGCATTCATTGGGTTGATTACACCGAACTGAAACATCTTGAAGAAGAGCGGCAATATCAGGTAATTCCACTTGTCGGCTATCCACTTGACCCTAGTGTCGTTGCTACCCTAGCTCGACGTAAGAAGCTGAATAAACAGAATAAAAAGAAAAGCCATTATTAACGCTTAATACAAAAACGAAGGGTCTGTTTGGTACAGCTTCTCAGTTAGATAATCCTCAATGCTTAAGTGCAATTGGGGATTTGCTTTTATTTGAGAGGGTGGTGTTCGCTGAGTAGTTTCTCCACTCTTGCTTCATCGACTCTAGCTGTTAGTCTTTTGGCTTCGTGGTTGTCTCTAGTTGTTTTCGCCATGCTGATTGTAGAGCCAACCGTGAAAGCTAAACCCATTCCCATATAACCTTTTGCCCAATTATCCACAGGCAAGTTCAGAATACCAATACTCATAGCGCCAACAGACAGAACAAAAGAAGCCCAAGCTTGAACAACCCAACCTGTACTGTGAACTTGATTACTAACTGGTGACTGCATAATTCGTCTACCTCAACTGAAATCTTTAGTAGGTTATTCGCATCATATTGATCGCAATTTAGAGATAGAGGAGCAAATAGACAGTTTTTACAACTTGCACAAGGAACAGTTGTGGTGGTGCTTACGTCACCTGCGCCTCCCTGTTGACTGTCTTAGCTGTTTTTGAAGTCACGAAGGGTAGGCGATCGCTTTTTATTCATCTGACGTAAGCTCCGCAAACTCCCTACCAGCTTTGATCGAACCAGCAGAGTACTACTAATTGTGACTAAGCTCACAAAACACAACGATATATATCACCATTCCTTAGCACGTAACTCACACAAAAACAACAGTAATGTCACCCAAAAAATCGACTTGACTCACCTAAAAAGTGGGTAATTGTCACGGTGATTGTTTGTGTTCAATCACTCCTAACCGATCTAAAACGACTCATAGTAAGAGTATCGAGTTCTATGGAGTCCGATGTACGTTCAAGTTCGCCTCTTACCTGGTGCTATCTCCGATTTATTTGCTCATGTCAGCACTTCTGGAACAATTACACTAGCTGATAGATATGGGTTAATGGCTGCACTGCTAGAAGATTCCCTCACCCAAGAAGAGAGAGATGCAATTGATCGCTTATTGCGTGCCTTGCGTCGGGGACGGATGAAGGTAGTCAGTGATATTTCTGCTTTAGCTTGAAGCTTTCAACATCTTCCTTTCAAGCAACATTTTGTTACGATTCTCAACTCCAAGCCTTATTTCGTTGACTGTTCGCTGGGTAAATGGGAGTGTCAACAGTCAGCAAGAACCAGTAGAGTATGCAAGTTAAATTTGTTGTCGCTGATCAACCAGGATTGGAATCGTTTTCCATCCAGCGACGAGTCCCAAAGAATTCACAAGAACGAGAGGCAATTTTTGTTGCAGCGTTTAGGGCATCGGTAAAGTTTTGCTCTAGGATGTAGTGACAGAAAGCACCGTGGAAGATGTCACCCGCCCCCATCGTATCAACGGCATTAATCGGGGGTACTGGCAACTCACCTGATACACCATCGCTGAGATACTGGATTGGTTTTTCGCCTTGGGTGATGGCAATGTGGGGAATCCCTATAGCGGCAAGATAAGCAATGACTTCCTCACAAGTAGTACAACCTGGTGGATAGAAATTAGCCGAGCAAATTGCATAATCCACAAATGGCAATATTTCTTCAAATCCAGGCTTCCAGCTACCCCCATCAATGACAATTGGAATATTATTATCTTTTGCAATTTGAGCGATCGCAAATCCAACCAGCATTTGATGACCATCAATCATCACTAAATCGACAACATCTAAGCCAATAGTTGTAGGCAGTTGTTCAGGGCTAATTTGTATCCTAGTAGCATTGAGTGAGATCACGGCGCGATCACCAGTGGTTTCGGTAACGATAATAGAAGAAACGGGTGGCGGTTCAACGGTAGTGGGGGCAAGATCAGCAACAGTCACTCCATACTTTTCTAAATCACCTCGAATTAGGTATGTGATTGGGTGAATGCCAACGACACCGAGTAGTGTTGTTTGATTACCCAGGTAACTAAACGTGACTGCCGCATTCGTGGCTGGTCCACCAGCGGTAACAGTGTAGTCAGAAGCAACAGTTTTTTGATTGTTATCCGGAAGCTTTTCGCTTAGATAAACCAGATCTAACGTTACCATTCCCACAAAAAGTCCCTTTTTTGCCATCGACTCTCTCCAGTTCAGGCTAATGCTGAAAATTTTAGAGTTTAAATTGTAAGTTTTGGTTCGACCTGCGTTGCCCCTTGGAGGGAAGATAATATGGACACATTAGGCATATTGTTTGTTATCCGCTCTTAAGGAGCAGTAACAACTCATGCTGGAACCTGTAAAAAATTTCTTTTCCTCAAACTCTTTCATCCCCCATGGTCACTGCTACCTGTGGAAGCCACAACTTGTCTGGTTGCACGTAGCTTCAGACTCACTAATTGGGTTAGCGTATTTTTCAATTCCAATTATGCTAATCTACTTCGTCCACAAGCGACGGGATATGCCCTTTCAAGGAATCTTTCTAATGTTTGGGGCGTTCATCATTTCTTGTGGAACAAGTCATCTGATGGCAGTTTGGACACTCTGGCATCCGGACTATTGGCTTTCTGGAGGAATTAAGCTAACTACAGCATTAATTTCCTTGTACACAGCTATAGAACTATTTGGCTTAATTCCTCAAGCTTTAGCGCTGCCTAGCCCTGCTCAATTAGAAGCAACTAATCAAAAACTCGCTCAGGAAATTAGCGCTAGCGAAGCCGCCGTAAGGCATCGCATCTTGGCTGAAGCCGCACTTAAACAAAGCGAAACCCGCTTTCGTTTAGTCTTTGAGGATGCGGCGACTGGAATTGTACTGGCGAATGTTTCCGGAGAACTGATGGCAACAAACCCAGCCTTCCGCAAGATGTTGGGCTACAGTGAGAACGAATTGAGTAAGATGCGTTTTACTCAATTCACCCATTCAGACTTTATCTCAACTGAAGCGGAGCTTTATCGAGAGATGGTCGAGGGTCTTCGCGACTTCTACCAGCTAGAAAAGATTTATATCACCAAACAGAAGCAGATGGTGTGGGGTCATCTTACTGTTTCTTTGGTGCGTGATGCCGAAGAAAATCCCCAATTCTGCATTGCCATGGTAGAAAATATCACAGAGCGCAAGCAGTCAGATACAGCGCTACGACACTACCAAGAACACTTAGAAGAACTAGTGGGAGCGCGAACGGCTGAACTGACAAGGGTAAATGAGCAACTCTCCTGGCAAGCAAGCCACGATGCTCTCACCGATTTAGTGAATCGCCGTGAATTTGAGAAGTGCTTAGAGAGAGCTGTTAGTACGGCGAGGGCTTCCGCTCAGGAATGCACACTTTGTTACATGGACTTAGATCACTTCAAAATTGTTAATGATACCTGTGGTCATCTGGCTGGTGATGAACTGCTACGCCAAATCAGCAGCTTACTGCAAAATCGGTGCCGCAAATCGGATACTTTAGCTCGCTTAGGCGGTGATGAATTTGGGTTGCTACTTTATCAATGCTCTTTAGAGGAAGCCACACGAGTTGTTCAGAAACTGCACAAGTCTATTCAAGAGTTCCGATTTGTGTGGCAAGACCAAACCTTTACCCTTGGTATTAGTATTGGGCTGGTATCAATCAACGACTGCCGTTTAAATCCAGAAAATATTCTAAATGCAGCGGATACGGCTTGCTACTCTGCAAAAAAGCAAGGGCGCAATCAAGTACATGTCTACCGAGTAGATGAGCGAGAACTGCAAGAACAACAGCCAAAATTTTCATGAAATTAGGAACGCTTTATGTTGTAGGGACACCGATTGGCAACCTGGAAGATATGACCTTTCGGGCGGTACGGATTTTGCAATCGGTAGATGCGATCGCAGCAGAAGATACACGCCATACAGGAAAACTATTGCAGCATTTTCAGATCAATACACCTCAGTTGAGCTATCACGAACACAATCGCGCTCAACGTCTTCCAGAGTTACTGAGTCAACTGCATGAGGGAAAAGCGATCGCGTTGGTTACGGATGCTGGAGTACCGGGAATCTCTGACCCTGGCTATGAGTTGGTTAAAGCTTGTAATGAAGCCGGGATAACAGTCGTACCCATTCCTGGGGCTACGGCTGCCATCACAGCACTCAGCGCGGCAGGATTACCAACAGACAGATTTGTGTTTGAAGGCTTTTTACCTGCAAGTGGTCAGGAGCGGCGAACACGTCTAGAATCTCTGGAAGCAGAATCTAGAACTTTAGTTTTTTACGAATCTCCTCATCGCTTACGAAAAAGCCTGCAAGATTTGGCAGACCATTTCGGAAAAGACCGTCAGATCGTTTTGGCACGAGAGTTAACGAAATTGTATGAAGAGTTCTGGCGAGGCACAATTGAGGATGCGATCGCTCACTATACCCAGCGTGAACCCAAGGGAGAATTTACTTTAGTTGTTGCGGGCGCTCAAGTTGTGACAACAGTGCTATCAGAAGATGCTCTAAAAGCAGAGTTGCAACAGATAATGGCTCAGGGAGTATCGCGATCGCAAGCATCGCGCCAGTTAGCGCAAGTCACCAAACTCCCTCGCCGTCAACTCTATCAGTTAGCCTTAGCTATTCCTGATCAGGCTCTACCGGAAGTGAATACTTTAGATGAGAGTGGGGAGTAGGGAATTGGGAATTGAGAATTGGGAGAAGAAAACCAATGATGAGTCAACTTAAAATCAAATTTACAATTAGTGCGTTGCTCTTACTCATGGGTTGTGGTGAGGCAAAGCCTCCGTCAACGCAAACTCCAGAGACATCTCCTCCACCCGTCACTACCACTACACCCCAAACTACCAATTCTTCCCCAGTTGAGAGTCCAACTGTAGCGACTTCTCCCAGCAGCAACACGCCTCAGGGCACAACAGCAGTAGCCCCTAATTCAACTGCACCTAATCAAACCAAGCTTATTTCAGCAGAGGGGATTGGTGAAGCGAAGGTAGGGATGACGTTCGGGGAACTCAAAAAGCGACTCGGAACGAAGGCGCAGTTTCAGGTGAAGTCACCCTTTATTGTTGATTTTGATGCGATCGCTATTGTGCAATCTGGGCAAACGCAATATTACATTCTTTACCCAGCCGGAGTACCTTTAAGTGACTCCGATATCATTGAAGCGCTAGTCACAGATAATCCCAACTATCGAACAGCCCAAGGTATTGGTTCCGGAACCCCAATTACGCAAGCCGAGGCAGTTTACGGAGAGGCAACCTTATCGTACAGCACGGTTAATGAGTCGAGAGAATACGTCAAGTTTGCCAAAGACCCTTCAGAAGCGATCGCTTTCCGGGTTGCTGCACCTAAAGGACAGCAATTTGCCGGAAATTATCCCTCCTCCACAGCAGAATTAAAGGAAACAAAAGACTTTCAAAAACCAGCATCTATCGGCTTTGTTGAAGTTTATTGTAGACAAAACTGCCCTCTTCCTTCACCAAACTAATAGAAGCCGAAAGCTGTCAGCTATCAGCCATCAGCTTTTTTGTTTTTCTAACTCCAACGTGGTTTCACAGCTTTTAGCTCTACCTCAGCACCTCATTTAACTGAGAACTGCTATATTCTTTAAATTTATGCTATTTGAACCTATTTGAACACATCACTAGAAAACATTTCTGTCAAGGTACGCAGATAAGGTATGAAGGCTGCCATATCGTCTGGAGATAGGCGATCATGCATATCCCAACCTAGAGTTTTTATCATGTCTTGCACTAATCTCCAGCTCACGCGCAGACGAGGATATAGCATTACGCATAAGGGAAAGAGTTCTCGCTGCACCGAGTGAATATCATCCTCTAACACGCATAGGCACAGATAAACCTGAAACATCTCAACATCCCGAATGCTAGCTGTCTTGACTGTGATGCTATTTAGAGACCCACTGTAACTTGCGTATTTGGGATGTTGACGGCATATCTGTTGACAAACCGAGACAGCAATTTTACTACTAACAGGTAGAAGATGCTGAACGGCACTTAGCGCTGGAGAATCAAAGGAATGGTTCGCCGCAGCTTCGTATGCCGCCTGTAGGGGCATATACATGTGGTCATCCATTACCTTCAAGTAAGGTATCCACAGCGCTTGCTCTGCGGGGGAAAGCCACTTCAGCAACATCTGACCTGTGTAGTGGAACTGCATACTGACGAAGCCAATTGCACGGCGGTCAACACTTGTATATTTTTGCCGTACCTGACCAAAGTCTTTACTCACAACCACAGACAATCGTCTTGGTGTTGTGTGTTCTGAATAAGCCGCCAAAGCTTTTTGAAATAGGTGACGGGTATCTGCAGCAATCTGTAAGGGATTGATCAAGTTTGGGTCAATACCGTGACGACGAATCTCTTCTGAGAGCAGCGTTTCCGTCAAAGACCAAGCTTGAGCGCTAGCCAATGTTAAGTTTTGCCTCAGCTTATCAGACGTGCGCTCTCGACCTTCTTTAGATGTAACCTCTTTGAGATTTTCATCTTTTTCAATCGATGCCTGCTCCTCCATACCTGTAACGGAAACATAATATTTCCGTGCCCAAAGAGCAGCAAGAGAATGCACGTTTGATTTTGACGACTGAGGGGCTGAAATCTCAGGAGAGTGAGATGCGGACACGGCGGATGCTAATTGGTGAGTCATATAAAACATCCCGCTAGAAACCCAGTTTCTTATAGGGAATATGGGAGGAAAGCGGGGCGGGTGATGTCGCTTCCTTTATAGATAACTGTAGATAAATTGGTTCTAGTTCTTAGGGATATAGGTTAGGAACTAGGTAAAATGCGCTTGTGTTAGATGTCTTCCCTAGAAAGGGATCTGCTTTGGCTTGGCTGGATGACCCTGTATGAAAAGAAACGATAGCATATTAGTACTTTTACCTATTTTACTTATTTCTAAGTAAAAAGATTTACGAATATTAAAATAACTAAAGATTTCTCAGAATTCTCCTGAGTGATTTGACCAAAATGCCTTCTGCTCTGTCACAAGAGTGTAGAGTCCCAAAAGCTGTACATTCATTGATTAGCGTGCCCATTGTTGCAAGATGTAGGCATAGTATTGTTCTTTCTTTACCTTATTCATCGCTTGAATTACTCTACCGCCAGACTTAACTTGGGTTCGTCCCTGACTCTTGCCGCTTGTCACAATTACGGTTTCCCAATCGCGCAGTTCATAAAACTCTGGATGACCTAGATAGGCGGTAGCCAGAACATCCCAGAAGTAATAATCTTGCGTTGTCACAAGTGCATAACATTGCCCTGCGAAATCTGAGAGAGGATATCGACGTTGTTTTGTTAGTTGACGGACAAATTCTGTTGTTACTGGCACCGTGTTGGTGATATCCAAGGGACACAGCACAATTGGAATCTGTGTCTGCCACACCCGGTAAGCAGCAAGAGGGTCCCAGTAAACATTCCATTCTGCTGAACCATCCTGACCTGGCTCGATGTCTAGAGCAATGTTGCCAGGAACATTAATCGCACCACCCATCCAAATAATCTGTTTGATTTTGGCTTCAATCCCCTTGGCTAGATCAAGAGCAGAAGCTACGGTTGTCAAGGGACCCGTCACAAGCAATGTTACTGGTTCAGGTGCTTCCATCAGCACACGCACCATAAATTCTTGACCGGATTGGGTCAACAGAGGTGTCTGAATCTCTTCGGATTCGTTAAGGATGGGGAGATTATCAACGATAAAGGAATCGCGGCGGTAGAGGGTGGGAAAAGGATTGATACCCCGCACGGTACTCTCTGCAACGGGGATGTCTGAACGCCCGACCAAATCCAAAATCTTGCGTGTGACGCTTACAGCAGGTTGGATGTAGCAATCGGCAGGAGTAACAACAAGACCAATCGGCTGGATGTGTTCCATCGTCAGCAGCAGCAGTAGGGCTAGATAATCATCTACACCGCCATCGTGATCCATTAGCACTAGCTGTTTCGTCATAGATGTCTGCCTAACCTAAAATTATTAATCAGTTCTTTTACAATTTTTAATAATAAATCTAATAATTAAACGTCCATGTACCTAACTTATTTCGGAGCAAATAGCTGGCTAGTTGAACTGGGGTTGCAACGGATACTGATTGACCCTTGGCTAGTTGGTTCGTTGGTTTTTGGCAATCTAGGTTGGTTGTTTAAAGGTGAGCGATCGCAACCACTAGCGTCTCTACCCGATAAGATTGACTTGATTATTCTCTCTCAAGGTTTAGAAGACCATGCTCACCGACCCACATTAGAGCAACTAAACCGGACAATCCCTGTTGTTGCTTCTCCCAGCGCGGCTAAGGTAGTGGAACAGTTAGGCTATACCCAAGTAACCCGTCTTAGCCCTGGTCAGACATTCACTCTAGCTAATCAACTCGAAATTCGAGCGTTACCAGGAGCACCGATTGGACTACAGGTAGAAAACAGCTATCTCCTGAAGCATTTGGATAGCGCGACAACGCTCTATTACGAACCACATGGTTTTCCTCCGGCTGAGTTAAAAAAATATGCACCTGTGGATGTTGTCATTAGTCCTGTGGTGAGTTTAGAGCTACCGCTAGCTGGAGCAATTATTAAGGGCAGTAAAACGGCTTTGCAGCTCGCTCAATGGCTGGAACCACAAGTTTTTCTTCCCACGGCAGCGGGTGGTGATGTGAAGTATGAAGGATTAGTGAATTCTTTGCTGCGTACTGTTGGGAGTGTGGATGAATTGCGATCGCAACTGGCTCTACACAACCTGCAAACCCAGGTAATTGACCCTCAACCTGGAGAACCGATCAACTTAGAACTCTTGCATCGGGTTTCTTAAAATAAACTCCAGTCACACTTTACAAAGTATGTTGTAACAGCGTGATGTTGCTTAAGTCTAGTAATCCTGACTGGGACAATATTCTTAATTTTTAAGGGGAACAGCTGAACCAAAGTGCAGAACTGCCTTATTTTGCATTATTAGGAAATAGTTTTTCCTCTTAAATAAAGCCTCAATAGTACTAAGGTATTAAGATTAAATGATTGATTGAGCAGCGAATGCTCAGTAACCTTCTGCCTCTTTAGTTAGAAAACATTTAAAACTATCTAATATTTCTCTACCTTTCGATTATTCCCTCTGATAGAGGTGCCTAGCTTCTTGACGTTGATATTCTAGGTGCATAAAGAGAAAAGAAAACGTTGATAAAAAGGAAGAAGAAGATATGGGTATTATTGCTTGGATTATTTTAGGTTTAATTGCAGGTGCGATCGCCAAAGCCATTTATCCCGGTAACCAAGGTGGCGGTATCCTTGCCACGATGGCTCTTGGTATTGTCGGTGCCTTACTTGGTGGTTGGCTGGGTAGCGCTCTAGGTATAGGAGGAGCATCAGCCGCTTCAGCAGGAGCCTTATCGATACCTGGTATTATCTTTGCGGTTCTAGGTGCAATGATCGTTATCTTCATCTGGGGCTTAGTAACCAGACGAGCTGCATAAATCACTCAAAAAGCTTTGTTCTAAACATAAACGAGAAAAAAACGTTAATCAACTGAGTTAAGGAGAGAACCAAATGAACATCATTGCTTGGATTATTTTAGGTCTAATTGCTGGTGCGATCGCTAAAGCTATTTACCCAGGAAATCAAGGCGGCGGTATCTTCGCAACGATTGGTTTAGGGATTTTAGGTTCTCTAGTTGGAGGTTGGCTAGGTAGCACGTTGCTAGGGATAAGTACATCAGGAGCTTTCAGTATTCCTGGTATCCTCTTTGCTGTCATTGGTGCCCTGATCCTTATCTTCATTTGGGGCTTAGTAACCAGACGCGCCGCCTAAACAGCTTCCAAAGCTTTCCTAAATTGATCGCTCAAGTATTTTCCCCCATCTCTTCAATGGGGGATTTTCCATGAATTTAATTTTTAAGCTTTAGAAATACCTGAAATTTTGTTGAGTGTGCATAAGTTAGTTAACAAATTTAATGATCAACTTAAATCAGCCTCTTGAGTAGAATGGGCAAACCCTACTCAGGAATCAGAAGGTAACAAGTAGCAACCTGGAAACGTTAAATTAACAGTATTTCCCAAGTAAACAGCGAGGAGATGTAAGATGCTGGAATTGTACCAATTTGAACTGTCGCAATACTCTGAAAAAATACGGCTAATCCTGGATTACAAGGGGCTAGCTTATCGCAAGATTGAAGTTACCCCAGGAGTAGGACAGCTAGATCTCTTCCGACTGTCTGGTCAACGGCGAGTACCAGTCCTCAAAGATGGAAGTACAGTAATTAGTGACTCCACCGCGATCGCAATGTATTTGGATCGCAAGTACCCAGACAAACCCTTAATCCCAACAGATCCTAAAGAACGTGGCTTATGCTTGCTCATGGAAGAATGGGCAGATGAATCGATTGGTCTTAAAAGTCGTAAGGTGTTGTTTGGCGCATTAAGCCAAAATCCAAGCTTCCGCACCTCAGTTTTACCCAATACCGCGCCTGATTTCCTCAAGACTGTGGTAGGTGCTGTTCCTCCAGAACTTCTTGACCTCTTGGGTACTGGTGTTGGGTTTGGTGGAGAGGCAATAAAAGAAGCAAAAGATGGTCTGAAGCAAGATTTAGAAGCCTTGAGTCTGCTGCTTTTAGATCGTCCCTATCTGGTTTCAGATACCCCTTGCCTCGCTGATTTTGCGGTAGCAGGCTTAAGTATGCTACTCAAGTTTCCTGTGGGCCCCTACCTGGATTTGCCAGAAGCCCTCAAAGGTAAAGGAATTCCTGGTTTAGCAGATAGCACTCTTTACGAAACATTTTTCGATTGGCGCGATCGCATCTATGCTGATTACCGTAAGCCATTGACCGCTTCTACTACCACACCAAGTAGTGGTTCTGCACCGACATCAATTGAAATTGATTAGAGTCGGTTTAGGACTTACGCAAAATTATTCATCAAACGCTAAACGCTAGCTGTAGCAGGGTGTGTTATTTAATGCACCCTGCTACTAGATTTTCTGCGTAAGTCCTGAAATTGGTTAGTGATGCAGTATGGCAGTATGGCAGACGGTAGAGGGGATGCATATTGACGGGACTTGGTTTCAGTATGAAAGCGAGAGTCAAGAGTCGTCTTGGCGACTGCTATAGATGCAACTAGATGCAAAAATAATGGTACCTATGTACTATTAGCAGGTATGATTAGTTTCCTTTGTGTTTTGAAGGTAACTGACGGTTGGGGAATAAAAAAAGAGCTGTCAGTTGCATTTGACAGAGCAAGAATACGAGATAAATAAGTTAAACCTGAGATATGCTTTCTAGCATTAGAACAGTTGCCGCGATGAATTTAGATCAGCCATTAGGCTCAGTTATTCAAGGTTCTCTGTCCGCAGGATTGGAAGTGCGTTTGCATCCCGATGTCTCTGTGGAAGAGATGCGAGTTGGCAAGTTTTTGGTAGTCCAAGGCGTGCGATCGCGCTTTTTCTGTATGCTCACGGATGTCACTTTAGGGACATCCAGCCAAAGAATTCTTGCCAACCCTCCTAGCGCTGACGATGACTTTTTAAGAGAAGTGTTGGCTGGCAGTGGCACGTTTGGGACAGTTAATCTCACGCCAATGCTGATGTTTACGCCACAAGAGTTGAGCAATGGCAAGTCAGCAATTGTCCCTAATGGGAACACTTCACTTGGCTCCTTTCAAGCCCAAAGTAGCGAGAGTATGGAATTGTTGCCAGTGAAAACAATTCCTAGCCACTTCTCTCAGGTATTTGACGCAAGCGATCGCGATTTTCGTGCTGTCTTTGGTTGGGAAGATGACCCGACTCGGCGGAATTTTGCCATTGGTCAGCCCCTTGACATGGACGTTCCCGTATGTATTGATTTAGATCGATTCATCGAACGCAGTAATGGTGTCTTCGGCAAATCTGGCACAGGCAAATCGTTCCTGACTCGGCTACTACTATCGGGAATTATCCGCAAGCAAGCGGCAGTTAACCTGATTTTTGATATGCACTCAGAATATGGCTGGGAAGCCGTCTCGGAGGGCAAACAATTCAGCACAGTAAAAGGCTTGCGCCAGTTATTTCCCAGCCAGGTGCAGGTTTACACCCTCGATCCCGAATCAACCAAACGTCGGGGGATACGTGATGCCCATGAACTTTATCTCAGCTACGACCAAATTGAAGTCGAAGACATCATGTTGGTGCGTCAAGAGTTAAACCTTTCTGAGGCAAGTTTGGAAAATGCGATCATTCTCCGTAACGAGTTTGGCAAATCCTGGATTACTCAGTTGCTCAATATGACCAATGAAGAAATCCAGCTATTTTGCGATGAGAAGCGAGGCAACAAATCCTCAATCATGGCATTGCAGCGCAAACTGCTGCGCTTGGATGAGTTGAAATATATGCGTAGCGCTTGCCCGCATAATTATGTCGATCAGATTTTGCAATCCCTAGAAGCGGGTAAGCATGTGGTGGTGGAATTCGGTTCCCAGTCCAATATGCTGTCCTATATGTTGGCAACGAACGTGATGACTCGCCGCATTCATGGCAGCTATGTACGCAAGGCAGAGAAGTTCTTGCAGTCGAAAAATCCAATTGATCGCCCCCGCCCACTCGTCATTACGATCGAAGAAGCACACCGTTTCCTCGATCCCGCTACAGTTCGTCAAACAATCTTTGGGATCATTGCCCGTGAGATGCGTAAATACTTCGTCACCCTACTGGTAGTCGATCAGCGTCCTTCTGGGATTGACAACGAAGTGATGTCCCAGATTGGTACCCGTATTACAGCCTTGCTGAATGATGACAAAGATATTGAGGCAATCTTTACAGGGGTATCTGGGGGGCAAAGTTTGCGATCGGTACTTGCCAAACTCGACTCCAAGCAACAAGCCTTAATTCTAGGTCACGCTGTTCCAATGCCAGTCGTGGTGCGAACTCGTCCTTATGACGAAAAATTCTATGCCGAAATTGGTGATACAGCTTGGGATGAAATGAGTGATGAAGAAGTATTCGCTGCTGCTGAAGCGGCTAAAGCTGATTTGGGGTTTTGAGGCTATAGTCAATGTCTGCTAAAGATGTCTTTCACAACGCTGTAAAGAACGCCCTTCAAAAAGAAGGGTGGCTAATTACTGATGACCCGTTGTTCATTCGCTTTGGCGGCATTAACATTTACATAGATTTAGGTGCAGAAAAGGTTATTGCTGCTGAGAAAGATGGAGAGAAAATAGCCGTTGAGATTAAGAGTTTTCTAGCACCATCTGCCATTTCTGAGTTTCATTTGGCTCTGGGACAGTTTTTGAATTATCGTTTAGTCTTGGAAAGACAAGATCCAGAGCGGATTTTATATCTAGCTATTACTGTCGATGCTTACGATACTTTCTTTACTCTTCCCTTTACCCAGATGGCAATCCAGCATCATCAACTCAAGCTAATCGTTTATGAACCTGAGACTGAGGTGATTGTCCAATGGGAAAAGTAGACGAATATCGCCAACATATTCAAAACTTACTGAGAGAATACGCTAGCTATAAGTCAGCGTCTGAAGATGTTGAATCCCAAACCATTTTTGATAGTGAACATGACCATTATCAATTAGTTCATGCTGGCTGGAATAATAAAAGACGGGTATATGGTTGTGTCTTGCATCTAGATATCAAAGATGGCAAAATCTGGATACAGCATGATGGCACTGAGATTGGCATCGCTAATCAATTAGTAGAGCTAGGGGTTCCTAAAAGCGATATTGTCTTAGCGTTTCATTCACCCTTCAAAAGGCAATTTACAGAGTTTGCGGTGGGGTAGGCTACGATGAGAGGTTTTAAGTGGCTGGCTGATTTCTCCGCCTAATTTGCTTAGGGAAGTCAGGATCACTAAAACTCAGGGATTACTCTGAGATATAACCGAGGTGATTCTTATGGTCGGATATAACCGTGGTGATTCTTATGAGAGAGTCATTTTTGAAATTTTTCAACAAAAGGGATTACTATCACCAAATTCCACTAGAGCTGGCGCTAGTGGAGGACCCGATATTCGGTTTATACACAATTCTCGTGAATGCCGACTAGAAGTAAAACTAGATTTACGAGCTGATTATGGACAAAAAATGCTGAATTGGGGAAATGGGATCTGGACTTGGTGTGTAGACGATCCTACTACCAGGTTTTATACAGAGATTGGAGTTTTAGATATTATCAATAATAAAAATATCATTCCTAATAGATACACCATTCCTAGAGATGAAATAGCGACCGAACACAAACAAGTGGATCAGAGAATTTTTGAAGATAGTAGAGATATAGATATTAGATCATTATATAGCTATTACAGCCACAAAAATTGTTACTATCTACAAATAGGCGGTTATGGATTCTACCATCTTGAGACAGATATCCTGAGTTTAGGGACTCCTCAATTTAATTGCCAAATGGTGTTGAGGTTACGGGCAAAAACTATACATAGTTTGCCTATCTACAAGTATGGCTTTTATGCAGTTCTAAAAATAAAGGGGCCACGAATTCTAAAATCTATATATGATGTAGAAGAAAAAGAAGGACGGATTTTCCCACTAATAGTTCCATAAGTCTTAAAATAACTTCAGTTGAATAAATTGATGTTCATCTACATTTTCTCTATAAGAAAAAGCTGTAGCTCTAATTGAACTTACATCTTGAATGGAAAGAGTTTTTTCCATTAAATCTTTACACTGATCGAGTTTAAGTATTGCTTCCCCAATGGCTTTAGCTAACAGAGGTGGAACTGCGTTACCAATTTGCCTCCACTGTTGATTAAGACTTCCGCAGAAAATGTAATCTGGAGGAAAAGATTGAATTGCCGCAGCTTCTCTAGCAGTTAAATAACGATTTTCAATTGGATGATAATAACTTGTACGATTTGTATTAATTGTGCCAGAACAACTATTTCTGCTAAGTCTGTTTAGTTTTGCTTCTCTAAATCTTTCTTCATGAAGATTTTTCCAATCTACGTCAAACCATAATTCTTTAGGAAGGTACGCTAGCTCGTCTTTTTTATACCTAACACTTTTCCCTTCAGGGATAAACTGGAGCCTTTTCTTTTCTATTTCATTAGGTATTTGAGCACTGTCTAGGTCATGATTAAAAACTCTACCATTAACTTCACATAAGTTTCTAAACGCCCAGTCAACAGTTCTGGGTAAAGGTAAATTAGTAGACTCTTTTTCTGAATTCTTAAACAACTGCTCTGGATAGATGTTAGCAACGCCAAATTTATTTCCTAAGAAAATAGTTCTTCTCCTCTTTTCCGGTACTCCATAGTGATGTGCTGATAAAACTTTAACATCAATGGTGTAACCTAAATTTGTAAAACATTTAATAATTGTTTTTAATGTATGTTCGTTCTTTTTTGCAAGAAGACCTGTTACATTTTCCATTAAAATATAATTTGGCTTGAAGGCTTCTACAAATCTAACAAACTCCCAGAAAAGGAAGTTTCTTTCGTCTTCTTTATTGTTTTGACCAATTGTTGAAAATCCTTGGCAAGGAGGACCACCGCAAATAAGACTTACCTTTTGATTTCCAATAAGCTCTTTTATAGATTCTGTAGATATTTTTCTAATATCGCCAGCAATAGCTTGGGCATATTTGTGATTTAATTTAAAAGTTTCTATAGCTGTCTTATCTTGATCGATCCCCAGCAAGCATTTGAACCCAGACATTTCTAAGCCGCAGGAAAGTCCTCCGGCTCCTGAGAATAAATCTATAAATAGTTTTTTCATTTTTAATCCTCAGAGTACAGAAATAGCAAGAGAACAATCAAGCCTTTTTATTAATTGTTCATTTTCTATTAAATCTTTATTGTAGTCAAATAAATCTTTGTGTATTACCTGGGCTAAAGCATAGCCCAAGTTTACAGGCACCGCATTACCAATCATCTTATATCCATCAGCCAGTCTTTCATAGTAAAAAATAAAGTTGTCAGGAAATGTCTGAATTCTGGCACACTCTCGCGCTGATAATCTCTGGTAAGGTTTTGATGAATTAGGGTCAAATATCCATTTATCTTTTCCCCCATGAATCATCTTGTTTGCCTGGGGATGGATGGGTGCATGGCGACCACCAGCTTGGATAGTAAAAGATGGTTCATTCCAAGGACGAACTCGGTTGCGCGACATATAAATACTAGAGAACCCACCAACCATGTATTCATGATTTGGCACGAAGCAAGCGTCCTCTCGTGTTTTATTATTTGCTAAGGCTGGAGTTGCCGAATCGCGTAAATCCCAAATGGCATCTCGTAGAGTGGGAACGCCAGAACCAGACACTAACGATTCAAAATTAAAGCGTTTGTTCAAATCAACGTGATAGCCAATAAAGATGACTCGCTTTCTGTCCTGTGGGACGTTATAGCACTTAGCATTCAATAACTTGAAGGAGACAGCATAACCAGCTTCTTCAAAGGCTGCAATGATGTTTCGTAGGGCTGAGTCATGCTTTTTATGCAGCATTCCAGAAACATTTTCTGCTAGGAAAAATAGAGGTTGCTTGTGTTTTAGAATACGCACGTACTCTAAAAACAGCCTTCCGCGATCGTCATCAATCCCTCGCTGAGTACCCCCCTCACTCCAGCTTTGGCATGGGGGGCCGCCAATAATTCCAATACAATCGGGAATTTCTTCTGAAGCAATTTTTCTGATGTCTCGTCGTTCGAGAAATGTATCTGGATGATTGTGTTCGTAGGTTGACCAAATATCTTTATCGTACTCATTTGCCCATAGGACATTGAAGTCAGCTTTACGAAAGCCTATATCCAATCCGCCGCAGCCCGAAAATAAAGAGACTATCGTTTTTTTCATTGACTTTCTATTCTTCCGTAAATAAATCACAAACTTTAAAATTATGCGATCGCTCTGTTTTCGATACTTCCAAAATGCGGGGGTATTGGTTGTCTATAAAATTATTAAATTAGATAATTAGCTAATTGTCAACTTATTTCCTTAGCTAAGGTACAATGGGCTGAAGGCAACTTACTGAAAAATGCGGGAAATGGCACAGACACAAAGAAAGCCAGTATACATACAGCCAGAGCATCACGAAATTTTGAGGCGCATTGCATTTGAGCAACGTTGCAACATTACGGATGTGTTGGATGCGGTATTAGAGCAGGCAGATTGGGAAAAAACTGCGACCCAGGCGAGTAATAAGCCCGTACAGAGGGCTATGGAGCGGGGAGGAAGCCACTAAGGTTTGAGAGTCCCGCCGAACCTGTGCCTTGAGCAAGGATGGTACGTTGGGAACATAAAAATTCTCGGTTTAGGCTACGATTGCATTAGCAGGAGGCTTTGCTTTGTATTCTCCACATAACACCTCCTTTGACCAATCAAAGTGGGTATGCAATTCCTATTCATTCCTGCTAAACTTTGGGTTTCCAGACATTACTCCATAGATCGGTTCGGTTTTCTCGCTTCGAGGGGTTGCTCAGTTCAATGCTTAGTGGGTGATCATTATATAAAGGAAGCGATACAAGCCACTTAGTTCTGTCGGTGTCATTAGGAGTATTAATTAATGTTGCGACACCATCGCCAGAGTTATCTAGCCAAGTTGTTGAACCTTTTCCTCTTTACTGGCGTCTAAATCTGTAATACGATAGTACTAAAGCAAAGTCATATTGACTTCGATTTTTTGCTCGTTTTCCAGTTATAGGCAGCGATAGGCTGGGAAACACAGCAGAATTACGGAAGAGAGACTTTCCTC
Source organism: Microcoleus sp. FACHB-SPT15 (assembly GCF_014849525.1). Taxonomy (NCBI): domain Bacteria; kingdom Bacillati; phylum Cyanobacteriota; class Cyanophyceae; order Oscillatoriales; family Microcoleaceae; genus Microcoleus; species Microcoleus sp. FACHB-SPT15. Next base: position 10,461 of record NZ_JACJNU010000008.1, on the reverse strand, counting down.
AGTATCTAGCTCAGCCCCCTTCACGTTTTAGATCTCCTACTCTCGTTAGAGAAACTAGGCGATCCATACATCTTTTGTAGGATGTATTTTACCGATTCGCGTAAGTAACCTCAGGGTGAAAGATGATCGTCGCTTTTGAGGTCGAAATCCGCGAAAGATTTACTGCTTGTTTACGACGGAGTTACAACTCAACAAATGCCCACTGCTAACACCACCAAAAAGACGACCAAGCCCACGTTCTCAGCAGATATGGTTCGCACTTACCTGCATGAGATTGGTCGTGTGCCGCTGCTGACTCATGAGCAAGAAATTGTCTTCGGTAAGCAGGTACAGCACATGATGACGCTGATCGAGGCGAAAGAAGCCTTGGCTGAAAAGCTACAGCGTGAACCGACGACCAAAGAGTGGGCAGATCACGTTAATCTCGACGAAGCATCCCTGAATAAAATACTAACGCAGGGGACGCGAGCAAAGCGCAAGATGATTGAGGCAAATTTGCGCCTAGTCGTTGCGATCGCGAAAAAGTACCAGAAGCGGAATATGGAATTTCTGGATTTAATCCAGGAAGGCACCCTAGGCTTAGAGCGGGGTGTAGAGAAATTTGACCCCACACGGGGATACAAGTTCTCAACCTACGCTTACTGGTGGATTCGTCAAGCAATCACCCGTGCGATCGCTCAGCAAGCGCGTGCAATTCGTCTGCCTATTCACATCACCGAAAAGCTCAACAAAATCAAGAAAGTCCAACGAGAACTTGCTCAGAGCTTAGGGCGCAATGCCACTCCCGCTGAGATTGCTCAGGAGTTGGAATTAGAACCCTCAATGATTCGGGAATATTTGAGTATTGCTCGTCAACCGATCTCGCTTGATGTTCGAGTTGGAGACAACCAGGATACCGAACTGTCTGATCTCCTGGAAGATGATGGCTTAACTCCTGTTAATTTCACAACTCAGGAGTCCCTACGGCAAGACCTGGATAACCTCCTAGCAGAACTGACCCCTCAGCAGCGCGAAGTATTAGCGCTACGCTTTGGGTTAGAAGACGGCAATGAGCTGTCACTGGCAAAAGTTGGTCAACGGCTCAACCTCAGCCGTGAGCGAGTGCGCCAATTGGAACACCAAGCTTTGGCACAGCTGCGCCGTCGTCACGGAAACGTCCGGGAGTACATCGCCAGCTAATGTAAAACGGTTTGAGTAATACACAAACAGGAGTGGTAGCAAGCAATGTTACCACTTCTTTTTTTTGCAAAAATTTCTTGAATGTTTGCGAAATCCCTCTCCTTACCGTTGAAGTTATAGGCTAGCTAGACGCCAATCAGCAGACTTCTTGCATAAGTGTCAAATCCCTAGGAGATAAATACTAGTGCAACGCCATAACAATTGCCTTTTGCAATAAGTCTGTTAAGCAGGGTTAGGAGAGTGAATTCCTTGAACTCAATACACTGGCTCAATCCCAGATCCAATTTATTCTCCACAAAACTACCGTGTGACGGGTTGTTGCTCTTGATAAAGACCACCCATTTAGGTGAGCAAGTGTTCACCCATTTGAGGGAATCGTCACCCCTAGGTACTTTGTTAACTTGTTAACAAGAGCAAGTACAAGGTGTGACGGTTAACAAACCGGTCAGAAGAGAAGTAAAAGCGAGTATTGTTCCGGTTTATAAATATATTTAGGGCTGCTGGTCAACAAAACTCTGTTCTCGCCTAAATCAAGCGATTTTCAGCAATTTGGCTTCTAAAACCTGTACAGTCCAGCTCCCAAACGTTCAGTTCCAGGGTGTCTCGAAGTTTTTCTAAGGAGGTAACCACGGTGATTAACCGATTAGTTGGATTCTTTCTCTCGTCACGTCCGCTGCTCAATCGTTGGGAATTGCCGCTAACTGGTTTACTTCTAACCGTAGGGTTGGCAACCAATGCCTCGACTTTAGAAGCAGCGGCACCTCTGCAAGAAACTCAAGCGGCTAACTCCACTTCGGTTGCAATTGCTCAAGTTCCAGATGGCGCAATCCCAGATGGCACCTACCTCTACGGTCAGTCCTCGGAACCGGAACAAATTGGCAAAGAATATATCGTATTTGAAGCGCGTCAGGGCAAGGTAGTTGGTGCCCTATATATGCCAAGCTCAGAATATAGCTGTTTTCAGGGTACGGTTGATGCAAATCAAATGAATTTGACTGTTGCCAACCCTTACGATCAAACGGCATTTTCCCATACAATTGCTCGGACACAGCGATCCCCAATTGCGGCGGCTGGCGGACAGATAAACCTTGAAAACACCTACGACTCTCTAAGTTATCCTCATGCTGTTGGACTCGAAGGATATCAACCCATTAATCAAATTAGCGAGAACGACCAGCAAATTTTAAGTTCCTGTCTGAACGAATATCAAAGCTAGATCTGGACTCAGCAGGGGTTAGTCCTCTTAGGAACAGAAACTAAATTAAGTGGTGTAGGTTGGCTTGAGGTAAATAAAGCCTTAGCCTTCCTGTAGAACAACCCAATAAAACCGATCAGATGCCTGTTGGGTTTTGGTTTGGCTTGAGCCAACCTACAGCAATTCATGAAGAATAATAGGGGGCAATAGGCTAGGATGACTAGATCTTTTGTCCTCTAGAAGTTTTTGCAACATAATGAACGTCACACATCTGTATTGCTCATCTTGCGGCAAAGAGTACGAACCACGTCGTCTCTATAACCTGTGTGATTGCGGCAAGCCTCTAATGGTTGCCTATGACTTGGAGCATGTGCAGACAACTCTCTCACGAGAATCACTTACCAGTCGCGTTCCAACGTTATGGCGCTACGAAGAGATACTACCTGTTGATGCTCAAAGTAACCGCATCACTCTCGGAGAAGGGATGACACCCCTCCTGAAAGCTGAGCGATTAGGTCTTCTGCTAGGAATGGGTCACCTCTACATCAAAGACGAATCACTTAATCCGACGGCTTCATTTAAAGCGCGAGGCATGGCAGTCGCTGTTTCAATGGCAAAAGAGCTTGGAGTAAAAAAGCTTGCAGTCCCTTCAGCCGGAAATGCGGCAGGAGCCTTGGCTACCTATGCTGCCAAGGCAGGGCTTGAAGCATTTATCTTTATGCCTAGCGATACTCCTTCATCAAACATCATCGAGTGTCAACAAACAGGTGCAAATGTAACGTTGATCGACGGCTTGATTACGGATTGTGGTCGTATTCTAAGCGATCGCAAAGAGGCGGAAGGGTGGTTTGATGTTTCGACACTCAAGGAACCTTACCGAGTTGAAGGTAAAAAAACAATGGGTTATGAGCTTGCCGAACAACTTGGTTGGGAGTTACCTGATGTCATCCTTTATCCCACAGGGGGCGGGACAGGGTTGATTGGGATGTGGAAGGCGTTTGATGAGATGGAGCGAATGGGTTGGATCAGTAGCCAGCGTCCAAGGATGGTGTCCGTACAGGCTTCTGGGTGTGCGCCGATTGTTGAGGCGTTCAACTCAGGTTCCCAGTTTGGGGCAGAGATAACAAATGCTCACACCATAGCATCAGGGCTGAGGGTTCCACGCGCTATTGGTGATTTCATGATGCTTGACATTCTTCGCAACAGTGGCGGCAGTGCTGTCGCTGTGACTGATGAGGAGCTACTTTGGGCAGTAAAAGAAATCGGTGTGGCTGAAGGTATATTTGTTGCTCCTGAAGGGGGAGCCTGTCTGCCCGCGCTGAAACAATTAATCAGCCAAGGTAAGGTAAGCCGGGACGAAAGGGTTGTGTTATTCAACACCGGATCAGGACTCAAATACCTCGAAGCCTTTGGAATGCTTGAACAAAAATAAATCACTTGACGAAGTATCGTTTGCCTAATTGAAACGTCCATTTTAGGCAGAATCTAAGGCTATGCTGTTTCCATCCAATCGAAAATTCGGTCTAACTGCTCTAATGTAACCAGCCCATACTGCCAAAGAATCATTGGTAAAAGATTTGGCATATCAGGCTGATGGCGTATAGCGAGGTCAATCGAAGCAGAAGGAATTGCTAAGTCATCCCTTAAAAAGTGAACTAATTTTTGGAGTCGTGTAGATTTCATTGATTGATAGAACCTCTAAGGACGGAAAAGTATTAGGGGCATCCTATTTCAGGACACATTACAGGGAAACAGCGAACCTACGGAAACCAAACCTGACGATTTTGACTTTCTAAGGGATTTCACGGGTATCTGATTTCACTGCTTCACACAACTACTTAAAGTACTTAATTATTCCGGGTGCTTCACCGAATCTTTGCCTCAACTTATTCCCATCTATACAGAATCAAAATAACCGTAGGGAGAAAAACAACTGAGGGTTTAGGCTTTAATGCGATCGCCTTTCTGCTTTTTCGGAATACCTTACAACAACCCATATCCGTCAAGCGAATTGGGAGAGGTCATAGTAAGCAGTAGTTGATAGAAGACAAATACTTAAGAAATCAGCCAGCCGTGAGCGGTACTGTTACCGATGTCGTAATTGACTTAGCTTTCACTGTAGCAAATTAAACAGTCCCAACCCGTCGTTTTGACATTAGACGAAACAGTAATATTGAGAATGTTGGCTTCGGGATTCTGGGCTAGCCAATTGCTAATGAATGTGATGTAGCCCTCCCAGAGTAAAATCTCCAAGGCGCGTAAGTTTAAGGTCTTTTGCCTTGAGCATAACTAACATTATTCATCCAAGTTTCTCGACACCTTTAAATTACGACTGACTGTAGCCGCTATACTTCCTCTTTTTGGGTTCACCCTATCGAGTGAAGTTTGGAACGGAAATCCACCTTTTAACCACCATTTGTAGGGGCGCAAGGCTTGCGCCCCTACCAGATATTGCACTTGTGCGTAAGTCCTACTAAAGCCAGTTCAGCAGTGTCAAGAATAATCTCTACAACTTGAGCTTTTTATTAAAATCTCTTACATCAAAACTCAACACCAGGTTGTGCTTTAATGCCCTGTTCACGGAAGGGGTGCTTAACAAGCGTCATTTCCGTCACCAAATCAGCTCTTTCAATTAATGCCGTTGGTGCGCCTCTGCCTGTAAGAATGATGTGAGTATTCGCTGGCTTTTCTTCCAGTCCAGCAAGAACATCCTGAACACTCAAGTAACCCAGCTTTAAGGCAATATTAACTTCATCCAACAGTACCAGACGAAAGTCAGGATTACGAATAAACCCTAACGCACTTTCCCACGCCACCTTAGCTTTTTCAATATCTCGCTCTCGGTCTTGAGTTTCCCAAGTGAAGCCTTCTCCCATCGCGTGGAACTCCAACTGGGGTGCTTCTCCATCTTTAGCTAATGTCCAATGTTGGAATGCTGCTTTTTCTGCTGGTTCCCAGGCTCCCTTGATAAATTGTACGATCGCAACTCGGTAACCATGACCAAGCGATCGCAACACCATTCCTAGGGCTGCTGTTGTCTTACCTTTGCCATTGCCAGTATTGACAACAATTAAACCCTTCTCTTGCGACGCTTGTGCAAGGCGTTGTTCCTGTACTTCCTTTCGTCGCTGCATCTTGGCGCGATACTGTTCTGCTGTCAACCCAGATGATTCTGAGCCAGCAACACTAGAGGATTCTAAAGTTTCATTTGAGTTCATCGGGGAATTTATCTTCATTAAAAGAGTTCAGATAACAACGACTAACGGCTAGCGCATCATAAATAATCCCAACAAGGCTGCTCTTGTTGTTCAAACAGGTGAGCGAAAGTACTATGGTCGTCCTGAGTAAAAGGTTTCTGGATGCTATCCATCCACGAGAAATCCCAGGACGGTGGCTCAAGTTCTTCAATCAGGCGTACCATATCTCCTTGATAATTCTGATTTATTACTAGCGCTTTGAGCCGCAAACGAGCAGGGACATAACGAAGATGAACAGGTAGTCCGTGTGCGAGTAGAAATTCTGCTAATTGCTCAGGATGGATGAAGATTCCCTGAGTATGGAGACGCTGCAAAATTTCCTCAAAAGTCGGCCAGCGCTCCCCAGTTTGGAGCTGAGATGACAACGGCATATCGTTTAGAGCAATAGCGAGAAGATTTCTTTGCATAGCTGAAATAAGTTGTATTTAGAACAGAAGTGTTCTAAGTTGTGTGCAATTGAAGCGAGCGATTGCGCGAGTTTATATTACAGAAATTCAGCTTAGCTAAGTGGGTATTTTTATTTAAATCTTGGCTTTTCCCCACCAAAATGCTCCAGATTTTTCTAATTTTGGAGGTTCGCGAGGCTTAAGCTTTAGGAGCGCTTCTCTAGAACAGAGCTAGCACGTAAGCACAACACTACTTTTTTAGACTCCAGATTCTAGGATACTAATTCAAAAGCCTTAACATCCGCTTATGTAATGCTCATTACTCTTAATGGATAATTTCTATGATACCAGGCAAAATAGCTGTAACTGAAGGAGATATTACGCATCTACAAGTCGATACAATTGTCAACCCACTCCCCGCCCAATGGGTGATTTATACGGTTGGCTCAGTCTGGCAAGATGGTCAACAAGGAGAGCCTGTTTTATGTTGGCTTGAGTCGTCAGTCCTACAATTGCCATAGGACGATGGTGAAGGATATTTTGCTGGAGGAAGGTCAAGGGTGATGTCATCCACGGTGTTGCAATTAGTTCTGACGGGAATCCTCGCCTTCTATCTTGCTGGGAATTTGGGAGCGAACGATGTCGCCAACGCGATGGGAACCTCTGTTGGCTCTAAGGCTGTCACACTACGGCAAGCCATAGTAATTGCAGGAATTTTGGAGTTCACAGGCGCTGTTTTATTTGGTCAAGGTGTCTCTGCAACCTTGGCAACTGAAGTGGCAAATCCTGAGTTGTTTGCCGGAATGCCTCAGGTGCTAATCCTTGGCATGGTTTCCGTTTTGATCGCCTGTGGGGTATGGCTGCAAATTGCCACAAGTCAGGGATGGCCTGTATCCTCTTCCCATGCCGTTGTTGGAGCGATCGCAGGATTTAGCTGGGTAGCCGCAGGGTTTGGTGCAGTTGATTGGGCAAATATTGGTCGTATCTCATGCGCCTGGGTAGTAACGCCTCTTGTGAGTGGCGCTTTGGCAGCAGGATTTTACAGCCTTATAAAATATTCAATTCTCGACAAACCCAATCCAATCAGGCAGCTACGCGAGTGGATTCCCTGGCTAAGTGCAACACTCTTGGGCGTTTTCGGCATCATTGTGCTACCAACCATATTTGAACGCCCTTTCTTTGCCAGTTTCCCGCTTCCAGCTCACGATCTACCAATTGCTACAGGTGCTGCTGCGGCTGTTGCTCTTTCTATTTTTAGCTGGCATCAATTAGCACGATTCACTTCAACACCAACACTTTCTTCTAAAACATCTTCTTCCCCAATTCCCAATCCCGTAGAACGCCAACTAGGGAAGTTTCAGGTACTAAGTGCTTGCTTTGTTGCCTTTGCTCATGGCTCAAATGATGTGGGAAATGCGATCGCTCCTCTAGCCGCAATCGCCTATATTATTCGTACTAATTCTGTTCCCCTAACTGGCTTCACTGTTCCCTTGTGGATTCTTATCCTCGGCGGTAGTGGTATTGTTCTTGGATTAGCTGTCTGGGGCAAAAAAGTAATTGCCACGATTGGGGAAAATATTATCCCTCTCCAACCTAGTGGGGGATTCTGTGCAGAACTTGCTACAGCTACCACCATTTTGCTTGCCTCGCGGATTGGGCTACCCGTTTCCACGTCTCATGCCCTGGTTGGCGGTGTTGTTGGCATTGGACTGGTTCAAAACTGGAAGAGTCTCCGCTTCCAAACACTCAAATCTATTGGTTTGGCATGGCTAATTACGCTTCCTGTGGCGGGCGGTTTAGGCGCACTTATCTTTGTTTGCCTGCGCCTACTTTTCCTTCCCGGATGACACCCCTTCTTAAGCTAAATTTCACTGAATTAATATGAATGGCACTAACTTAACTTAACGACTCTCCACCGATTAACCCTTGCGCGGGGGGACTGGGGGAGACGCTTGTCCCCCAGTGGGGGGTTTGGGGGGCAACGTCCCCCAATCCGGGTTTTTCCAACGAACGATTACTTTTCGCTTAACTCAGTGACATTCGACTTATATATGCCCGCTAACCCTCTCAACCCCAGTACTGCTTTACCTCAAGGTTTGATTATCTCTTGTCAGGCACCAGTTGACTCACCCCTACATGACCCAATCATCATTGCCGCCATGGCACAAGCGGCTAGTAATCACGGAGCAATTGCTGTTCGGATTGATACCCCTGCCCATATCGAGGCAGTACGCCGACAACTCCCGACAACTCCAATTATCGGGCTGTGGAAGCAGCAGTTGCCGGAATCTGACGTTTACATCACACCGCAGTTTCACCATGCTGCCCTTGTTGCGTCGGCTGGGGCTGATATTATCGCTATTGATGCGACGTTACGGCAACGTCCTGGTGGCGAAACGGTCGAGACGTTGATTGCTCGAATTCACGAGGAACTGAATAAACCAGTGATGGCTGACGTGGATACGATTGAAAATGCGATCGCAGCACAAAAGGCGGGTGCTGATTTCGTCGGTACAACTCTTTATGGTTACACAGCTCAAACTAAACACCTTTCCCCTCCTGGTTTTGACCTCCTTACCCAGATTGTCGAACAACTAGATATTCCAGCAATTTGCGAAGGTGGCATTGCATCGCCTCAGATGGCTCAAGACGCTTTGAAACTGGGAGCGTATGCCGTTGTTGTGGGTACGGCGATTACTGGTATTGATCTGCAAGTCAAAGCCTATCAACAAGCAATACTCAATTTAAGAAACTTCCCCGCTAGGTAGTGACACTCTGCCCTTGTTGGTGTTACCTAGCGAGGTTGCTAGCTACTGTTCTATGACCTATGACTAAGTTGGCTGATCTCAAATGCGATCGCCTTCATACGATTGGGTCACCTGATCGGGTGAATGTTCACCAGCTAAATGCTATTGATACACTCTGCACTATCATTAGTCGGCTTATTTACCGCCGTACTCACCGGGTAAGCCGTCATTTCTTCAGTGGGATAGGGATGCAGCAGTAGCTGTAACAACTCTGGTTTTGTTGCCTCCGCATCAAGCCACAAATCATAGTTTTTTGGTTCAAGAATCACTGGCATCCGGTTGTGAATTGGACGCATCAAGTCATTTGCTTCCGTTGTTAGGACGGTACAAGACTCAATTTCCTCACCTGTGGCATCTTGCCACTGCTCCCACAACCCAGCAAAGGCGAATGGTTCCCCGTCACTCAGACGAAAATAAAATGGCTGCTTTTGCTTCTTGTTCTCCTGTTGCTGCCACTCATAAAAACCATCGGCAACGACTAGGCAGCGCCGTTTCCGGAAGGCACTTCTAAACGCTGGTTTTTCAGCTACTGTTTCTGCCCTAGCATTAATTAGCTTAGATGCCATCTTCCGGTCTTTCGCCCAGCTAGGAATTAGACCCCAATGCAACATTTTGCCCTGCCGATTTGCCGATGCCGATGGTTGTAAAACTGTTAAAACTGATTGAGTTGGCGCAATGTTATATCGAGGCTCTATGTCAGACACATTATCTAGCTGAAAGGCTCTAGTAATAATTTCAGCCGACTTGCTCTGGGTATATCTTCCACACATACTTTTATCTCAAGTACACAATTACGAAGTGGCAATTCTATCTGTATTAAGCTAATACCACAACGTCATCAAATACAGTACATAAGTACTATTTTAATCCAAAAATAATCGACTTTTTGATGATTTTTTCTGGCAACTTGTAGATGAACCCAAAAAACTAGAAAAAAAGAGCTAGTAGAGGTAATCTTTGTCTATGGCGATTCTCGTATTAGTGAGATACCTCTTACTTTCTTACCTATTCCCCATTCCCAATTCCCGAAAACCCAGAACCTTGTACCTCATCCTTTAGGAGAACCGCTATATATGATTCACCCATCAACCTTGGGAAGCACAATGAATCAGGGTGGTAGGGCTGTTATTTCTGGAAATGTCTTAGAAAGAACAGTTGAAACAATCTTACAAGTCCATGGATATACCGAAATCTGCCGAGACTTGCCGAAAAAGCGACGGAGGGAATGGCTTGTCTACTCGAAGGAATGCCTGAAACGCTATGCCAAGCAAGTTTATATTGGGCCAGGAATTTATGGAACCGATATCTATGTAGACTTCTATATTTTTGATACAGTATCAATTCCTGCTGGTTTAATTGTTGAGTGCAAATGGCAGCAATCGGGTGGTTCGGTTGATGAAAAACTTCCTTATCTCAATTTAAATATCCAAACTTGCTATCCTGCCCCTGCTGTGGTGTTGATTGACGGGGAAGGGATGAAGAAGGGTGCGATCGCGTGGTTAACCAAGCAAGTCAGTTCTAACCCTAGTGCAGCGCGGCAGAAATAACCCACCAGTCTAGACGGTCTTTGCGTAGCCTTTGTACTTCCACTCAAATGGTTTAGCCAGGGTTCGGTTGAAATATTCAATAAATACCAA
>NZ_JACJNU010000073.1:0-27210 GCF_014849525.1 Microcoleus sp. FACHB-SPT15 | reverse complement strand
GGTTCTAGGATATTGACTCTCACCTACATGGTCATTCAGTTGTCAAGGTTCTATACCTTGCGGCTAATCCCCCTAATCCTTAACAGGATTGGTTTCTAGCCAACGATTCGCACGGTACGCCCCAAGTCCTCATCCTCGGTACCTGGAGATAACAACTCCACCACCACAACTGGACTCACTCCTTCTTGCCAAATTACATAGCTTAAACGTAAGTCTCGCCCTTCATAAAGCCGCTCTATACCCACAACACCGAACCAATCTGGGCGTTTGTACCACTGAGAATGAGTGACATCATAGTAGAGATTGAGGTCACAAGCGCTAAACACCTCATCTGGATTCCAGTTACGGGGCTTAAAGGTGAGTTGCAGCAGCTGAGATTGCCACAAATGAAATTCGTCAGGCAATCCAGATTCCTTCGGGTCTTCGCTGGGTAAGTCGTACATTGTCGGCAACGTCTGCCGAGGTGAAAGCGGCGGGTCTGATTGAGCAGGAAGACGAGTCATGGCAATTTTGGGTTGGGGAGTTTGGCTTTTAGATTAGCATTGTGCGATCGCCCTTTCTTAAGCCACTCCACTAAGACCTTAGAACCGTTGACCAATTCCGAACTGGAGTTGGCTATCGCCTTGGTCAGTGAAGCCGTAGTCAGCGCGAATGATGCCAATCGGTGAGTCTACCCGCAAACCTGCTCCATAACCAAATCCGGTTCCTGGCTTCCCACGCACAATTCCCGGTTCTCCCGGCACCGTGTCACCTGTACCTAAATCAGAAGCAAAGTCTGCAAACAGAACCGCACCAACTGGATTGAAGAGAGGCACACGATACTCAGCCGATGCTAAGACATAGGTGCGCCCACTACCGACATCACCCGTGCCATAACCCCGTACTGAGTTGATACCACCCAGGTTAAAGGCTTGATAAGGTGGCAAATCACCAATCGTTGTACCACCCTGGACATTAAACGCCAACACTTCGGGTTTATCACCACCCAACAAGTCAACAGGCGTGTATTGTGAATAATTGGCTTGCAGGCGATTCATGAAAATATTGCCATTCCCGACAGGGATTGACTGTTCTGTGCTAAGACTCAGGACGGAGCCTTGAGTGGGATTAACGGGATTGTTCCGTTGGTCTTTTGTTACCCCAGCAGATACAGTTACCAGGTCATCAATACCAGTTCCACTAAAGGAGAGAGGATTCCCCAAGGCATCTACTGAGATAATATTGCCATCGTCATCGCGGATGCTGGTGCGGGTGTAGTTCAATCCGACTGAGGCTTGCCAATCATCAATTGGTTTGCTTAACCTAACGCCAGCACCAAATTGTCCTTGGTTGGGTTCATCATAATCCTCCGCTTCAATATCATTCGCAAAATTATCATCAAAGACCGTAGATACGGTTCGACGGCGGAAGACATCAACACTATATCCTGGCTTGTCTGGATTACTAGCACGATAAGGGTCAGTGAAATTGCCGTTAAATTGTAAATCGCGACCACTAACCTGAACGTTGAGTCCTAATTGCTGATTGATTCCACCTAAATTTTGGTCTTTGTAGCTGATGGTGCCAAAGACACCAGTACTACCGCTGTAGCCACCACCCACATTTACCCCACGGGCAGGTCGTTCGGTGAGTTCGTAAGTTACATCAACATTTCTGGCATCGCCATTTAAGGCAACATTGGCGTTGTCAAACAGCCCTAATTGATAAAGTTGCTGTAAGTCTTGCCGCGCTACATCTACACGGAATATTTGACCCGGTTGGAGCTTTAACTCACTCCTGATGAAGTCTTCACGGGTACGCCCTTCAGCTGGGTTACCCTCTTTGTCCAGAAAACGGACATTAATGTCACCAATGACACCCTCAGCTACCGCAATTGTGACAACACCATTGCGTGATGGTTGTGCGTCTAGTACTTGTGCCAAAGTATAACCGTTGTCGGTGTACCATTTGCTTAGCTGTTGAATACCCTGGCGCATTGCCGTTGGGCTAATGGGTTGTCCAATTTGAGATTTGAAGAAGTCATTAGCAACGGCTGGGGTGAGAACTTGGTTACCAGAGAGTTGAAGCGATCGCAAAATGACTGGTTCTACCTGGTAAACTACGCTCAATCCATCTTGACTTTGAGAAGTGGACACACGAGCATTGGCAAATAAACCTGTGTTTAAAATTGCTGCAACGTCACTATCTAGCTGGCTTTGACTGGTTGAACCGCCAGCACGAGTGCCGATTGTGTTTAAAACAATTTGCTGTAATTCTTGTGTTACCCCCCTTACCTGAACATCAGTGGCAGTAACGGCTAAATCATTAGAAACTACAGCTCTAGCAGGTGTTTGGGTTGCCTGAGCTTGGGTATTAATAGTTGTTGAGGTAGTGGTAGTTCCTGATGGTGGATTTGTAGAGTTAACGGGCGTTCTTGTTGGTTGGGTAGACGCTGGTGTTGTGGTTACTACTACATTGGTATTGGCTCTCGTAGACTGAGCTAATATTGGGGTTGACTGTATCGGCAAATCAGAAGCCGTTGCGCTAACAGGTGTTTGGGTAACTTGAGCAAATTCGGGTGTCACAACCACTTCGGGTGAAGCGACTGCCGTAGAGGGTTGTGGTGCTGGCGAGGCTTCAACTGGAACGACATAGTTTCTTGCTGCGGGTTCCGGGGTTGAACTAACAACATCTGGACTCGCGATCGCTTGGTGATTTAACTCTCCAGCCGCGAGGAGTGCTAATGTGGAAATTGCAACAGCTCTATTTAGCATAAAAATAGCCTCGATCGCTAGTCCGATCCGTTAAAAATTGCTTGCTTTTGTTTAACGTGACCGTTGCTTAAATCGTTAAGTTCCAAGGGCTGTGCCACCTCTGCATCTGCCACACCCGATGAGGCTAACTTGAGAAATGTTGGCAGGTCTTGACAGGATGAGGAGTGACTTATAGCGAAAGGCAGAAGGCAAAAGGCAGAGGGGTTGTTCGAGCAGAACAGGTATAATTGCTCAGAAAAAGGCGCGAACATACAAGTGAATGTATGATCACTAATGCTTGATACGAATTTTTGATGCCACTGATGCTCAGTGGTTAATTTTTCGATGTTAAAAACTGTTAAAAAACTAATCACCCATTATGCAGCTGCTGTGCCTTAGTAATGGTCACGGAGAGGATGTCATTGCCGTCCGAATTTGCCAAGAATTGCAGCATCACCAAGCTGCCCCAGAACTGGCAGCTTTGCCGTTAGTGGGTGAAGGACGAGCTTATACTCAACTAGACATTCCGATGATTGGCTCGGTGCGGACGATGCCTTCCGGCGGCTTTATTTATATGGAAGGGCGTCAGCTACTACGAGATTTACAGGGTGGCTTACTGCAACTCACTTGGGCGCAATTTAAAGCAGTTCGTCGGTGGGCTAAAAGAGGAGGAGTCATACTAGCGGTCGGGGATATTGTTCCCTTGTTATTTGCTTGGTTGAGCGGGGCACCTTACGTCTTTGTCGGTACCGCTAAATCTGAATACTATTTGCGAGATGAAGCAGGATGGTTGCCTAATCGATCGCGTTGGGAAGGTTGGTCTGGGTCAGTTTATCTACCTTGGGAACGCTGGTTAATGAGTCATCGACGTTGCAAGGCGGTATTTCCGAGAGACAAGCTGACAACGGAAATCTTACAGCAGTGGTCTATCCCAGCGTTTGATCTGGGTAATCCGATGATGGATGGAATTTATCCAAAAAATCCGGCACCGATTTTTTATGAACCCGACGCTGAATTGAAGGAAATGCAGCGATCGCTTATTGTGACACTATTACCTGGTTCCAGAGCGCCAGAGGCTTATGAGAATTGGGAGAAAATCGTGCAAGCAACGGCTGGGTTCTTTGAAACGTTTCCTGATCGATCACTTTTGTTTCTTAGTGCCATTACTCCAGCGTTGAGTCTTGACCCATTACGCCAAACGCTAGAAGCGCAAGGTTGGGTAGAGCAACCACTTGAATCGAGTGTGTCTACTCTCCAAGTTAATGACCCAACTGCTTTGGCATTTACCAAAAACAATGCAACGTTGATTTTGACGACTGATGACTATAACCTCTGCTTGCTCAAAGGTGACTGCTGCATTGCAATGGCAGGAACAGCAACAGAGCAGTTTGTGGGACTGGGAAAACCTGCGATCGCAATTCCTGGAAAAGGCCCTCAATTTACCCCCTCCTTTGCCGAAGCGCAAACTCGTTTATTAGGGCCATCATTAATCTTGGTGGAACACCCAGACAAGGTTGCCAGTGTAGTACAGCAGTTGTTTCGTGACCCCGACTGGCTACAGCTAATCGGAGAGAATGGTCGTCAGCGGATGGGTAAGCCAGGAGCGGCTGATCGCATTGCAAACTGTTTAATGGAGCAGTTTGAGCGTTTTGACAACCCTATAAAGCAGGATAATTAGCTCTCATTCACAAGAAGACAGTCGCCTTCTACTTCAATTACCGCTAGTTCGCTCTGAGCTTGCCGTCTTTTTCCTCGAAACCGGACATGAACCTTGCCTTGAGAAATTGGTCCTACAGCCAGTTCTTGTACTTGCTCAACAATACCTGCTGCTTTTAGAAAGAAAATTGCTTGAAGTCGGGCAAGTTCTAGAAACACCCCTGGTTTATCCTTATACCTGGGATATAGAGACTGAATCACGCAATCTTCAACACTAATTGGGGTAGCACTACCTTTGATTAATTTCTCAAGCCTTTCACGCTCCGCTAAAGCTGGGCTGAACATCTGAGCATCCCTCAGCATTAGCAGTTTTGGTGGGTCATTGAGTAACAGCCGCCTGACTTTCAACTTAGCTATGTCATCTGGCGAATAGACTTGTTTTGATCCTTTAGAGGATTGCTCAAGCGGATAACCATTAGCCTTAAGATTTTTCGGTTCAAGGGTGAGTGTCCAAATTTTGTAATCTTCTCTCGATATGGCTTCTACACCCTTAACTTTAACGAGCATCCCGTCATTTTGGTAAGCAAACTTCACCGACTGCGACTGCTCAAGGTTAGGGCGAAGCAACTGGATTACCGCATCATCTTCGACACTTTTAGAAGGAATTTGAATTGTCAGTTTGCCATCGGAATTCTGACTATATGTTTCAATTTGGAAAAAGTGTTCATTCAACAAAACCCATTGTCCAGATGAGTAAATAACTGACTTAGCTTCGTTGCGACTAAGTTCCGCGTGAACCTGTGCCTGGTTAAGTTCCCACTGTGTTGTAAATGGAGTGGGGTAGAGTGGAGGAATGTGGTAAACCAAGATAGATTCGGGAAGGTTTTTTAACTTTCTTTGCACTAAGTCAGTTGCTTTTAGCGCCAGAGGATTTTTGACAACCTCGTAGACGGTTTGCGACAGGCAAATTCCTCCCGGTTGCGCTTCCGCTTGCAACCGCGCTGCCACATTAACACCATCGCCCATGACATCGCTGCCATTGAAAAACACATCCCCCAAATGAATACCAATGCGATGGGTTAAGACATCCTCCGGGGCTAGGTTAGCAGCAAGTGTCGCTAAGCTCGATTGGATTTCTTGACCGCAAGCCACTGCCTTGACAGCACTGGAGAAGTACATTAGTAATGAATCACCGATGGTTTTGAGTACTTTGCCTTCAAAGCGATGACATAGTTCGTTGATCAGTTGGAAGTCCCGACGAAGCAAGTCCAAAGTGTAATCCTCGTGGGCTGCCATCAACGCACTATAGCTGACGACATCTGTAAACACGATCGCTGCGAGAGTACGGTGCCCTCTTAGCTCCGGTGTCTGAGTTTTTTCCTCTATGAACATATGTTATGGGGAGTGCGAAGCATTACTGAAGTACACGGGTCAACTGCGTAGAGTTAGCACCCGAAATATCTATATTGAATTTGACAGCACCCAGCCTAGCCGGAGCTTTATCCAATCTAAGCAAAAATTCCATAGCATCTTTTTTATTCTAAGCCCTGGTAGGAGAGGCGGTCACTATTCAGCAAGAGAGAGGAGGAAAGCGATCCGCTTATCTTGGGTTGAACTTGCAGATTGCCTTCAAAACCTGCAACAACTGCATCGAACGTTCCGAGTCAATCAGGTTCACTTCCGGTAAGATTTGATAATTTGGGGGATTTCCTTGCTGGATATGGATAAACCAATAGCTCAATCCATTTGTACTCAGCCCCCACACTGATGTTTGATTCTCTAAAGTTTTGCAAGCGTAAGTAAGTAATTGAGGTAAACCTTCTAAGGCTTCAACACTACTATTTTTAGATTCAACCACCAATATCCAGAAGGGTGTAGTAGTGCTTTTCGCTTCAGTTCGGTTAACAGCTAAGATATCCATCCGCCCTTTGATGATTGTGTCCTCATCTTCGATGGAAATATCAGCAATATTTTCTTCCAGAATTATCTTAATGTTGGGCTGGTAGAAGCCAGCTAACCACATCAACGGAGCAAGTAGCAAAAATTTAACTTGACCTTCAGAAATCTTACGGCTGGCGTAGTAGCTCCGAAAAAGAGTACGGATTCGTGAGAGTTCCTGCTGTTCAAGTTCTGTTAAAGGTTCTAGGGAGAGTAATGATGTGATTGAGCCATTGGAATATTCTTCATATCTCAAAAAATGATGAACATCTTCTAAAGTCAGGTTTCTAGCGTCTAGATTTGTAGTCATTTTTAGCGATCGCTTTTTCTCCTTTGATTATCAGTTAAATGCTGGATATCAGATCGCTTCTTTTAATTGCATTGAATTACACTTCTGTGATGACCTCTCCCTAACCCTCTCCTGCAAGGAGAGGGAACAAGAAATTTGCTAGATCAGAGGGGCATCTTGCTCCCTTTTACCTTGTAGAGAAAGCGGTTGGGGGTTAGATTTATAACTTGTGTTCTGTATACAGCCGCATTTCGCGATCGCGCTTTATAGAGATTAGTCAATAGGAATGCGGCGGCTGAGAACGCTCATCACTTCACCAGGAGTTTGCGTTGGCTGTGGCTTGCTCCATTCGCTAATTTGAGCGTAACCGAGACGATAGAAATTGTGAATGGTGCTGGTGACACCTTTGGGAGAACTGATGACCAGGATTTTGAGGGGAACTCGGTTGGGTTCTGATGATGTATTGGCTGGAAAAGGTGTCTCAGAGTCGGGGGTTTGGTCTGAATCGGGAATAAAGTCTTCTGTCATCGAAATTTACCTGCTTTTTTAGTTAATGATTCTGTTCAAAATATTGAACATTATTATCGTATCAGAATGTTCAATATTTTGAGCATTTACTTGGTCATGAGCCTCTGACACCATAGAAGCCATGGGAAAGGCAGGTAAGGCTCTGAGAGAGGTATTAGAAGCCTACGGAATTAGCCAAAATAAATTAGCCGTGGTGATGGGAATAGGGCGCTCAAAGATTCACTACTGGTTCAATGAGGCTACAGATCCGTCAGCTGAGGCAGTTCTCGAAATTAGGAAGGGACTTCAGAAGATTAACCAGGCGGCGGCGGCGGAGTTTATTCGGCTGTACTTGGATGAATCAGATGAGAATGAGGCTTAGTTGTAGTGGAAGAGGACGCGATCGCGCTATTGTACTCCTATAAGCCGCTCCCGCACCGTTTTGTGCCTCATCTCACCTCATAAGAACAGTTTTAGAGGAGGTTATCTTGGCTTAGCCTAAGGTTGTCATAGCTCTTTTTATGACCTTCTCAGTGGACTATAAGCTCTTGTCCTATAATGGGCAAACGCTTATAGGATATAAGCCCTATGTCTCAGAAGAATGAATCTCTCGTCCTCTTCATTTCTCTAATTGTCACCATTCTTTTGCTTGGCACAGGGTTATGGTGGCTAAGGAGTCGTTCAGATATTAAGTTATGGAGTTTACCTCCTAGTAGTCAGGACAGTGCAGATAAAGAGCAAGCAATATCCACGCGCCTCAGCACTGGCGAAAAAATCCTAACACCAGGGGCAGCCTCGGACAACAAGCAATCAGGCGTAGCCGCACTGGCAACGGAAAATTACGAGAAAGCGATCGCTGATCTGGAAGCCGCGTTAAAGGAAAATCGTAATGATCCAGAAGCTTTGATTTATCTCAATAATGCCCGTATTGGTAAACAAAAAGCTTACATGATTGCCGCAGTAGTACCTATGGGTGGTTCTAATCCTAACAACGCCCTAGAAATGTTGCGGGGATTTGCCCAGGCACAGAATGAAGTCAATCAATCTGGTGGAATCAATGGGGTGCCACTCAAGCTGTTGCTCGCCAATGATGACGATAATTTAGAAACTGCTAAACAGCTTGCCACTACGTTAGTTAAAAACCCTGAAGTTTTAGCTGTAACAGGTCATTGGACTAGCGATGTCAGCTTGGAGGCAGCATCCGTCTATGATTCGGGAAAACTTGTATTTATTGCCCCAGTCAGCACCACGGTTAAACTTTCTAATTTCAGTCCCTATGTTTTTCGGACAACTATTAATAATTACACAGGCGGTAGAGCGTTAGCAGACTATATACTAACCAAGTTGCGATTACAAAAAGTAGCGGTTTTCTCACTTCCTGAAGTTACTTATAGCCGAGAACTCAAGTCAGAATTGGCTACAGCTATTTCTTTAGGAGGTGGGGAAGTTGTTGCAGAGTTTGATTTGTCTGAGCCAAGTTTTAGTGCGGCTCGGAGTGTTAAACAAGCAATTGATCGGGGAGCACAAGTGCTAATGCTAGCGACAAACAACGCTGCTGTAGATAAAGCATTGCAGGTTGTTCAAGTCAATAATAAACAGTTAGTTGTTCTGGGAGATCTGGCTAACTTGTATTCAATCAAAACTCTAGAAGTTGGCAGGGAGGCAGCGGTCGGAATGGTAATGGCAGTACCTTGGCATATCGAGGGGAATCTGCAATCTAACTTTCCTCGTCAGTCTAGAGAGCTATGGGGCGGTGATGTGAACGGAGTTACAGCCATGTCCTATGATTCAGTACAGGCTTTAATCGCAGCCTTGAAGCGCCAGCCCAGCCGCTCCGGGATACAACAAACGCTTGCTTCCTCCGACTTTTCTACAGCTGGTAGTACTAGAACCATTCGGTTTTTGTCTTCAGGTGATGTCAATTCGCCAGTTCAAATGGTGAAAATCAGTCGCGCTAATCCCTCTCGCTCTGGCACGGGTTACGATTTCGTTCCACTATCTTCAAATTGAAATTATTTAAGTTTTCTGAGATAGGACTCAATGCTGGTTAGGCGGGAATTTTAGTCTGTTTAAATAGAGGTAGCGGAGTTTAGTCAACTGTACTTGGATGAATTAGATGAGGATGAGGAGCCGTTGTAGGGGAAGAGGACGCGATCGCTCTACTTACGGGTGATTATTCGGGTTATCAATTAGCAACCCAGCAGTTTAAGCTATCGTGAGTACCCACCGCGATCCTCAATGATGATTTCAGAAAACGGTTTACCAGCCAGAACGTTCAGACGTTCCAACGGAGTCAAACCTTATCAGTAGAAGCGTTTGCTGATGTTGAGATTAAGGTAGATGAGGTGTTGGGGTAGCAGAGTCTGCCCTTCATTGCATATAGATAGTAATTAACAGCAACTAAAAGCGATCGCCTTTGGCAGCAGCGCTGAACTACGTTCCACTTTGCTATTGACCCACCCTGCTACGCAAACGCTAACGCGATCGCATTAGTGCCCCTCTCAACTCGAAATTTTGGCAAGTTCCTCCTCAAAGTACGGTATGAACCATCTTTCATCTCCTCAATACCCGTGCTAACCTGTTGAGAATTGTTACCCTGAACACTTGTACCACTGCATAAAACACAGTCAAGCTAGCGCCTATGGTGCATGTCAAGCGAGTGGAACTCACCAACTTCAAATCTTTTGGCGGTACGACAGCGGTTCCTCTGCTGCCTGGATTTACGGTTGTTTCTGGACCAAACGGGTCAGGTAAGTCGAATATTCTAGATGCCTTACTATTTTGCCTTGGTCTTGCCAGTTCTAAGGGAATGCGAGCAGAACGCCTTCCTGATTTGGTCAACCACGACAGGGAGCGTCGAGGTACTGTTGAAGCCAGTGTTACTGTTACGTTTGATTTGTCGGATGCACCGGATGTTCTCTTAGACGAGGATGAAGAGGATACAGAGAAGGGGAAACTGGAAAATCCAGAATCTGACCTCCCCGAATCCCTCATTCAAAAGAAGGGGCAAGAGAAGGTAGCAAAAGAGTGGAGTGTGACGCGACGGCTGCGAGTCACTCAGCAAGGTACTTACACCTCGAACTACTACATCAACGGCGAACCCTGCAACCTCAGTGAACTTCACGAACAGCTCAACCGTCTGCGGATTTATCCAGAGGGTTACAACGTTGTGCTGCAAGGGGATGTCACCAGCATCATTTCGATGAACTCACGCGAACGTCGAGAGATTATTGATGAGTTGGCTGGTGTTGCTGCCTTTGATCGCAAAATTGTTCAGACTAGACAAACGCTGGACATGGTAAAAGAGCGGGAGGACAGTTGCCGAATTATTGAAAAAGAACTGGTTGCTCAACGCGATCGCTTGAGCCAAGATCGCATTAAAGCTGAGAAATACCAAAAACTCCGCGCTGAACTCCAAGAAAAACAGCAGTGGGAAGCTGTACTCAAATGGCGATCGCTTCAACAACAAGAGTCAAAGCTCAAAGATCAGATTGAGGCAGGGGAACGAGAAGAAATTCAGCTAAATGAGCAACTAGCTACTTTAACTACCCAAATTAGCCAAGCGACAACAGAACTTGACCAACTTAATGCCCATGTAAAAAGTTTGGGAGAAGAAGAACAGCTAGCTGTCGCCTCAACCCTTGCTACTCAGGAAGCCGAACGGCGTCAACTCACAATTCGGCAGCAGGAACTAGCAGATAAGCAGCAACAAACTGAGCGTCAACTCCAACGAACACAAGAGGAAATTCAACAGCACGAGCAAACCCTGCAACAGCTAGCCCAAGAGAAACATCGTGTAGAGACAAGTGTAATCGTGTCTCTACGTGCCAAACGCGACGAAGCTCAAGAAGCCCTCAACCAAAGTCGGGAACAAGCAAATGCGATCGCATCTGCCTCGGAAGCTTGGGTGCAGCAACAAACTGCCCTTAGCCGCCAGATCGAAACATTACTGCAAACCATTGACCCACAACGCACCGAGCAAGCACAGTTGCAAGAGCGTCAGAGCCAGCTTAGTCGTGTCATCGAGGAACAAACCCAGCTTTTGCAAACCCTAGAACCAGAAATTGCGACAAAACAAGCTCAGTCTAGGGATTTAGACGCACAATTAAGCGCCTCTTCTGAAGCCATCCAATCACTTGCAAAATCACTTGCGGCAACAGAACAAGAACTCCAAATCCAGCAGCAAACTCAAACTCGATTACTTGCCGAACAACGAGACAAGCAACGCCAACTCGATAAACTAGAAGCCCAAGCGCAAGCAGAACAAGAAGCTCAAGGCACCTATGCCACAAAAGTTATCCTCCAAACCGGAATACCAGGTGTTTGTGGATTAGTTGCCCAACTGGGTCGCGTGGAACCCCGCTATCAGCTAGCCTTAGAAACGGCAGCAGGTGCGCGTTTGGGAAACTTGATTGTCGAAGATGATGGTGTTGCGGCGGCAGGAATTGAGTTGCTCAAACAAAAGCGTGCCGGGAGAGCAACCTTCTTACCACTCAACAAAATCCAACCGCCTAGATTCTCAGATACAGCAGCCCTGCGCTATGCAAACGGCTTCATTGACTATGCAGTTAACCTGATTGACTGCGAACCCCGCTACCAGAACGTCTTCGCCTACGTTTTTGGCACAACGGTTGTCTTTGAAACCCTCCATGCGGCTCGTCCTTATTTAGGCAAACATCGTATTGTTACCTTAGAAGGCGAAATCCTGGAAAGCAGTGGCGCAATGACAGGTGGTAGTAGTACCCAGCGTTCTGGCTTGCACTTTGGTACTAGCGATGCTGGAGAATCTGCTGAACTGGCTGGATTAAGAAGGCGCCTTCAGGAGATTGAACAGGTGTTAGATCGCTGTGGTGAATTGGTTAATCAAGCCTCCGCCTTAGCTAAACAACTAACAAAAGAACTTACAGAGACAAGAGGCAAGCGCAAGGAAAACGAGTTGCGCTTGGAGCAGTTACACAAGGAGATTCAGAATCTAACAGCGCAACAGGAGCAAGTGCGATCGCTTCTTGCCAAAAACACGCAAGAACTCGCCACGGCTCAAGAACGTCTCCAAACTCTAACCGTAGAGTTACCCGTTCAAGAAACTCAGCTTGTTGGATTACGCCAACAACTCGCCCAATTAGAGCAGTCTCAAACGCACAGCGAGTGGCAACACATTCAAACCGTCATCAAAGACTGGGAATCTCGGTTAAAAGAGTGCGAACAAGCACTCCGAGGATCGGAAAAACAGCTACAAGACTTGGAAAATCAACAGCAACGCACGGCTGAAAAAATTACAGAGGGTCACAAACGGATAGAAGAGTATCATGCTACACAGCAATCTGTACAGGAGCAGCGCTCAGCACTCAGCACTCAGCTATCAGCGGTTAGTGAGGAAATTAGGGAAACGCAGGAATCACTGACGCAGCTAGAGCAAAAATTAGGAGAAACAAAACAGAAACGCGATCGCGCAGAACAACACCTGCGAGAACAGAACCTACAACAGCAACAGCAGTCCTGGCAACTGCAAAAACTCCAAGAACTTCAGTTAGCAAGACGTGAGGAACTGACTACCCTACAAGCTCAACTGCAAATTCAGCAAGCCGAGTTACCCGATCCCTTGCCAGAAGTTCCCTTGCTTGTAGAGACACGATTGAGTGAATCTGAATTAGCGCCATCTGACTCGATTACATTTGATTCATTTGCTGCTCAACTCGAACAGCTTTCAAAAGAAATACGAAACGGTCAAAAACGCCTTCAAGCGATGGAACCCGTTAATATGTTGGCGTTAGAAGAATATGAACGCACGACGACTCGATTGTCAGAACTTTCTGAGAAACTAGCGACTCTAGAAGCTGAGCGCACTGAACTTCTGTTACGAGTGGAAAACTTTACAACTTTAAGGTTTCGCGCCTTCAAAGAAGCCTTTGATGCCATTAATGAAAACTTCCAAACCATCTTTGCGGAACTCTCCGATGGTGACGGTTACCTACAACTTGATGATCCTCAAGACCCCTTCAATGGCGGACTGAACTTAGTGGCTCACCCCAAAGGTAAACCTGTGCAGAGACTCGCTTCTATGTCAGGTGGAGAAAAATCTCTCACCGCCCTCAGCTTTATCTTTGCCCTCCAGCGCTATCGTCCTTCGCCGTTCTACGCTTTTGATGAAGTTGATATGTTTCTCGATGGGGCAAACGTCGAGCGATTAGCTAGAATGATCAAACAACAGGCTACTTTAGCCCAATTTATTGTTGTAAGTCTTCGCCGACCTATGATCGAGTCTTCTGAGCGTACAATCGGTGTTACTCAAGCCAGAGGAGCTTATACTCAAGTCTTAGGGCTAAAATTGCCGCCTAAGCGTGCAATTCGGTAGCTTAAATTTCATGATTTAGCGTTCAATATATTGATATTGATATTCCAGCAGGAATCGAGATCGGGATTGCAAAACATAATGACAACTGAAATAATTCGTCAACGTTCCGATATTTTAAATACTCAGGTAGTCACTATCGACAGCGCCAAGCGCCTGGGAGTCGTTAAGGAGCTTTTGGTAGACATTGATCGGCGCGAAGTGGTAGCGCTAGGTTTGCGAGATAACTTGCTCTCGGTTGCTGGGATGCCACGCTATATGCTCCTGAGCAGCATTCGACGGATTGGCGATACGATCCTGGTTGATGACGAAGATGTAATTGAAGATATTGACGTTGATGCCTACAGCACCCTGATTAACAGCGAAGTCATTACAGAAACGGGCGAAATGCTCGGTCGGGTAAGAGGCTTTAAATTCAGTATTGAAGACGGCAAAGTGTCTTCGTTGATTGTTGCGTCGTTGGGCTTACCGCAGATTCCTGACCAAGTTATTAGTACTTATGAGCTGCCAGTCGACTTAATTGTCAGCAGCGGACCAAACCGCTTGATTGTGTTTGAAGGTGCTGAAGAGCAGCTACTTCAGCTAACGGTTGGCGTTTTAGAGCGTTTGGGTGTGGGTAGACCACCTTGGGAGCGAGAAGAAGAGGAAGGCTACTATACTCCTACCGCTCGACCAGAGAATCAACTAGGAACGGGAATTCCTGTTCGTACACCTGTGTCTCAACCTATCCAAGCGGCGACACCAGTAGAAGAATCCTGGGATGAGGATGATTGGCAAGACGAGCCAGAACCAGAGCCGATTCCGATACGTCGCCAAGCCCCCGCACCCCGATATCTGGAACAAGAACTCGAAGAAGACAACTGGGGTGATGAAAGAGTGGATGCGCCCCGGCTCAACCGATATGAGGAGCCAGCGTACAACGAGCCTTCTCGCTACGGAAAAGATTATGTAGATGAGTACGAAGATTACGAAGTTGAGGGTGATGCCTGGGATGATGATGATGACCCTGAGCCTTACAAAGCTCCACGAGTCAACATTCCAGAGAAGACCAAAGCCCCTGAATATGAAGAGGAAGCGGGCTATTAATACCAAGTAGCACTCAACTAGCAACTTTGTAGAGACGTTCCGATGGAACGTCTCTATGAGCGATAGTAGATCTATCTTGAAAGACTACTTTTATCCTTCGTTGTGAGCCTAGCTTCATGGAGTTTCTCGCATAATCCTTGGATGCCCCCTAAATCCCTCAATTCTGGGGGACTTTGAAGTTCCAGTTCCCGGCAAAATTGGGCGGCTAGGGGAGCGAAAATCGGTTTCTCTCAACCCAACCTCAAGGACAAAGTAGGTAAGTTATTTAATTAAATTCTTAATTCTTAAGCATCTCGGATGCTTTTTTGATGCCTTGGCGTACTGACTCAGCAGACGATTTGAGAGCCTCGTGTTCAGCATCCGTAAGATTGAGTTCTATCACTCGTTCGATGCCGCGACAGCCCAATCGACAGGGAACTCCTATAAAAATATCATTTAAATCATATTCGCCCTGAAGATAGGCAGATGCTGGAACCTGGCGCGACTGTTTTTTTAGAATAGCTTCTACCATCAAGCAGGTGGAAGAGGCGGGTGCAAAATAGGCTCCACCCGTCTGCATGAGTTCCACAATTTCTGCACCACCGTGGCGAGTCCGTTCTACCAAACGCTCAATCGTAACTGTATCCATCAATTCAGTAATGGGAATACCATTAACCGTAGAGTAGCGAGGCAAGGGAACCATTAAATCCCCATGCCCTCCCAGAACCAAGGCGCTGACATCCCGGACGCAAACCCCTAATTCCATAGCAATAAAGGTTTGGAATCGAGCTGAGTCCAGAACACCTGCCATTCCCATGACGCGGCGCGGCGGGAGATTAGTCGCTTGCCATGCTAGATAAGTTAGGATATCTAGGGGATTTGTGACAATAATTAACAGAGCATCAGGTGAGTGAGCGATCGCATTTTTAGCTGCCTCCACGACAATCTTTGCATTAATCTGCAACAGGTCGTCCCGGTTCATCCCCGGTTTCCGGGGGCTTCCAGCAGTAATTACAACAATCGCAGAACCAGCCGTCTCGGCATAGTCACAAGTACCAATAATCTGGCAATCATGACGCTCAATTCCCCGTGCCTCCAGTAAATCCAGAGCAAGAGCTTGAGGCAGACCATTTACAATATCGAGTAGCACGACATCGGCAAGATTCTTCTCTACAATCCGTTGCGCGAGAGTGCTACCGACCCGACCGCAGCCAATCACTGCGACACGATTGCCTGTGTCTGGAATGGTGGACATAGGGGAAGATGCCATGAGTTAAGAAGCGCGACTGAAATGACTTGTCCTAAGCGTCAGACGCGGCTGCAGTACCTATGGATTCTAGCTGATCCATGCGTAACCAAACATTGGGAGTAGGTACCTGACCAAACTTGATCAGGGCATAATCACCTCTGGTATCTACAACTTCCCCCTTAGTTTCAAATATGTAAGGAGGAAAGCGTGAATCACTGGCTTGCTCTTCTAAGCTACCTTCCAGCTTTTCGCGGATAGCACGAACCAAAGACCCTTTTTTAATTTTGTCTGCCATAATGTTCGATTTATTGCAAAGCGATCAATCCCTTTGTTTAGCATTTTACGCTCGTTTTGTAGGTTATTCGTTCTTTGTTGTTGATTGTTTGTAAGACACAAGAAGACAAACAACTAATAACCAATAACCAAAAAGCTGATCAGCGCTGACACTTCGCACAGAAGTGAGATGAACGTCCTGCTAGCTTAAGGCGCTGAATCGATGTGCCACAGACACGACAAGGCTCACCCGTGCGACCATACACCCAGGCAACTCCGCTGTAATTGCCATTAATGCCTTGTACATTGAGAAAATTACTAAAGGTAGTGCCACCAACCTCAATGCTTGCTTGCAAGACTTGGATAACTGATGTGCGAATCCGCTCAATTTGCTCTAAACTCAGAGCCGAACACACCGTCTCTGGTGGGATACCGCTCAAGAACAAGGCTTCATCAGCATAAATATTTCCTACACCTGCCACTAACTCCTGATCCAGCAGTGCAGTTTTTATGGGACGCTGACGATTTCGCAGCTTTCCAGCTAGGTACTCGGTTGAAAAATCAGCAGAAAACGGTTCTGGTCCCAGCCTTTTCAAACCCGTGATAATGCTTTCTGGCGCAACATCGGGTGGCACCCACCACATCTGACCAAAGGTTCGTAGGTCAACAAAACGTAATTCGCGGCTGCCTTGGAAGAACAATCGCACTCGCGTGTGTTTTTGTAATGGGTCTTCTTGATTGAACCACAGCAACTGACCCGTCATTCGCAGGTGGACACCCAACCAGCCAGCGTCGCCTGAGTTTAATTTACTCAGTTGTGCAAGTAAATATTTGCCGCGTCGATGCCAGCCTGTAATTGTAACGTTCTTGAGCTGTGCTAAAAACTCACCTACAGAAATTGGGTGAGCGATCGTGCGAGCAAGCAACACATCGCCACCCAAAATTACCTGGTTCAAGGTTACTTGATTTAAACCCAGGCGGACTGTTTCAACTTCAGGTAACTCTGGCACGTCTTAACGCGCTTCCGTTCCCTGATTAGGATCGCCTTCTACAGCTTTGTCACCACCCGGTTCCTCTGGTACCTTAGGAGCTTTCGGATTATTGGTTGTAGTACCCTGACCTGTCTTACGCACTCTCTCGTCTGTGGGGGTGCTTTTGCCGCCACCCGCTGTTTGCAAGACTTGTTTTGTCTTGGGTGAGGGTGCTTCAACCTCTAGGAGTTCCTCCAAGGCATAGTTATTGGTATTGACACCTGCGTAGTTGACTCTCTCAAAACGGACAATTACTGGGTATTTGATACCGCTTTGGTCTACAGTCGCGACAACGCCAACATCCTGAAACCAGTAAGATTCTTTTCTGAGAACTCGTACTTTAGAACCACGTTGAACCATAAGAGTTTTTTCCCTTGCGCTCTAGCTTTACAGCGTACTACTCGTTGTGGGCTATCTGTTTAATCTGCCTTTTAAGTTTTATTACTGATTGGACATTGGCGACTGGGAACTGGGGGCTAAATTGCTGGCAAAACCTCCTAGTTCCAAGCTTTCAGCGAAAATCTCGATTTCAAAATGCGCCTACTCCTGCCACCGAACTTGGACGAAATGCGCCGGACGCCCCCAGATATCGGACGTGGGCGTAATGTCCACAACTGTCAGGTTAAAAGGAATAGCTGTTGTCAAGTATCGTTGGGCAAGGCTACCAATATCAGGGGTTAGTTGAGTCGCTGCTGCTGCGGCTATACCCAGACCGATAATTTGCTCAATGGGACCTCGTGGCAGAAGTAGATGAGTGCCTAACGCCAGCCCAGCGGTTAAAAACATACCGACAGAGAGATTAGTGCCGCAACGCGGATGTACTGCCAAGTCCCATTCTCCTGTTGTAAGGCGCTGCAAGGCAGTGGGAACAGCTCTTCTCAAATCAGCTAGGTTTACCCGACCATAGAGATAAAAACCCTCGTCAGTGGATAAGCCTCCTAAAGTTACATTGTCTGACTGCCGAGTCGTTGTTGAACCATTGGCATTACCAAGATTCCCTCGCTCACCAAGAACCCAAACAGTTGCGTGTTCTAGAGCATGGACTTGACGCAGCATGAGAATTTCTTTCAAACCCGGAACAAAATTTAGTTGCCTGAGTAAGTCAGCATCCTGTGTCGGTTGCGGCGTGACAAACTCAAAGTCCCAGAAGTTCCCCGTTTGGGCAGAAGCAGTATTAGTCATAACAGTACTACCTCAAATACATATTGATTAACGAATGGTCTTTTTACTTTAGCGTTCACATTGGCATTGCGTTGTAAAGCTTGGTGAATATAGGGCAAATCAATTAACCTGATGGTATGTTTGATCAACACTTTTTCTTCAAGGAAATTGGATAGATCCAATTTTCTAAATTTGTTTTAATACTAAATTATTTCCGTAGATAAAGTATAAAGAAATCAGAAAGTAAAAATATTTCATTGCTCGGCACTTACTTTATTTAGCTTTATTAAATTCTAAGTTATCGTCTTATTTTTATATATCCATAGAGTTTTTTTCAAAATCTCAGGTGCCTATTTCAGCGATAAGAGAGAGTTGTCGCTTTGGAAGAATTGAATTCTCCTGTCAGCACACAAACCTATCGCATTAGATAAAAATTCGATTGTACATATCTATTCGATACTGGGTAGTGGCAATAATTTGATGAACTAGTCTAGCAAGGCGGAAATAACTATTTAGTTGAAAAAGGTTAAGAAGCTCACTGTATAAGCAATATTCATTCTGCCCTGGAGCCTCCTGCATAAGAGCCTTCTTGCACTAGCGTTCTACTCACGAAAGGCAATTTTGAGCTAGAGTGAGGAGTTGGTTGATACAGGCAACGTATTTATACTCTTAACAGAGAGCTTAATTGCAACTTAGGTACGAGTGCTGCGTCAATATACCAGTTGTTAGACTCTCCTGAGAAGACTAACAACCGAAAATGAACAACGGTGTCAGCGTTATGAACTCGTTAGTTGGCAAAACTTTACAGGGTGGCAAATATACCATAGAGCAAGAATTGGGACGGGGTGGCTTTGGGGTTACGTTCAAAGCCACCCATCACTACTTGGGTCAGCTAGTGGTGATTAAAACCCTTAACGAGTCCCTGCACTTACACTCAGACTTTGCCCGGTTTCAGCGCCAGTTTCAAGATGAAGCGCGACGGCTGGCTTTATGCATTCATCCGAATATTGTCCGGGTTAGTGACTTCTTTGTAGAAGCGGGTTCACCTTACATGGTTATGGACTATGTAGCAGGTCAGACTTTGCAAGCTGTTGTGTTTCAAGGACAAGCTTTAAGTGAAGCAACAGCGATTAACTACATCCGACAAATTGGAGAAGCCTTAAAGGTTGTACATCAAAAGGGCTTACTTCATCGGGATATCAAGCCAGAGAACATCATCCTGCGGCAAGGTACCCAGGAAGTAGTTTTAATTGACTTTGGGATTGCACGAGAGTTTAAAACTGACTCAACTCAAACCCATACAAGTATGGTTTCTGAGGGTTATGCTCCGATTGAACAGTATTTAAGCAAGGAAAAGCGTACACCCGCATCGGATGTCTACGGTTTGGCGGCAACGCTTTATGCTTTGTTGACTAAACAAGTCCCGACCCCGGCTGTAATTCGCGATCGCCAACCGATGAGTGCCCCCCGCGATTTACAACCTCATGTGAGTGCAGCGCTTAACCAAGCGGTGATGCGAGGTATGGCAGTAGAGGCGCGTTACCGACCAGCCAGTGTAGATGAATGGTTGTCACTTTTACCTGACCCTTATGACCAGGGTAGTACTACGGTACCTGGATTAAGCCGAATCCAGACAGTAGCAACGATTCCTATTGTTCCCCAACCGTTACCTGAAATTAAGCCAGAATCGCCGCCTGCTACTCAGGTTCAAGGTGTTAAGCGCTTAGGTACTCCTAAAATTTTAGCTGGGATGGGATTGGCGATCGCAACAGGTTTAGCGGCTGTAGGCACGGTCTGGCATCAGTCCCAAAAACCTCAAGAAACCTCAGATCCCCCCACTACCCAACCATCAATTTTTCCTACTGTACAGCCTAGAGTTGATGAAGTCCAGGAGGATACACTGCCAAAGCGGACTAAACCAGTAGAGGTAGTTCGCCCTTCTCCCCCAGTGCAGACACCCGTGCGCCGATCTTCTCGTCGCCGCAAAGAATCTCAGCAGACGCCAGTCAGCGCACCCGCACCTGCCTCGCCATCACCAACGCCAGTAAAGACAAACACTTTATCTGTGCCAGCAGGTGAAGCACCTGACCCTGTACCCACCTCAAACCCAGCCACTTCAACTAGTCAACCTCAGCCATCGGCAGCACCGCAAGCGTCCCCAGCTTCACAAGCTGCCCCACCACCACCATCAACCAGTGCGCCAGCTGAACAACCTGTAACACCACCCCCACCACCGGAAGACGCTCTCCCAAAGAAGCCTGAACCCAATACGACGGAGAATGAGAACAATTGAATTTAGTTAGGATTTTGATGCCCCAGATTGAGCTATAGGAAATTCTGAACTCCAGCAGTCCCCGCTTTCTGAACTTCTCTTGTGACACTCCTGATTCCCCGACTATAATGGTAAATAGATGACATGGGGCCTTAATGGTTTCGACGTGTTGGCGAAAGCCGCCCCGTGATTCAGGTCGAGAGTGAGTCTTCTCTCGTTAATACCGGACTCAAAAAAAAAGTAAATGCGAACAACATCGTTCCTTTCGCTCGTAAGGCTGCTCCTGTAGCTGCTTAATAACCTCTAATCGGTTCGAGCGTCTATAGTTTGACTCCGTTAAGGACTATAGACCAACCCCAACGGATGCTCTCTTTAGCTGCCTTTGGTCGGCTGAGGGGAAAAGACTTCACCAAAGAATCCTGTCATCCGGGATAATGGATGGTTCCCGCCCTGAGGGTTAGAAGGGCTAAACCTGTGAATGAACGGTAGGTCAATACCCAAGGCGGACACGGGTTCAATTCCCGTAGGCTCCACTTAAATAAACCACCTCAGACTTAAAATTCGAGGTGGTTTTTGGTTTTTGGGAAGGGTCATGGCAGGTGCCGTACGCAAGGAGCGATCGCTTTTAGCTTAATTTCCTTTAGTCACTTCAGAAGAAAAATCTCTCCCATCTCCCTACAAGTCTTGTAGGGCGGCTTATTCGCTCAAGATCCAATCCACAAAGGCTTTTTCTAACACAACTCTCCGGATTTGTCCTTAGGCTGCTCGAAAGGTTACATAGAAAGCCCAAGCCCAATGTCAATTTAGCAGCAACTTTGGTGGGTGTACTGGTAGCACTCCCATCTTTATCCTTATGTGGCTCACCGGAGTTAGGGGTAATTCGCCTCTGGTCAAAACAGTTTTATTCAAGTACGGAAATAACAGGCAGCTATGGTAATGCAACCTACATACGGTAACGGTTTTATCGAATCCCCACCTATTGAGATTACTCAGGAAGGACTACGAAATGTCCTAACTCAGATAGAAGCGGAACTGCTCGATAGCGAAGTTTACCGCCGTACCATGGCTGGGTTACAGACGATGCTAGGAGAGGGATTTGGCACTGCTCAAATTTTAGTTAAAGCAGTCGGGCGAGAAGCCGTTCGGTTGACATTCCAGCAATTTGTCAGACAGTATAAAATCGTTCCTGTGACTAAGGACGGAACGAACAAAGCTGGTCAAGAGGAGACAAATCCCCCCCCCATGGTAAATGAGCAACCAGTGCAGGCAGAATCACAGCCTCATGCAACCTCCATCGAAGAAGCTACCCCTTCCGTTGAGAAAGCCAAAAGCCCCGGTTTCATCAGCAGAACATTTGGTGAGACTAAGTCGGCAAAAAAAACAAGTAAGGCAGAACTAGCGGCACAAGCGATCGCACAACAGCGAGAGGAATTTCTGCGTCAAGTCGGTCAAGAACTGCGGCAAGCACGTCAAGCGCGATCGCTTAGTGTACAGCAACTTCATACTCAAACCCTTGTACCACTTCATCACATTGAATCATTGGAAACGGGGCGCATAGACCAGTTACCAGAGGATGTCTATGTTCGCGGCTTCATCCGTCGAATCGGCTGTGCTTTGGGTTTGAATGGTGTGGCGATCGCAGATTCCATTCCGCAACCTGACCCTGTGAAATCTGTAGTTCCCTCCTGGTACGAATCCCCAGCAATCCCAGGTGTTCAACTGAATTCAGTACACTTGTACCTTGGTTATACAGCTCTCATTGCAGGAGCAGTTGGAGGACTAGGTTTAATGTCGAAACAAGCGATTTCAGGTACATCAGTAGAGGTTGAGCCAGCTACTCCTTCTCAAGCCTCCGTCTCTCCTAAAGCTGATCGTGCAGAAGCAACGAGTAAACCTGGATTAAAAGCTAGCAAAAACGGTGTCAAAGCGGGAGTTGATATTGCTCCCCCTGAGGCATCAAACTATTAAGCGATTGCACATTTGATTAACCGTATGAACTTATAGGCAAAAGGTTGAAGGGAAAGGAGAATAGGTCGTTACCTTTCTCCTTTCCCGCTTGATCTAAAATCAGATGTGCAACAGCTAAGCTAATTGCTCAGAACTAAGTTATCACGGTGAACAACAGTTTCTGCGCCAGCGTAGCCCAAAATAGCAGGGATTTTGTCGGATTGATGCCCTCGAATTTTCTGGAGTTCAGTGCTGCTGTAGTTGACTAGCCCTCTAGCAATTTCCGTGCCAGTGCTGTCGCATAGCTGTACTGCTTCTGATGAGCGAAAATCTCCCTCAATCGCCGTAATTCCAGCCGCTAATAGGGATTTCCCGGCTTGGACTATTGCTGCTACTGCCCCACTATCGAGATAAAGCTTACCTGTTGGAACGAGGTTGTGGGCAATCCAACGCTTGCGGGCATTGCCAGTCCGGGGCTGTGCTTCAAACTGCGTGCCGAGAGGTTCTCCCTGCAAGATTTTTTCAATGGCTTCAGGGCGACGTCCTTCCATAATCACCGTCCTCACCCCTGCACTGGTAGCGATACGAGCAGCAGAAATTTTTGTAACCATGCCACCAGTACCCCACTGAGAACCTGCGTCACCCGTTTGTATCTGTAATTCTTCTAGCTGCTCAATGCTGTTGACGAGTGTAATTGGTTGGGCATCCGGTACCAGACGTGGATCAGCAGAGTAAAGCCTGTCTACGTCGGTTAATAAGAATAACCAGTCGGCTTCAATTAAACTTGCTACTAGGGCGCTGAGTGTATCATTATCGCCAAACTTTAGTTCCTCGACAGCAACGGTGTCATTTTCATTCACGACTGGGATAACGCCCAATTGCAGCAAAGCCCGAAATGTCGCGTAGGCGTTGACGTAGCAGCTACGCTGTACAAAGTCACGACGGCTCAGGAGAACTTGGGCGATCGGTTGAGAGAGGCTAGTAAAAAAATCATCGTATACCCGCATCAGGCGTCCCTGACCGACAGCGGCAACGGCTTGTTTAAGAGCCATTGTTTGGGGTCGTGACTTTAATCCTAGTCGCGCACAACCTATCCCTACGGCTCCAGAGGTCACTAGCACGATGCGATGACCTGAGACTCGCAGCTGAGTAAGAGTTTCAACTATTTTGGCAATGGTCGAGAGAGCTAGCTGGCTTGTGGCTGGTTGGGTCAGACTGGACGTGCCAACTTTAACAACAATCGTTTGGGGCATGGAGTGATTTTACAGGTTCTTGCTCACTAGAAAGTGGTGTTACGCCTCCATATTCACAACGACTGAGACTTCTTTGCAATACGAAACTATAAAGCGCCCACTTCTCAACAATGAGAAGCTTGGCGCTCTAAAAGGAGTAATCATGAACTTTTTATAATTAGGGTCTTTATATTGGCTGACCCCATTTGAACCATTACTAAGAATCTCATGAATTCCTTAAAACATTGGTCTTCATAATCTTTTTTTTATATTTCGCTTTCTCTTGATTTGTCAGGTTTATTTAAGTTTTGTTGCGTGGAAGTGATTGTTACTCCTAAGGATTGAGATATCCAAACTTCAAAATCACGAGTTGGGTAGGAAGTGACCGTTCTCGCTGGGTCTACCATCGGTTCTACAAGGATGGTGAACATCCCCAAGCGATTGCCTGCCAGCACATCTGTAAATAAGCGATCGCCTACCATAGCAACCTGTTGCACAGGGAGATTCATCGCCTCCGCTGCTTTTTTGAGCTTTCGCCGTGAAGGCTTACGTGCCCCTAGCATATAGGGCAAATTGAGCGACTTGGCAATGCTACTAATTCGACTTTCACTAAGATTGTTACTAACGAGCCAGATCGATACCACAGGTCTAACCTGCTCCACCCACTCCATAAGTTCTGTGGAAGCTTTAGTTGCTCTCAAAGGTACTAGAGTTTCATCAACATCCAACACTAGACCCTTGATCTGGTAGTGCTTTAGGATATCTTGAGTCAGGCTCAAGATTGGGCCTCCCAAGATTAAATCAGGCTGTAAATTTGATAACCAAGACATCAGTAGTTATTAGTAATCTGCTTGCATTCTGACAATTTAACGTTCTTCTCTTTAAAGATTCCTTCGTTTTTCAGGATACTAACCTTAGCTAGCTCAAGTTGCTGATAGTATTGAAGCCTTTTTTCGTACCAATGGTTGTGATGCACTAGTTTTGGAGGTTCAAGGGGATATCACTGTTCTTAAGAGCTTATCCAAAACGTCATGATGGTGACATTCAAATACTTGTGTAGCCTACAGCAAATCTCAAGCCGTCTACATCTGTCAATTCAAATCCCATAACCACTTTGAGGTAGGTTCTCATCTTAATCCCGTGAGATTAATTTCTATACAAGCTCCCCCTTTTGGCTGTGTTTTCCTGTTCGTATAGCGTGATACGACAAAAGCCTTGGCTACGCCTACCATCTGGTCACTTGCAGTGGACTTTAAACCTAGGTTGCTCAAGGGAATAACCAACCAGACTTCGTATTAAGGGTTCACGTTCTTAGATGCAATTACCTTTCGCTAAGGTTAACACTCTAAGCCAGTAACTAGCAGCTATAGCAAGAGTACTGGTTAAGGAGAGGCTTGTTGCTGGGCTTGCCGTTGTTTGCGGATAGCGACTTTAGCGGCTTCGTGAGCTTCTACCGTTTTACTGAAAACGTGAGTGCCATCGTACCGAGCAACGAAAAAGAGGTAATCAGTATTTTCAGGATTGAGTGCAGCTTTCAGACTAGCAACACCCGGACTCGCAATTGGGGTGGGGGGTAGACCAGGGTTGAGGTAGGTGTTGTAAGGCGAGGGAACTCTTACTTGTGCATAGGTCAGGGGCTGATCAGCCGTTTGTCGAATGTTTAGTCCATATTCAACAGTTGGATCAGTTTCTAGTCTCATCCCTTGACGTAGACGAGCGGCAAAGACTCCAGCAATGCGAGAGCGTTCAGCAGGAATGACTGCCTCTTTTTCCACAATGCTAGCTAAGGTTACCCACTGAGCAAAGTTGAGCTGAGTTTGTTGTTGTCCTTGCTGATACAACGGTAGCGCTACCTGCTCAAAGCGGTTGAGCATCAGTTCGATGACTTGTTGGGGCGAAACGCGATCGCTCGGTAGCTGATAAGTATCTGGGTACAGATACCCTTCTAAGTGCGGTATCCCATCGGGTAGCCAAGGATATTTATCTTTAGGAATTTGACTCGCCGCCGTTAGGAAGTCTTGAGCTTTGAAATAGCCCAAAGACTCAAAATAAGTCGCCATCTGCTGAAGTGACCATCCTTCAGGGATAGTGAACGAGAGCTGCATCACCTCGCCACTCCAAATTTTCTGGGCAATGGATTGTAGCGGTTCTGTTGGTGATAGTTTGTAAGTTCCTGCTTGAAATCCACCCTCACGATCTTGGAACCTCAGCCAATATGTCCATAGCTTCCAGGCGTGGGACGAGCGAATTAAACCAGCAGCTTCCAGGTCATTACCAATCTGCTGTGCTGCTGTCCCTGAAGGGATTTGAATCTGTACATCGTTTCCTGCTGTTGTACTGGAAGCAGGAGCTAGAGTAGGTGGTGACTGTGCCCAACTCCACCACGCCCAGCCCTGCCATGCACAGACAGCCAGTGTTAGTGGTAGCAAAGCAAGATAATATGACCACTTGGAGATGCTTCTGACAGCTTTCATATTGGTGTACTACTAAAGATGAGAGGGGAGCAAGAGGGTGAAGAAAAAAATTTTACCCGATAATTTCTTCAAGACATCACCCTTGATTTAGACAAGATTTTGCCTACAAGGGTTGTGGTATTTTGGGAAATCACTACTTCTGGACTCTCCCTCTCTGTCTTTGGTAAGATGCTCACTCCTCGTCTAGTTCATCAAACAGCAGTTCTTCCAGCAGCGGCTGCACTTTTTTAAATTCTTCTGGGGAAAGTAACTCAGGCTCACCAGCTTCATTTCTCTGAGCAAAAAATAGGAGTGGATCGAGGGGAGTGTAGATCCCGTACTCCTGTTCTTCATGATAGAAGCTAGCAAGAAGCTGAAACTGCTCTGGTTCTAGTTCGACATCATCTTCCTCAATTTCAATGGTGAGGATATCGTCCTCATTCACAGATGGGAGTTCACCCGCAACGGTGAGCGTGAAGGCAGTGCGCTTGAGGGTAAGATTTTGCTCAGCGAGAACCGCTTGGGCATCAGAGAAGACTAAATCAATCTCCTCGTCATCTTCAAGGAGAGTAGCGTCAGCTAAGTCTTCGTCTTCTTCTTCATCCCAGACAACAATTTCCACAGGGGAATCCACAGGTAAGAGGAGTAGGTATTCGGAACCTTCTACCTCCAGAGAATGCTCAACGTAGCAATTGAGCGATCGCCCTGCTGCATCCGTTAGCGTGATGCTTTCGTTACCAGATTGCCCATTCTCGTGGGGTAATTCAGATGAGAACATGGCAGATATACTGCGATCCAATATTAAAGGGGATAGGGAACAGCCAATCTCCACAGCGACTTAATTCACTACGGAGCAGGGCGCAAACATCAGGATATCACGGCACAAGAGCCACAAATCGTTTACTTCTGATGTGAGTAGAATTAGCCTCCCAATTCGCTCAGGCTAGTGCAGCGCGGCAGAAATAACCCACCAGTCTAGACGGTCTTTGCGTAGCCTTTGTACTTCCACTCAAATGGTTTAGCCAGGGTTCGGTTGAAATATTCAATAAATACCAA
>NZ_JACJNU010000072.1:0-115114 GCF_014849525.1 Microcoleus sp. FACHB-SPT15 | reverse complement strand
TTGCACTTCTTCATGCTGTTCGTGCCTGTAACGGGCTTGTGGATGGCATCAATTGGGATTATTGGCTTGGCGCTGAACTTGCGGGCGTATGACTTCGTCTCGCAGGAAATCCGAGCAGCAGAAGACCCTGAATTTGAGACGTTCTACACCAAGAATATTCTCTTGAACGAGGGCATTCGGGCTTGGATGGCTCCACAAGACCAGCCTCATGAGAACTTTGAGTTCCCTGAGGAAGTTCTTCCTCGTGGTAACGCTCTGTAAAAAAATAGCTGACTTTGACTTCAGGTTAGCGTTTAGTAAATTTGATACCTCTGCCGACTAGCAGGGGTATTTTTTCAACATCAGCCAACAACTTTTTACCTGTGCTATCTTGAATGAAGGTGACCGACATCTAATAAATAACGGGACAAAATGCTGTATAGGGATTATTAGGAGGTGATGCCCATGGTAGATAGTAGTAAATTCATGGGTCATCTGGTTGGAGTTAGCCGGCTGTGCGCCGGGGCTGTTCTCTAGCAGTCAGCTCGGTTCTCTTTCGAGAGAATCACGTTAGTTGATCTGCTGAGCTGGCTCGGAGATTCCTCCCGGCAGCCTGGTTTCAATCAGAAGACCCGCTAGACCGCTCCCACATTAAGTGTGATGGATGTAACCAAAGCACTTCCCGTGGGAGCGGATAGTTTTTTAGGGGCTTTTCTAAAAGTTTCTGTTTTGTTGAATGAGCTGGCTGAGCCACTGAGAAGCTTAATTTCTAAATTAATCGTCTGATCTTCAAAACCTTGCAGCTCATAGTCTTACTGACTTACGCATTTTTCAGCATCTACATTAAGTATAGATATGTAAGAGTTGCTACAGAAGACAAGGCACCATGTGTTGAAAAAAGAGATAAGAACTCTTTCTGCAAAGGTGTGAGGATAAGAGAAGATGTCGAAATTACTGTGGAAAACTCTGCTAGTCAGCCCAGCCATCTTGGGTGCAACCCTGGTAGTTTCTGTGGGTGCAGTACGTGCGGTGGATAGCACAAGTGTAAGCTCAGCGAATGAACTCAACCCAAAAGAAGCGGTACAACCTCTAACAGCCGAGGTTCAAAGTCCACAACCCCAATCAATTGCCATCCTGGAGGCACCAACCGTGCAACAAACACCAGAAGTGGCAACAACGGCAACAAAAGCTCCAGTGGAGGCAGGGACGGCTCAAGGTAATGTACCCGCTCAAGTGGTGATTCCTCAAAATCAGCAGCTAAATCTAGCAACTCCAGAAACGGAAGCGATCGCTCCTGTTTTGTCGGCACCAGCAGCTAACCCCACAATCGCTCAAGCCACGCCATCTGCTCCTACTGAATCCAACGTTTTAGAGCAGATCAACCGCTACAGCCGGGAAGGGAACAGTAATACCATCGATCAAGTGACCAACGTCACCCAATTAAGCGATGTCTCACCCGGAGACTGGGCGTATGAAGCGCTGCAATCGTTAGTTGAGCGCTATGGCTGTATCGCGGGTTATCCAGACGGAACTTATCGCGGCAATCGAGCTTTGACACGCTATGAATTTGCAGCCGGATTAAATGCGTGTTTGCAGCAAGTCGAGCGGTTGATAGCGGCAAGTGTGTCTGACTTTGTGACTCGTGAAGACTTAGAAACGCTACAACGGCTCGTTCAGGAATTTGAAGCGGAACTGGCAACATTAGGAACACGAGTCGATGACCTAGAAGGTCGTGTAGCGTTCTTGGAAGATAATCAGTTCTCCACCACAACAAAATTAGTTGGGGAAGCGATCTTTGCTGTCACTGACTCATTTGGGGATATCAATTTAGGCGGTCTAGTCGGTGACGATGATGTGCTTGATGATGATGATGACACAAACACAATCTTTGGCGATCGCGTTCGTTTAGAGCTACAAACCAGCTTTACGGGTCGAGATGTACTGCGGACTCGTCTGCAAGCGGGTAATCTTGAGGCGTTTAACGTCAGTCCCGGTTCTGCCGAGGGCACCCAGACCTTCAACCTCTTCGAGAATGGCAACGATATTACCCTAGACTGGCTGTCGTATACTTTCCCCTTCGGTAGCTCAAAAATTTATGTTGCTGCCTTTGGAGGGATTCATAGTGACTACGCTCCTACCCTGAATCCTTATTTTGAAGACTATGACGGGGGTAATGGTGCGCTTTCGACCTTTGCGACGGAAAGCCCGATCTATCGGATTGGCGGTGGTGCAGGTGCAGCCATCAGTCTTGGTGTCGGTCCCTTAGAAAGCATCTTGGGTCCAAGTACACTAACTGTTGGCTACTTGGCGGGAGATGCCGCTAACCCTGGCGAAGATGGTGGCTTGTTCAATGGTGACTACGGTGCCTTAGCGCAGCTCAATTTCAATATCGGTGATCGGATCGGCATTGGTGCCACCTATGTCCATGGTTATCACGACGCTTTTAGTCCCATATTTGGTCTTGGTGCTGTTGGGGATGCCTCAGCAACGGCTTTTAGCGATCAGTTCACAAATGGTGTCGTTGGTACCTTTTTTGCCAACAATCCAAGTGCAACGGGATCATTGCTATCAACAGGTGGTTTTGGCAACACCGTTCCTACGGTCAGTAACTCCTACGGGATTGAAGCCGCTTTCCGCTTGACTAACAATATTTCAATTAGTGGCTTTGGTTCTTACACCAATGCCATCCTACTTGGTCAAGGAGGTGCTGAAATCTGGAGTTATGGTGCTGGTGTCGCCTTCTCTGACTTCGGGAAAGAAGGCAACATTTTGGGCATTTTTGCGGGTGTACAACCCTATCTCGGTAGTGTTGATGCTCCCGGGGTCAATGATGTAGATATCCGTGACAGCGATCGCCCTTATCACATCGAAGCCTTCTACAAGTTCCAGGTATCGGAAAACATCTCAGTTACTCCTGGTGTTATCTGGCTGACGGCTCCTAACCAAGGTGATGATGATGCTGTCATTGGTACACTCAGAACCACCTTCCGGTTCTAGAGGGAACCATCGGCAGAAATTACCAAATAGCTAACCTCAAAAGAGGTTGATTGACTAGCCCTGCCTTTGGTGGGGCTATTTTATAAGAGCGAATATGTCTTTACCTATTGGGACTCTGAAAAAAGTGCCTCTTACCGTAATGTGAGTTTGGGATAACCTGGTGCAAGTACAATGACCAAAGCCGTAACATAGGTAGGCAGGCAACAGTAACCCCACAATAGGCATCCACTCGACGAAATTGAGTGCTTTCAGCTTATCTGTTCTGCCGCTTTTATTTGAACTCACATTAATTCGTAAATGTGTAAGAGTTGCTACAGCAGACAATGTACTATTGTTTAAGAAGGATGATAAGAACTCTTTCTGCAAAGGTGTGAGGATAAGAGAAGATGTCGAAATTACTGTGGAAAACTCTGCTTGTCAGCCCAGCGGTCTTGGGTGCAACACTGGTAGTTTCTGTGGGTGCAGTACGCGCTGTTGATAGCACAAGTGTAAACTCAGCGAATGAACTCAACCCAACAGAAGCAGTTCAACCTCTAACAGCCGAGGTTGAAATTCAACAACCGCAGCCAATTGCCAGCGTGACAGCCCCAACGGCTCAACAGACACAAGAATTGTCAACAACGGCAACAAAAGCTTTAGTGGAGCCAACGACGGCTCAAGTCAATGTACCCGCTCAAGTGGCGATTACTCAAAATCAGCAGCTAAATCCAGCAAGTCCAGAAACTGAAGCGCTTGCTCCGATTCCGTCTGTAACGCCAGGGGTTAACCCCACACTCGCTCAAGCTACGCCAGCCGCTCCCGCCGACTCGAATGTATTAGATCAGATCAACCGCTACAGCCGGGAAGGGAACAGTAATACCATCGATCAAGTGACCAACGTCACCCAGCTAAGTGATGTCTCACCGGGAGACTGGGCGTATGAAGCGCTGCAATCGTTAGTTGAGCGCTATGGCTGTATTGCGGGTTATCCAGATGGAACCTATCGCGGCAACAGAGCTTTAACTCGCTATGAATTTGCTGCCGGATTAAATGCTTGTTTGCAGCAAGTCGAGCGGTTAATTGCGGCGAGTGTGTCTGACTTTGTGACTCGTGAAGACTTAGAAACGCTACAACGCCTAGTTCAAGAATTTGAAGCAGAACTGGCAACATTAGGAACACGAGTGGATGATTTAGAAGGTCGTGTGGCGTTCTTGGAAGATAATCAGTTCTCCACCACAACAAAACTAGTCGGGGAAGCGATCTTTGCTGTCACTGATTCGTTTGGAGATATTAATTTAGGCAACGTGTTCGATGATGATGATGATGTGTTTGATGATGATGACACCAACACCATTTTCGGCGATCGCGTTCGTTTAGAGCTACAAACCAGCTTCACGGGTCGAGATGTACTGCGGACTCGTCTGCAAGCGGGTAATCTTGAGGCTTTTAACGTTAGTCCTGGTTCTGCCGAGGGCACTCAAACCTTCAACCTCTACGAGAATGGCAACGATATTACCCTAGACAAGCTAACGTATACCTTCCCCTTTGGCAGCTCAAGACTTTACGTTGCTGCCTTTGGAGGTCTTCATCATGACTACGCTCCTACCCTGAATCCTTACTTCCAAGACGAGGACGGAGGTAATGGTGCGCTTTCGACCTTTGCCTCAGAAAGCCCTATTTATCGGATCGGTGGTGGTGCAGGTGCCGCAATCAGTCTTGGTGTTGGCCCATTAGAAAGCATCTTGGGTCCAAGTACACTAACTGTTGGCTACTTGGCGGGAAATGCCGCTAACCCTGGTGAGGACGCTGGCTTATTCAATGGCGACTACGGTGCTTTGGCGCAGCTAAACTTCAACCTCGGCGACCGGATCGGCATTGGTGCCACCTATGTCCATGGTTATCACGATAGTTTGAACCCCATATTTGGTCTTGGTGGTAGTGGGAATTCCACACCAACAACCTTCAGCGATCAGTTAAGGAATGGTGTAGTCGGTACCTTCTTCGCAAATAATCCCAGTGCAACTGGGTCATTGCTATCAACAGGAGGTTTAGACAACGCGGTTCCTACGGTCAGTAACTCATATGGGATTGAAGCCGCTTTCCGCTTGACTAACAATATTTCAATTAGTGGCTTTGGTTCTTACACAAATGCCATCCTGCTCGATCAGGGCGGTGCTGAAATCTGGAGTTATGGAGCGGGTGTCGCCTTCTCTGACTTCGGTAAAGAAGGCAACATTTTGGGCATCTTTGCGGGTGTACAACCCTATCTCGGTAGTGTTGATGCTCCCGGTGTCAATGATGTAGATGTCCGTGACAGCGATCGCCCTTACCACATTGAAGCCTTCTACAAGTTCCAGGTATCGGAGAACATCTCAGTGACTCCTGGTGTAATTTGGCTGACGGCTCCTAACCAAGGTGATGATGACGCTGTCATTGGTACACTCAGAACCACCTTCCGGTTCTAAAGCGGTAGTTGTCAATCATTACTGAACAGCTAACGTTTATTACTCTACGTTGAGTCACTAGCCCTGCCTTTTGGTAGGGCGATTTTTTTTCTGATCCCAAATCTATCAATCACCAGTGGTTAACCGTAGTATAATAGCAAGAGTAGCCTTTCACACCTAATTAAACCTGTGGAACTTTCCTGCAAGACAGAGTACGCGCTTCTAGCCTTGTTAGAGCTAACTGGTCACTACAATGACGGAGAGCCACTACAAATTCGGCAAATTGCTGCCCAGCAGAATATTCCAGATCGATATCTTGAACAGCTCCTAGCTACATTAAGACGTGGTGGCTTGGTGCGTAGTCAACGGGGAGCTAAAGGAGGTTATGTCTTGGGGCGGGAACCCTGGAAAATCACACTTTTAGATATTATTAACTGTTTAGAAGGCTTAGACTCAAAAGCCTCTAAGAGCGATGCTCCACCAAAAACAGTAGAAAGCGCTGTCGTAGGCGAAGTTTGGCAGGAAGTTCACGATCGCGCTCACGATGTCTTGCAAGGATACACACTCCAAGATTTAAGTGAAAAGCGGGATGCCAGACGACAACTAGACATCATGTATTACATCTAGTCAATAGCCATTGGTTATTGGTCATTGACAAATGACAATAGCTCAAGGACAACTAACAACTAACAATTAACCTCTAACAATCAACAACTCATGCGAATTGCCCAAAACATTACAGAACTCGTCGGTCGGACACCCTTAGTACAGCTCAATCGTATTCCCCAAGCTGAAGGCTGTTTGGCTCGTATCCTCGTGAAACTAGAGGGAATGAACCCCTCTTCTTCCGTGAAAGACCGCATTGGTGTCAGTATGATTAATGTGGCAGAGCGGGAGGGTCAGATTACCCCTGGAAAAACGGTTTTGGTAGAACCGACTTCGGGAAACACAGGCATTGCTCTAGCGATGGCAGCGGCTGCCAAGGGCTACAAGCTCATTTTGACAATGCCCGATACCATGAGTACAGAGCGACGGGCGATGCTACGAGCTTATGGCGCTCAACTAGAACTGACACCAGGAATTCAGGGGATGAGTGGCTGTATTCAGCGGGCACAGGAGATTGTCGAAACGACACCTGATGCCTATATGCTGCAACAGTTTAACAATCCAGCTAACCCACAAATTCATTTTGAGACAACCGCTGAAGAAATCTGGGAAGACACCGATGGACAGGTGGACTTCCTCATCTCTGGTGTTGGTACAGGTGGCACTATTACAGGTGTCGCTGAGGTCATTAAACCAAGGAAGCCCAGTTTCCAAGTTGTTGCCGTCGAGCCTACTAGTAGCCCTGTTCTTTC
The DNA here is from genome assembly GCF_014849525.1 of Microcoleus sp. FACHB-SPT15. Lineage (NCBI taxonomy): Bacteria > Bacillati > Cyanobacteriota > Cyanophyceae > Oscillatoriales > Microcoleaceae > Microcoleus > Microcoleus sp. FACHB-SPT15. The sequence goes on along the minus strand of NZ_JACJNU010000072.1, from coordinate 108,357 downwards.
AGGAGGGCGTCCAGGTCCCCACAAAATCCAGGGAATTGGAGCTGGATTTATTCCCCATGTTCTCAAAGTTGAGCTAATCGATGAAGTAATTGCAGTTACGGATGAAGATGCGATCGCGTATGGTCGTCGTCTTGCCCGTGAAGAAGGTCTACTTTCCGGTATTTCCACCGGAGCAGCCCTATGTGCCGCTATTCAAGTTGCACAACGCCCCCAAAACGAGGGGCGCCTGATTGTCATGGTTCAGCCTAGCTTTGGCGAACGCTACTTAAGCACGCCCCTGTTCCAAGACCCAGAACCACGAGTGCCTGCTGTCTTGAGTTAATGCAGCGATAAAAATGCCCTCTTAACATAAAGGGAGAGGGCATTTGAACTCAAATCGCAAGCTGACTTGTCGGCACAGGAGTGTCAACCTTCGCTTAGCTGCCTCAACGGAATCTGAATCACAAACTCTGTACCTTGCCCCAACTCACTCAAGCACTGTAGCTGCCCTTTGTGTTTTTCAACGACGATTTGATAGCTAATCGATAACCCTAAACCAGTCCCAACACCCACTGGTTTAGTTGTGAAAAAGGGATCGAATAGTCGTTGCTTAACCTGAGGTGTCATTCCAGGTCCATTATCCGCAATTCGGATGACCACAGAGTCGTCCTTGAGGAGTTCTGTATGGATTCGGATTGCACTAGGATTGGCTTCCATTTCTTCGAGTGTTCTTGCTTGGTCTCGCTCATCTAGAGCATCAACTGCGTTGGTGAGCAAATTCATAAATACCTGGTTGAGCTGTCCTGCAAAGCACTCCACTTTCGGGAGGTTACCGTATTTTTTAATTACCTCAGCCCCAGGATGCCCATGTACAGACTTCAGACGGTTTTGCAAAATTACTAACGTACTATCTAGACCTTCGTGAATATCGACTGCTTTTATTTCGGCTTCGGCAAGGCGAGAAAAATTACGCAAGCTACGCACAATTTCATAAATCCGCTCTGCTCCAACTTTCATTGAACAGAGGAGTTTGGGCAGGTCTTCACTCAGAAATTCCAGTTCAATTGCTTCAATCTCTGCCAGAATGTCTGACGTAGGATTGGGATATTGCTGCTGGTAAAGCTCGATTAAGCCCAGGAGATCTTGAGTGTATTCACTTGCATAGGTCAAGTTTGCATAGATAAAGTTGACAGGATTATTAATTTCGTGAGCCACCCCTGCAACCAACTGTCCAAGGCTGGACATTTTTTCACTTTGCACTAACTGCGCTTGCGCTGTTTGGAGTTCCTGTAAGGCAAGTTCCAGTTGCTGAGCCTGACTTAGGGCTTGTGCTGTCGCGGTACAACTTTGCTTGTAGAGTTCGGCTTGTTGAATTGCGATCGCAACTTGGTCAGCAACGGCACAGATTAACTCCACCTCCGAATCTTGCCAGCAATAAGGCCCGGTGTCCTTCCTTAGAGTAATACTTCCCCAAATTTCGGAGCCAAATTGTAGGGGAACCAGCAACCAAGCTCCTGGAAAAGCTTGCGCTAAGCCTTGATTAACCTCGTCTTCAAAAGTCTCGGTATTATCAATTCTGACAACTTCTAGGCACTTCAGTCGGTCGGTAATTGGATTATTTTCATCGGGAATTTCTCTTCCTAGTGCCGCTGGGAGGTCTGGGTATCTACCATACTCTGATACATGTAACCAAAGCTTTTGTTCTGGTAAATATTGCACGATGTGAGCGCGGTCTACTTGTAGAAGTTCGCCAATCTCACGCACAGTTGTGGAAAAAATCGTATTTAAGTCCAAAGAACTGCGAATCGCTTGAGTAACCTGATTGAGTGCCTGCTCTCGTTTTGCTAGGGATTGAGCTTGTTCATATAGCTGGCTTTGCTGAATTGCGATCGCAACTTGGGAGGCTAAGGAACAAAGTAAGTCTATTTCATAAGGCTGCCAATGTCGGGGTTCTGAGCAGTGATGGGCAATCAATAGCCCCCACAACTTCTCACCGTTCAAAATTGGTACCACCAAGTTGGCTCTAACCTGGAACCGAACTAGTAAATCAAGATGACACTGCCCTAACTTAGCCTTGTAAATATCCTCGATTGCCTTCACCCGACCCTGTTGGTAAGGCAAGACATACATTTCCTCAAAACAGGGGTCGTAAATGTTCGTTCCCAGAATGGAATCACAAGGAGAATCAACAGATTCCACAACTACGTTCCCACTCCAGTCTGGCTCAAAGCGAAAAATGATCACTCGGTCGGTAGCAAGGACTTGTCGCACTTCTGCCACAGTCGAGGTGAGAATGTCATCTAAATCCAGCGACTTGCGAATCCGTTGAGTAATTGCCCCAACTAGCTGTTCCCTCTGAAACTGCTGCTGTAGTGCCGCTTCTGCTTGCTGGCGTTGAATGATTTCAGTTTGTGCCTGCTGATACAACTCAGACTGATGAATTGCAATTCCCGCTTGCGTCGAGAGAGATTTGAGCAAATCAATGTCCAAGGGTTGCCATTTGCGTGTTTCCCCACACTGCTGAGCAACCAGCAGTCCCCATAATTTTTCCTCTTGTACAATCGGTACTACCAAGTTGGCTCTTGCCTGAAACTTAGCTAAAAGATCAACGTGACATTGGGTTAAACCAGCATTGTAAATATCCTCGACTGCCTGAACTCGCCCCTGTTGGTAAAGTTGAACATAGCTTTGTGCAAAGTAGCGGTCGTTGATAATGGTTCCTGTAATGGGTATCCAGTTTGAGTCAACCGACTCAACGACGACAACACCACTACCATCCCCATTGAGGCGGAAGATAACGACGCGATCGCAAGCGAGAAATTGCCGAACTTCCGCTACTGTAGTGTTTAGAATCTCCTCTAAATTCAAAGATTGGTGAATCCGTTGGGCAATTGCCCCGACTAGCTGCTCCCGGAGAAATTGCTGTCGCAGTGCTTCTTCTGCCTGCTGGCGCTCCATTTCTGCTTGATGAGCGCCGATAAAAATACCAATACTTTGAGCCATCAACTCAATCACTTCCTGTTCGTAAGCCTCGAATTCTGGGCTTCTTACTTGAGTTGAAGAAAAATTTATTGTTCCATAAACTTGACTATTTACAAATATAGGAGTGCCTATATAAGACTCTAGTTTCAGATTTTGATAGAGTGGATAGTTTCGTAATGATTCGATGGCGCCAACATGATTGTAGGCAATAGTCTTCTGTTCTTGAACGACTGCTGCACAATAGATATCTTTTAATTCCAGCTCCAATCCAGGAACTAACCAGTCAATATCAGATTGTACAGAACGAATGATGCACGACTGACCATCAAGTTGATTAACAATACCAATGGATAATTGTAAGATTTCACATCCTGTTTTAAGATAATCAGAAAACAGCGGCTCAAAACTGTTGTATCGTGTTGTGTTAAGCCGATGTAGTTCTTTGAGATTGGAACTGAAGTTTGCTAGCGCTTGGGTTTTGTGGAGTAATTCTTCTTCAGCAAGCTTGCGATCACTAATATCTTCAAGCACTGCCACCAAATGCTTTGGTTCACCTGTTGGCTCAGACACCAGCGATACAGTCTGATGTCCCCACAGGATAGTACCCTTCTTACAGACATAGCGCTTCTCTATCGAGTAATGGGCAGTCTCACCAGTAAGAAGCGATCGCACTCCATTAATACTAACTTCTAGATCATCTGGAAAAGTAATATCTTTAAAGGTTCGTGTTAGTAATTCTTCTGAGGTATAACCTAGAATCTCGCAAAATTTTTGGTTGACTCGGATAAATCGACCATTTAAATCGCAATGACTAATCCCAACAGCCGCTTGTTCAAAAGTGACACGAAAGCGTTCTTCACTCTCTCGTAGCGCAACTTCAGCTCGCTGATGGTCAGTTAAATCAGTAATATTAGTGCTATCTGTAATGAAAACTTCATCGGAAGTATTTCTAAACTTACTCCGAGGTAGCTCTTGTGAGTCCCGTTGTTCCTCCTCCATCCGTTTTAGGTCAGTAGTATCTTCACAAACTAGGAGGATGATTGGATTCGATTCCGTGTTTGGAACTAAACGTGCGATCGCTTTTACCCAGATAATCTTGCTATTTTTGTCAATAAGACGAGCTTCCCATTGACTCACTTGTATCGGCTGTTGCTGTAAGCCGATTAGCTGCGATTGAAAGTCGTCTCTATCTTCTACATAAACAATGTACTCAACTAATTGCTTAACTAAATCCAATGGGTCAAAACCTAAATAAGTCGCACCAAATTCGCTAACCGAAAGAATTACCCCCCTTACGTTAAGCGTCAAGCAAATGCAAGGAAGGCTTTCATATAGCGTGTGGAGATAATTTAATTTGGCTTGGTTATCTAGCGATTGACATTTTTCAATCTGTCCCTCTTCACCATGAGAATTAACCAATTGAGATTGTGTTAAGTTAGCTTTTTCTTGTCGTGACTCATGCAAATTAGGTATAGGATATGAGTTCATTTTTCAGCTCTTATCCCTCAATCAAGTATTTTTTGAGAGCTAGAGTAAGTATGTTTTATTTTTTCCCGGTTTCCTGTAGATGCAAAAGGCTACCGACAATAAGGTAGTATCAACTCAATCTTAACCCAATAGCTAAGGGAACCTTACCGCTAATTCCTTGAAAAAAGGTTTTTTTATCTAAGGTTTGCCTCTTTGAACGGTGCCTACAGGTTGCGCCTGAAGTTCTCAATGAACGAGCTGAAGTTGAGAGTTATTACTGAATCATGTTGACCTTTACAAATCTAAAAATAATCTAAAATTCTAAGTAATGTGACTAGTATGTCAAGAAATTAAAGATTTGTTTAAAAAATCAATACAAAGAGTATTGTCTACTTCAAGAGAATAAATCCTCCTTTACAAAGACTTAGGACAGATTAGAGGTAGCAATTCGCAAGCCCCTGGCTACTTCATGAGGAAGGGGATGAGAACCTGGGAAAATCTAGCGAGAACTCTCCTCAACTCCCCATTCCCCTACCAAATAGGTAAATCGGCAGCTAACCTAAACTAACGTTCTATGCCGCAACGGGTTCTGGAGCATCCTTTGGCATTTCTTCTGGAACACCATCTTGTACAAGTGAGGGAGATTTTCCGCCTTTCTGGACGAGATTACCAACCATAGCAAGCATTGCATTTACCTTACGAGTCCGCCACTCATCAATCAGTCGTTCGACAGCATCAGCAGGCAAACGACGTTCCAATGCCTCTCGAAGATAAGCAGCGTGTCCGGTTTCATCTTGAGCAACGCTGAGGATACTTTTTTTGAGGTTGCGGCTAGTGGGTTCGTCTTCGGGTAACACGTTAGCCATGCGAACAAAGTCTTTGCTAGCGTCTAGTTCCAGAATGTAGGTACTAGCCATGAACGCAATCCAGTCAATGTTCTGCGGTTTCAAGTATTCTTGGGAGTAGCCCTCAAAGTAAGTGGCAAAGAAGGGACTGCGTTGGCGTTCATTTGGCTTGCCATCTTCAGTGGTTTTGGGCAAGTTCTTGAAGTCAATGACTTGTTTGTTGAGCTGTTTCAATCCGTGGGCAAAAATTTGACCGTGGCGTTCTTCGTCTGACGCATGACGAGCCAGTTTTTCTGCAAGCCAGGTATCGCCTTCAGAAGCCGCTCGCTCACTCAGGGTTTTCAGGAAGGGAACCGAACCCGATTCTGCTAACTGAAACCCAGCAAGAACATTAGGGCGCGTTTTGGGGTCACGCAGACTGCTAGCAGAGTAGTAAGCAACGGCGCTTGACCCGACTAAGTGCAGAATGTGAGTTAAGAAGTTCATAAAATACCGATAAGCGTGTATAAAGCTTACAAATCTAATGCTAGCTTGGTTTTCTGGTTGCGATCGCCCAGACTGATACAGTTGAACAGCACGAAAATTAATCAAATTTCCGCTTTTACAGCAGAAAGCCGTCAGCTATCAGCTTTTTTGTTTTCCTTGGTTTCTACGCAAGTTTCACACACCTCTGCTGTCCCTAATCCAACTGAAAACCGCTATATTTCATTAAAACTTCGTAATACCCTATAAGTATTCACCCATGATGCTCTCATGGCAGCGCGTAGCTCATTCCTTTCTGTGATGGTTATGAATATTAAACGCACCCTCCTCACCACAACTGCTCTTTTAACCACAACCAGTCTGGGTACGACTGCCTATGCTGAAAATCTACAACATACCCAACAGTTACTTTCAATTAAGCAATGTTCCCAATGTGACCTTACTGGTGCTGGTTTAGTTTTGGCTAACTTAGCCGGGGCAGACTTGAGTGGAGCAGACTTAAGTCGTGCTAATCTCAGTGGTGCGAATTTGACAGGGGCTGACCTTAGCGGTGCAAACCTTACTGGTGCTTCTTTGAATGGGGCAAACCTCACTGGAGCGAATCTGAGTGGAGCAAACCTCACTAGCACCGACCTCAGAAATGCCTTGCTCGTCAATGCCCAGTTATTCGGTGTCAGTCTGAGTACCGCTTATGTGCAAGGAACCGTTGGCATCCCTCAATATGCTGGAACAGCGGAAGATTTCTATGCTTGGGGTGTCGTTGAAGCTGAACGAGGCAATTTCGCTGCTGCGATCGAGAATTATAATCAAGCGCTGATTATCAAACCCGACTTTGCTCCAGCATACCTCGGTCGTGGAGTTGCCTATTTCCGCCTCAGAGATGTAGCGAAAGCGACTGAAGATGCAAATAAAGCAGGTGAACTCTTTACTACCCAAGGCAATACAGAGGGCTACCAGACATCACAGAATGTGATTCAAGCGATTGAAGTTGCCCAGAACCCTCCCAAAGCCCGAAGAGGGGGCTTTTCTTTAGGGGGAGCTTTAGTCTCTATCGGTTCGCTGCTGTTTAAGTTAATTTCGCCCTTTTAAGCGTTCAGCTATCAGCAGTTACCTGATAGGAATACTCTCTTTGCTTCGCCTCCCCTACTCCCTACTCCCCTTATTCCGGTTACGGGCAGAGAGTAGAAGTTTGACTCGGTAAGGGTCAGCATCTTTACGCCAGTAAACGCGATGCCCCTTAAGTTCAGCGCAGTGTTCTTTTAAACATTTTTGCCAACCTTTACGGGTGCCAATCGTGCTGGTTTGGTTGAGTAGTCCCCAATTTTCTTCTTGATGAGTGAGTCGGGCAAACTTCTCATAGAGTGGGTAGTCGGGTGTTACAAAGGTTTCTTTGCGGTGCAAGATTGGGGGATTGTCTGATGTGTCGTAGTCACGATAGCTTACTTGTAAATCCCGCAGGTCAATCTGCATACTGGTTTGCAATGCCGGATGAGGGTCTGTGTCGAAGTCGGGATAGAACAAGTAAGAGATTTTCGGCACGTTGATGTTGAATTTGACTAAGGTTGCGCCATCCATTCTCCCAATCGTGCGGCTAGCGCAACCTTCATAAAGCCGCAGTTGAGGATTGAGGTTTTCTAGTGCTGAAATATGGACGTAGAGTGCGCTAGGTAGGAGTTTGCCGATATTGCTGCGTTTACAGCAGTTGGCAATGAGGCGGTTATCTCCCACACTAATTAGCATCAAGTCGGCAGCGGCGCAGGCTTGCTTGTAGTTGCCGAAGAGGGCTTTGATGTCATTTTGAACGGTACTGTCGAGATTGCTGAATCTGGGACGGCGGCTGAATTGTGTTAGTGCAAGGTAAACCAGGAGGTCTTGACGGCGTTTTTCGGCGATCGCATCCCATTCACTTTCGTCGGTAGCTTGTAAAATGACTTGAAACGCACGGCGCAGGGTGGAAAATTCCGAGAGAATGTCAGGAAAGTTCGCCAGTTCAGTGCTAACAGGGAGGCGTCCGCGTTCTGTCACAAATGCCATTAAGGGAGCAAGAAGTTCCTGGTAGTCCTCAAATCGTTTAATGTTGGCGCGGATTCTGGGAGTGGTAGTGCGGGAACGAAAGCGAGATGCCCGAAAGTTCTCCGCTTGCGCTTCGTCTCGAAAAACAAAGTAGATACCCAAAGCAACGGGAATTGCATCGACACCAAGAACTTGGTCAATATAGGCTTTGAGTTCTTCTTGTTCGTAATACTTCTGAAAGGTATTGCGACGGGTCACGATGCCATCACCATAGGCAATTTGACCGCTACTGCGTTCGTCAATCAAGACTTGGGCAGACACAATCAAGACTTTTTGAGTAAGTTCCCAAGCCTTGCAGAGGCTCTCACGACGCTCGGTAGGGTTTTCGATAACGTTGATGACGTAGCCCAGGTTGACGATATCGGCTGGACTTATACGAGTGTTTGGTTGGTAATAGGGGTCCCAACCTGCACTGATATAGCCTTGGTTTGCCGTGCGCTCAACATCACCACCGTGACCACAGCCATAGTCAAAAAACGTGGTATCTTTGCTTAAAATTGCACTTTCTATTGCCAATCGTACCGGCTTAGAAAGGTCAGTTCGGACGATTGCGGCTCTGTGGCGTTCGATTTCAGGGGCTTCTGGGAGTGGAGCAACCATAGCTGAATCCGAAGCATTTCAGATAATATACCTGCTAACAGAATTCATCGCTAGATGAATAGAGGCAGTGGGAAAAATATATTTTTTCACTGCCTCTATTGCTCGATTCATTTTTTGATTCTGTAACCCGTTGCCTTCTGTCTTAGCGGTTACGCATCGCTAAACCTTGCTCGTGGTATTGTATAACCTTGGCATAATCTCCAAGAGCATAGTAGGCGACCCTCAAACTGCCTAGTGCTTGCGCTTCTACCCTTTGGTCAGGAATAGCACGGGCAACATTGAGGCGTTGTTCATAGTATTCAATGGCTTGGGCGTAATCCTCCAAGGCATCATAAGCGACTCCTAGGCTACCTAGTGCTTGTTCTTCTGAGCGGCGATCGCCTACTTCTCTAGCCGTTAGCAGCCGTTGCTGACTATACTCAATTGCTTGAGGATAATCACCTAGGGCATAGCAAGCATTACTGAGGTTTCGGAGAATTTGTCGTTCTAGGCGGTAATCACCCAATTGGCGTGCGATCGCTAGTCGCTGCCTATAATACCTGATCGCTTTGGGATAATTCCCCATGGCATAGCAAGCATTACCAAGATTTCTGAGAATTTGTTCTTGAGTCTGATGGTCGCTCAACGTCTGAGCAATTTCCAAACTTTGCTCTTGATAAGCGATCGCGTTTGGCAAATCGCCCAACGCCTTATGAGCAAGCCCTATGTTGTTCAATGCCGCAACTTCTCCGGGTTGGTCTTGGAGTTGCCGCATAATTAGTAAGCTTTCTTCACCGAACGCGATCGCTTGTGGCAAGTTACCCAGATGACGGAAAGAATTGCCCAAAATCCCCAACACTTGCCCTTCTAAGCGTTTGTCATTCACTTCACGGGCAACCTCTAGGCTTCTTTCGGCATACGCGATCGCTTGGGAGAACTCGCTCAACGAATAAACCGTTAGACTCAAACTGCCTAACGCTCTTCCTATTCCTCGCTGGTTTTGTTGTTCCGTATAAACTTTTAGTGCGTTGTTAAACGATTCGAGTGCTACCTCAAACTGATGATTCTTTTGCTGCTCAATACCTTGCTCTAGTAGCTGTTCGGGTTGACTACCACAAGCTGGTATTTGCTTTAAGACTTCGTCCTGATTGTTGTTGTCTTGCAGAGGAACCACTGTTTGGCGCTCCTCTTTTAATAGACAACCGTCATGTTTGCCGTCATAGTACGGCAACCGGTTTTCCATACCTATTGCCTCTCATGCTCTTCGGATGTCTGGCTGCGATTTTGTTTAGATGCCAAGGGAGCTGTTTCTAGCGCCATGGCGCTAAATCTATCTCCCACTCGCGACTATTTCTTCACCAGCACCTGTTAGTGAAATGTCGCCAAAAGCTGCACACCCTGAAACAACAAATAGGTTGGCATTCCTAGAGCTTTTTTCCTAGCTCATCAAAACTCTAGCATTAGTAATACCGTTAGTGTCCATTACTAATACTGCTAGTGTTAGTCGCTATCCCTCTATACAGAGGTTAGGATCGGTTCGCCTACCTGCGTTGTTGCTGAATTAGAAGTCGTTTGGTTGCAGTAAACTTCGCAAGAATTATTAGGACTTTCAATTAATTTAACTTTATAAAGGCTTGCTCCTAGTTCTTGAATTGGCTGTTGCAACAAGTCACGAATGTGAATGGCAATGTTTTCAGCAGTCGGAACCACCTTCGCAAAGTAGGCAATATCCTTGTTAAGGAATGTATGATCAAACGGTTCTACAACATAATCATCGATGACCTTTTGCAAAGCCCCTAGATCAACAATCATGCCAGTGCGTGGATCAATTTCACCCTTAACGGTTACTTCCAGGTGGTAGTTGTGTCCATGACCGTTGGGACGAGCGCATTTCCCATAGATTTCGCTATTTTCTTCGTAGCTGAGGTCAGGATGAGCGAGCCGATGAGCGGCGCTAAAGTGAGTACTAATGGTGAGATGTGCTTCCATACCGTTTCCTTGATAGTCAGCCCAAAGTTCTGGATGTTCAAATAGCTGAATGTGTACGAGTGGCAGGTGAGGAGCAAGCCGTTGCCAAATCACCCGTGCCATGTTTTCTGTGGTGGGTAGGGTCTGTTGAAATTCTGGCCAAACATCGTTGAGATAGGCAAAGTCCAGTTGGCTAGTGACTTCCCGTTTAATCACCTGCTTGACTTCAGATAAGTTAAGCACCATGCCATACTCATCCAGCTCCCCCCCCAGAGAGACATACAGAACATAGTTATGTCCGTGTCCAGGGAACTGAGTGCAGGCACCAAATTGCTGAACATTCTCAGCTTCAGTCAACTCTGGTAACCAATAGCGGTGACTCGCTGAGAACTGAGAGCGGCGGTTAATGATGCATTCCATTAGTTCTATGGTTAATCAGAGAGTGTGAAGTTCCGTAAACTGAAGCTGTTTCCAGGATAAACGAATTTTGCTGGCAATTTCTAGTAGTTCACAAGAAGGAGAGGAGGTTTTAGGCTTTGATAGCTTACTAATAAGCGATGTCTCTAACCGCATCTTTAGCTTCATAGCGCAGACTTGCTGCGATTCGGAAGAGTTCTTGACCTGTGTGTAGATAATGGTCGTCGTAGTTGAGGGTGAATAGTGATAGATCTTCTATGCCATCTCCCAATTGATTAAGGCAGTAGTAGAGACTAGCTGCTACCCCTGCAACGGTGGGAGGATTGGGTTGAGAACGAAAAGTAAGCTGAGCCTGATTGAGGTAATGACGACACTCTTCTAGATAGGCTTGGAACTCTTCCATCAGCTCATCATCAAAGGGATCTGCGGACAGGTCATCGAGTTGAGCGTCTAGAGGATTAAGGATACGGCTTATCAGACGGTTGACGGGTTCATAAACCTCGTGTAACCACTCGTTGAGCTGTGCATCTGCATTTCTTGCGCGTTGCCGATGACGTTGATAGTGTTGTTGGGCCTTAGCCGTACGCTGTTGGCGATTTTGGAATTCTGTTTGGGGGTAAAAGTATTGTAGCTGTTGGTCGTAAGAGCGGCGGCGCGTCGGGTCACCTAGAACCTCGTAGGCAGCATTGACCTGAATAATTTTTTCGGGATCAGCAGTTTCACTCTTACTATCTGGATGAAAGCGCTTGGCTAGGCGTCGGTAAGCCTGTTTAATCTCCGATGGTGTAGCTTTGGGGCTGACATCCAGGGTGTGGTAGTGGTTAGAGTCTGACATTTGAATAGTCTTAAAACGTTCAAAGGATAAAGGTTTACCTGTAGCCAGGTTTATCAATTGTTCGCTGTACCTGCACTCCTATGTGCAGGCTACTGAGTGGAAACTAGTTGTCAACTTTCAAGCTAGCGCATTACCTGTTCTCACAACGGGTAAAACGTTTCGGTTCGGAAGGAAATGTAATAACGGGACAGCGATCGCGTTTCTCCCTAAATGCTCATGTCTCTAACTGTTCGTCTAGTTCGTTAGAAAAGCGATCGCTCTTTTTTTCAAAAAACTGCATAAGGGGTACTAAGTCAGGAGATACAGACATACAGCAGCACCGCCTAGAAGACTTTCCTCTTTATGAAAGCTCGCTCTTCAAGGCATTCTGCACAACCTCTCACCTCTACCTGAATTTAAGAGCAACTGAAAATGGCAATCTATCTTCTAACTGATTTCGACGACACCGTACAAGGCTCTGCTGCTGACGACTTCCTCGCTGGCTACGGGGGTAACGACACGATATATGGAGGTAGCGGGCTTGACTCCCTGCTCGGTGGAGATGGGGACGACTTTTTAGACGGTGGTCTTCCAGGTTCTTTTGTTGACGATCCTAACTATATTGATGGTGGTAATGGCAACGACACGCTGATTGGGAACAGTAGCAACGACGTTCTGCTAGGCGGTGATGGTGACGATACTATTTATGACTACGGTGCAGTTGGTACGAGTGACTATATTGATGGCGGCAATGGCAATGACTTCATAGACTACAGCTCATCTTCTGGTAGTGGCGTGATCTATGGCGGCTTAGGAGCTGATGTCCTGGTCGGTGGAAGTGGAAATGATTATATCAATGCCAATGCCGTGGATGTCGCGGACTTTTCCTCTAACGCTCTCGACGGTGGTGCTGGCGATGATTTGATGTACGGAGGTCTTAGCAGCGACTTCATGCTGGGCGGCAGTGGGAATGATAGCGTCTTTGGTTTCGGTGGTAACGACACCATCTATGGCGGCTTAGGAGCTGATGCCGTATACGGTGGAGATGGAGATGACTATATCAATAGTGATGCCCCAGATGCCGCAGATTTCTCCTCTAGCTATCTTGATGGAGGTAATGGGGATGACACCATACTCGGTGGATTTGGCATTGACACTCTGCTCGGTGGTGATGGCAACGATGGTATTTATGATGTGGGTACAGTCGGTACGCTTGAGTTCATTGATGCTGGTAATGGCAGTGACATCGTCAATGCTAGTTTGTCTTCTAGTAACTACGATATTTATGGCGGCTTAGGAGCTGATCTCCTGATCGGTGGCAGTGGAAATGACATTATCAATGCTAATGCTATTGATGTCGCAGACTTTTCCTCTAACACTCTCGATGGTGGCGCTGGCAATGATGTGCTGTTTGGGGCGATTGGCAGCGACTTCATGCTGGGCGGCAGTGGGAATGATAGCGTCTTTGGTTTCGGTGGTAACGACACCATCTATGGCGGCTTAGGAGCTGATGCCGTATACGGTGGAGATGGAGATGACTATATCAATAGTGATGCCCCAGATGCCGCAGATTTCTCCTCTAGCTATCTTGATGGAGGTAACGGGGATGACACCATACTCGGTGGATTTGGCATTGACACTCTGCTCGGTGGTGATGGCAACGATGGTATTTATGATGTGGGTACAGTCGGTACGCTTGAGTTCATTGATGCTGGTAATGGCAGTGACATCGTCAATGCTAGTTTGTCTTCTAGTAACTACGATATTTATGGCGGCTTAGGAGCTGATCTCCTGATCGGTGGCAGTGGAAATGACATTATCAATGCTAATGCTATTGATGTCGCAGACTTTTCCTCTAATTCTCTCGACGGTGGCGCTGGCAATGATGTGCTGTATGGGGGTCTTGGCAGTGACACCCTACTCGGCGGTACGGGTAACGACATCCTCTCAGGCTTTGAAGGATTTGACATCATGACAGGTGGAGCCGGAAGTGATTCTTTCGTTCTGGGTGGCTTAGGGAATGCTTTCTACCTGGGAGCTGGCTACGCTACGATCACAGATTGGAATCCGTTTGAGCAAGATACCATTACAGTTGATGCCGCTTTGTTCAATGCTAATGCCTACCAGTTTAGGGTTGGAGATTTTGGGACTGGCAGTTCGACTCTCGATACCGAAATTCTCTGCTTAGGTGACAGAGTGGCTGTGGTGTCAGACTCGGCTGACTTATTTGTGGCGTTAGCCTTTAGTACTAGTGTTTTACTAACCCCAGTCTAGTGAACGTACACCTTCTGCACTAGGACTGGAGTTTAGACTAGTTTCCGGTGCAAAACGCAGAAACTCTCACCCATCAAAGCTCCTAAAGAAACTGGATAGGTTGCCAATCGATAATCATTTGAGAGAGTGGGGAAGTAGCGCCTCAGGGCGCTACTTCCTTTTATTACACTGATTATCATTAGTTATTTCGTAATTAGAGCGCGGGACTTGCGAAATGCTATCACTATTGAACAAGCTAACGAGCAAATTACCCGTGCCGAGAAACTTTTGGAGTTAGCCCAAAACTTGATTGGGACGATACCACCCAACTCCTAATCAAGAGCGTTAATAATGAAATAAGTACATTTGCTTAAGAAAATAAAAGATGCCAAGACCCACACAAGCCCAGATGTCCCGAACCCTGAGAAAAAGCCAACCTGATGTAGCAAAGGACATGACAAAACGGCAGATGGAGTACTACATGGGTGCTAAGCTAATTGAGGTTGGGGTTAACCCGAACTCAGCTATTTATCGATGGTCGGTAGAGACAAAGGGTAACAACGAAGTCTGGACTTACAGTGCCTACTGGGGCGATTCCAAAGAGCAACTGCTAAAACAGGAGCAGGAATCACCAAACAATTCGTAACGCTCCTACATCACATAACAACAACTCATAAGTACCAGAGGAGCAGGGTACAACAACTGCCAGCCCTCATCTACCTGATAGCGATGGTCAACCAATAGCAGACTACTCTATTGCTTGCCAACGCCTCTAGCTATTTGTATTAGTCTTTTAGATTCGGACAAGCTGCATAGCCAAAACTATACATTAAGCTACGATTGAAGACCTCTTCAACCGCAAACTTGTCCGGATGCTCTCCTAAAAGCACCGTATAAACCAATAATAGCGACCTGATATTTAATTGGAGTCGCTAAACTCTGTGAAAAAATTAATAGCTCTCAGTCAGATAGAAAAAAGCACTTAATGATTGGGATTCTTTTGGTTTTATTCTCCAGTCAAGGGTGGTTCAGTAAAATCTAGAAAACTATATTTCTCTAATAAAAACAACACAATAAGTCTATAAAATAGCATTAAATTCTATTGATTGGCAACCTTAAATTTACAAGTGTAAGTAGCACTTGATGAGGTGATATTACCTAAGGCTGTAGTTCACATTAGGTGAAAATTTACTTAAGGGTGAAAAATCATCTACCTCATTTGTTTAATTAAATTTCTTTATTAATTCAATAATTTCAAACACCGAAATCCTGTGGATTAAAAACTCGAAAGCTGGGAGGGATAATAATGTTTAGTGAAAATCAGCCAATACGAATCGTTCGATCAAGTAGATTTGAACCGCAGAAAGTTCGGCGTTTTCCCAAAAAATTTATCTCCTTCCTGGTAGGAACTATGGTTCTGGCTGTAGGTGCTACTGCAATAACTAGTTATTGGGTTGTTCGTAGTTTGATCATTGACAGTTTGAAGGCAAATGCTCTCCTGCAAGTCGGGAATGCAGGGAATGAAATTGATCGGCAATTAGCAACCCTACTTGCTCAGGTGGAGGCTTTGGCTAGTACTGATAATGTCAGGAATCTGAATTGGTCAACGAGTGAACCCTACTTGCTGCGAGAACTGAATCGGCTGACAGACTTTCAGATGTTTGTCATGGCGAAATCTGATGGCTCCTACTACGCAACAAATACTGGTTTATCAAAAGCCAATCTCAGTCATCACACCCACTTTAAGCAAGCCCTAGAAGGAAAAACCTTTGTCGATGATCCAGTGGTTTTCCCCTCCACTGGAGAGCGGTTCGTTAATATCGTCGCTCCGATCTGGTCTATCCCTGGTAGCGATCGCACTCAACTGTCTTCAGAAGATAGCTCTGAAGTTTCTCCAGAAGATAGCTCTGAAATCTCTCCAGAGGATACTGCTCAAGGCACCGATAGCCTCACTTCTGAGCTTGACCAAAAGAGTCAACCGATTGGAGAATTTGCGGGTCCCGTTTCAGTGACGGAGCTATCAAATGTTGTGACCAAAACACGCTTGGGTCGTGAGAGTTACGCTTTTGCCCTTGATTCTAAAGGAACCCCCTTTGTCCATCCTGATCATGACCTTATTAAAAAGAGCAGAAGTTTCTTAGAATCTACAGACCCAGACTTAGTGAAAATTGCACAAGCAATGGTGAACCGTCAACAGGGGGTTCAGCAGGTGCAAATCGGGGGAGAGTCGGTTTACGTTGCCTACTCGCCACTGGATAAGGCTAATTGGTCTCTAGGTTTGGTTATTCCCCGTGCCAATTTGGAGGGGGAGCTAAGGGGGCTGAATCTGCTGGCATCGGTTGTGGGAGCGATCCTGGTGGTGACAGTGATTATCGCTTTGTGGCAAATGCAATCCCTTGAGCAACTCCGCATCCGCGTAGCGCAAGAGGCACTGCTTAATCGGATAACTGCTCGTATTCGGGAGTCTATCGAACTCGAAACCATCTGGCAAACTACTGTTGATGAATTTGCAGCTCTGTTGAATCTCGACCGAGCGATCTTCTGTTGGTATCACAGAGACCGACAGGAGTTGGAGGTAGTCTGCGAAAATCGGCGGGAAGACCTGCCAACACATCTAGGTTGTATCTCGATCGCATCCTTTGGCGACTTGGGCGATCGCCTCAACCGATGTGAATCAGTGCGCTTGGACAATGTTGCCAAAAACCGCAACTTACCTGCCGATGTCAAACAGGCGTATATCGAGATGGGGATAGCTAGCTATTTGGCTATGCCAGTGTTAGTTCAAGGTAATACTCCTGCCTATTTTATCTGTGTCTACAGCAAGCCCCGACGCTGGAGGGATCGAGAAATTGAATTGCTCGATTCCATCGCTGACCAGTTAGCGATCGCTATTCATCAGACTCGCCTACATACTCAAACCCAGGAACATCTCCAGACTGTCAGTGAGCAAGCTGGACATCTTGCAGAAGCTACTGTCCGACAGCAGGAGACTCTTGCTTATCTAAGTGCGATTATCAACAATCTCGCAGATGGCTTACTTGTCACTGACACTAGGGGCAAAATTAGTCACTGGAATCCTGCCTTGTCAGCCATGTTTAGTCTGGAAGGAATCAACCTGATTAATCTGGATTGCAAAGATATTTTTAGCCCTAAATTGGCAGAACTGGTAGTAACTACTAGGGAATACTTAACAGAAGTCTTCACCGCAGAAGTAGAGCTTGTTGGTAACCGATTTGGTAAAGCTGTAGCAACAGCAATCCTCAAAGAATCAACATCAAATGGTCTGGACAAAACCTGTATCGGTTCGGTCATTCTAATTCGAGATGTCACTTTAGAGAAAGAAGTTGACCAAGTGAAGACCGATTTCATCTCTACTGTCTCCCATGAGTTGAGGACACCCCTAACATCAATACTCGGATTTGCCAAAATTGTCAGCAAAAAACTTGAAGATACAATATTTCCCAAAGTTCAGGCTGAGGAGGCAAAAACTCAGCGCACCATCAAACAAATTGGTCAAAATATTGACATCATGGTGTCCGAGGGCGAGCGGCTGACAAAATTAATCAACGATGTCCTAGATATCGCCAAGATGGAAGCTGGACGGGTTGATTGGAATATGCAGTATTTTTCAGTTCATGAACTGATAAAACGGGCGACATCTGCTACGTTTGCACTGATTGAACAGAAGGGACTAGAACTGATTGTCGATGTGAACGAGGATTTGCCACAGATTCTAGGCGATCGCGATCGCTTGCTTCAGGTAGTGATTAACCTAATTTCTAATGCTCTCAAGTTCACTGACGAAGGCTCTGTAACCTGCAAAGCTACTTGTATCGATAATGAGATTACGATCAGCGTGATCGATACGGGAATCGGCATCCCTGAAGTTGACCAACCGAAGATCTTTGAGAAATTTAAGCAGGTAGGAAATCCTCTAACAGATAAACCCAAGGGTACAGGTTTAGGACTGTCCATCTGTCAACAAATTGTCAAGCATCATGGTGGCAAAATCTGGGTAGAGAGTGAGTTAGGTCAAGGGAGTACTTTCTCATTCACGCTACCCATTAGTTGCTCAGCAGTGGATGAAGTCAAAACTATTGATATAAGTATCCCTGGCAAGCAATTGCAATCGGTAGCCAGTATAGAATCATCTCCTGCTGACCTTAATAAAACCATCCTCGTCGTCGATGATGAAGCTCCTCTGCGCGAACTTCTCAGACAGCAACTTACTACAGAGGGGTATAAAGTCAGGGAGGCTAAAGATGGAAGAGATGCTATTGCACAAGTTAACCAAGAACTTCCTGATTTAGTGATTCTTGATGTGAAGATGCCAGAAATGAGTGGTTTTGATGTAGCAGCCGTGCTGAAAAATAACCCTCAGAGCATGAGTATACCGATCATCATGCTGTCCGTAGCAGAGGAACACGAAAGGGGTTATCGTCTTGGGATTGACAGATATTTGAACAAGCCGATCAACACACAAGAGCTGATCAATGAGATCAGATACCTCCTCTCCCAAGGAACTGCCACAAAAAAAGTCATAGTAGTTGATCGAGAAGATGGCAAAAATCAGTCTTAAGAGGCTTCTGGCTAAAAAAGAAGTTTCGTCTATTTTGAGTGACTTACTCAAGGCGATCGACACTTCTATAAATATTCAGGATGCAGAGGGCAAGCTACTCATAGATAATGACAAAACTCAACTCTTGGAGAAATATCCTGTTGAGCTTGCTGGTGAGGTAATTGGATGGGTAATTGGAGACGATAAAGCCTCTCCTGTCGCGTCCCTCCTTTCCCATTTAATCAAGAATGAGTTTGAGAAAAAGACCCTTGCTCGTGAAACCCTGGATAAATATAAGGAACTCAACCTCATATACAACATTTCTGAAAAGATAACTGCCAGTCTGGAACTCAAAGAGGTGGCGAAATTAGTTATTGATGAAGCCAGAAGGTTGATATCAGCAGACAGTGGGTCTCTTATGTTACTAAATAAAGAGACAGGAAAATTTGAAGTTATAGCAGCCTTTGGTCAAAAACATGAAACCAAAGCTCCTATAGAAATGGGTCAGGGTATAGCAGGCAATGTGGTACTTACACGTAGAGGAGAAATTATTAATGAAGTAAGCTCTGACTCTAGGTTTGTTAAAGGTCACAACAGAGTTAATTCCCTAATTTGTGTACCTTTGCAGATTCATGAGCAGGCGATTGGTGTAATTAATATCAGCAGCGAGGAACCCTTTAACTATACAGCCGCAGACCTTAAACTCTTCATGGCGCTAGCCTCTCAAGCCGCCTCTGCTATTGAAAATGCTATTCTCCATGAAAATAAGCTTAAGCAAGAACGGATTAAAAGTAATCTGGAACGATATGTAAATTCACAGTTAGTTGAAGCGATTTTAAATGAGCAAGGCGATATTTCCCTAGCTCCTGCCAAGATGGATATTACTATTCTTTTTTCTGATATTAGAAACTTTACCAGTAAATGTGAGGAACTCGAACCAGAGAAAATTGTCGAATATTTGAATGAGTATTTTACTCACATGGTAGAAGTGATTTTTAGCCATGGAGGAACAGTCAATAAGTTTGTTGGAGATATGATTGTTGCTATGTTTGGTGCGCCTTCAAGGCTGGTTGATAGTGAACGACGAGCTATCGAAACGGCTATTGAGATGCAAAACCGGATTAAGCAAATTCCTGTACCCTGGATTAGGCAGAATTTTATTACAGGCATTGGCATAAGTTCAGGAGAGGTGGTTGTTGGTAATGTTGGCTCTCCCCAGCACATGGACTATACAGCAATAGGAGATAAAGTGAATGTAGCGTCTAGACTGCAATCGATTGCCAAAGGTGAGCAGATTCTTGTCAGTCGTAGAATTTACGATGTCACGAAACACTTATTTGAATTTAAAGAAATTGGTAGTATTAAAGTTAAAGGTAAAAAAGAAGCTATAGAAGTTTTTGAAGTAGTTTATTAAAAAAAAAGTTCATGAATAAAAAAATATTGATTGTGGATGATGAACCTTATATAAGGCTTCTGTTGGAGCAAACCCTTGAAGATCTCGAAGATGAGGGAGTGGAATTACTGACGGCTGATAATGGGGAAGAGGCTCTTGATGCTATTAAGACAGAAAAACCAGATCTGGTTTTTCTTGACGTAATGATGCCTAAAATGAACGGATTTGATGTCTGCAATGCTGTGAAGAATGAACTCAGTATAAAGGGTGTTTACATCATCATGCTGACGGCTAAAGGTCAAGAGTTTGATAAGCTCAAAGGCAAGGAAGTTGGTGCTGATTTGTATATGACAAAGCCTTTTGACCCGGATGAAGTGGTTAAAAAATCAATGCAGGTTCTTGAGATTGCAGTCTCTTAATTCTCTTTTCACAGAGGCTTGAGGAATTTGGCATAAAAGCGATCGCACTGACTTTCATCCATGTGGAGGTTGATGCGATCGCTTAGTGTTGAACCCGATCTGGATGATGAGGTTTAGTAGTTTGAGGGGAAAGTGCGATCGCTGAGAAAAACGTCACAAACATCCATCAGGTCATTTTCACCATCTGTACAACATCAAGCTCTACCTGTATGAGAGGTTAACCCCTAATAACAGGTAGAGTGTAAAGGCTCAGGTGGATTAAGTTACGCTAGTTAGCTTCAATTGCATGGGAACTAAAAGAAGGTTAGACCATGTTGAAGCAGAACGACCAAAAGCAGCAGGATTTCCCCGCCCTTCATTTTTATAGGTGTTTAGCAATCTGTTAAGAAGGTTGCTTCCCATCTCATCCCATAATTGCTCGACAGGCTTCTCCCACGCTCCATCTTTTACAAAGACACGGAAGGCTGCGAGTATGGGGAATACGAAAGTGATAGGAAGGGTGTGATTGAATTGTCTACCTGTGATGAATGGATAGGGCTTTTTTTCAACACCGTTAAGCTTGCTAAGCCCTTTTTGCTGATCGTACTCCTCCCGGAGGCGCTCCTCAAGATAGAGGACATCCTTTAGTAAAGGCACAAACTCACTGAAGTCGTCTTTTGTCCAGTTTTTAATGAGACTGCCGTAGGCAGTGCATGTTGCACTGGGATTCTTAGGTGAACCGTCTGGTCCCGACCAAGGATACACCTTGTTGTTAATGCAAGCAAGACGACGAACTAAGTCAGTTACATCGTATGGCTTATTTTCTCCGTCCCGGAAAGCAACATAAGGTTTGCACTGGGGAGGAAGGTGTTCTGCAATGATGTCCCACTCGCCAGCGAGATTTTTTAAGCTAAACTCTTCAACTTTCTCGCTGGTATTACGATACCTGCTGATGTTTGAGATTTCTTCTTGGTTAATGTTGACCAGCACAAATATTTGTACGCTAGCCTTTTCAAACTCTAAGTAATCAGCCTTCCCTGTCTCCGGATTAATTTTTGGTTTAGCTCGTTTGGATTGAAGTTTCTCGTAATTATCGAGAGCTTTCATGATGGCGGTGTAGGTGTGTCCGCCATTCACAATACCGTTGCCGATAAACTTTTCTTCCTGATCTTCGTCAGGACTAACCAAGACAAGCTCAACATCGAATCCGCCACCAGAACCACGACCCTTGACCTGGATGGAGTCTGCAACAATTAGGATGCCATTGTTATAGAAAATGAACTCCTCTGGCTTCTCTGCTAGAGTCTTAACCATACTCTTGACAGTCCGCCGCGTTTCGTTCGCTAGTCGCGCATTAGGATCTAGAGGTAAGTCTTTGGGAACTTGGGAGACGGGAACTGTAAGATTCCAGATTACCCTACTTGTTTGTTTACTTTGCTTGTCTTCTTCTTTACTCTGCTTGTCTTCTGTGTATGCTTTACAAGCAGCCGTAGTAAAAAATGGAGCCTTAACAGTTGTAGGCATTTGTTTCTCCTGCGCTCTACAGAACGCTTAAATAGTTTACGTGCCCAACGGGACACCCTTCTAAGATACATCGGCAAAAGCCCGATAGCAAGCTATCGTCAAAAATTTACAGCCAGTAACAAAACCTGTGTCTGCTTGCTGATTTTGATAGAGGTATAGATATAGCCGCACTTCCACTTTCTGCCAAAATGTAATCGCCTCTACAGTGCAGTTGCTTTGTATGAGTGAGAAATTAAAGGCAATCCTAGCTGAATTGCGATAGCGAAGCGCTGCTGCAAAGCAGATCGCGCTTTGAGGAAATTTACAGCGCTCGCTTCTTCTATGTGATGAGATTGAAAGAGCGATCGCTACAATATGACCACTACTTTAGAAGCGGAGAGCAGCATGGTACAACAACTGCCAACCCTCATCTACCCAGACAGCGACGGTCAACCAATGGCAGACAACACCAAACAATTTCGCTGGATTGTCGTTATTAAGGAAAACTTAGAACTGTTATTTGCTGCTAACCCTGATGTATTTGTCGCGGGTGATTTACTTTGGTATCCCGTTGAAGGAGATAACAAGACTCGCCAAGCACCCGATGCGATGGTTGTCTTTGGTAGACCAAAAGGAGACAGGGGTTCCTACAAGCAATGGGAAGAAGATAATATTCCACCACAAGTGGTATTTGAAATCTTATCTCCTGGCAATCGCCTCAAAGGAATGGCTCATAAACTCAAATTTTATGAACGCTATGGCGTAGAAGAATATTACATTTATGACCCTGACAACCCAGAAATAATTGGCTGGCAGCGCTCTGGAGAGTATTTGGAGATAATCGACGAGATGAATGGTTGGGTTAGTCCTCGACTGGGAATAAGCTTTCACCCAACATCTGACAATCTAGAAATTTTCTCACCTTCAGGAGAAAGGTTCCTTACCTATGTTGAACTGGCTCAACTTATGGAGCAAGAACGCCAACGCGCCGAACAAGAACGCCAACGCGCAGATGAAGCACTTGCCCAGTTAGAACAGGAAAGACAGCGCTATCAAGCTTTAGAGGCGCTACTGCGAGAACGAGGGATTGCTCCAGAGCAGTTGTAAATTACAAATTACTCCTCAAGCACTGGAATAGACCTCTTGCAAAAGTCGATTTTTGCCCCCTAGCCCCCCAATTCTGGGGAAACCGGATTTCTCGCGTCCCCCAATGCAAGGGGGATTTAGGGGGCATTCCAGGATTTATGCAAGAGGTCTAATGTATGGTTGCCAATTCATATATCTCAAGCGCTGAAATACCTAGCCACTGGATGATAAGCAATAATTGCCGTTGTAGACTGTTCGGGATACAGTTGTTCGCTTTCATCCATGTGCAGGTTGATGCGATCGCTTCCCAACAACTCCAATTGTTTATACTGGTCTTGCATATTCGGACAAGCGGGATAGCCAAAGCTATACCGAGAACCCCGATACCGTTGCGCCAACACATCCCGAATATTATCCGGCTCCTCAGCACTAAATCCCAATTCCCGACGAATCCGGGCGTGTGTCCACTCCGCCAAAGCTTCTGCTATCTGCACTGCTAATCCGTGGAAGTAGAGATAATCTGTATACTGGTTGGAGTCAAAAAGCGACTTTGCATACTTAGTTGCAATCTCCCCTACCGTCACTGCCTGCATTGGGAAGACATCCACAATCCCAGACTCCTTCGGCGCATAAAAATCAGCAATGCACAAACGACGCATAGAGCGCTGTCGAGGGAAATCAAACGTTGCTATGGGTTTTTGTAGAGGCGCAAGGCCTTGCGCCCTAACATTGTCATCTATTGCAGCAGGATTGTAGATATACAACGAATTCCCCTCAGCCTGACAGGGGAAATAGCCATAAACTATTTGAGGATGCAGCAAGTTTTCTTGGATAATGCGCTGCTTCAAGTCTTCAAGAATTGGGTAAACCTTCTCTTGTAGAAACTCATCGTACTCTTCCCGCGATTGCCCTTGGGGTTTGCGGAACTGCCACTGTCCAGCAATCAAAGCTTGTAAATCCAGATACCCAAACACCTCTTCTATAGGGATATCCTCTGGTTGCAGTATCTTGGTTCCCCAGAAGGGAGGAGTCGGACGCTCAATATCTAACGTGACATCATTAGAACGGCGCGTATCTATGGGTGCTGGTTCAGCAACCTCCGCTTCTTGTACGGGTGCAAGGCTTTGTGTCCCTAAACCGTTTTCTTGATCACCATTCGTTGATACCTCAGAAATTTCATCTACTTCATTCAAAAAGCCCTTTATATCATCCCACTCACCTGCCGCTTTAGCAGGCATTAACTTATCCATAAAATGCAAATCAGAGAAGGCATCTTTGCCGTAGATTACCTTACCTTTGTAAGTATTTTGGCAATCCTCGTAAACAAACTTAGGTGTCAGCGCAGCACCCCCCAAAATCACGGGGACTCTTATGCCTCGCTCATTGAATGTCGCCAGATTATCTTTCATGAACGCTGTAGACTTCACCAGCAATCCACTCATTGCAATGCAATCTGCTTTGTGCTGTTCGTAAGCATCAATAATGTTATCCACTGGCTGCTTGATGCCTAGGTTAATCACCTTGTAGCCATTGTTGGAAAGGATAATATCGACAAGGTTTTTACCAATATCGTGAACGTCCCCTTTAACAGTGGCAATGAGAAATGTACCCTTGGCGTTATTACCGCTGTCTGCTTTTTCCATGAATGGCTCTAAATACGCCACTGCCGCTTTCATGGTTTCCGCTGATTGCAATACAAAGGGAAGTTGCATTTGCCCGGAACCGAATAGTTCCCCAACGACTTTCATGCCATCTAAGAGAAAGACGTTGATGATTTCGAGGGGTGGATGTGTTTCTAATGCTTTAGCTAGCTGTTCTTCCAAGCCAATCCGTTCGCCATCAATAATGTGGCGCTTGAGGCGTTCTTCGACGGGGAGTTGGTCATCTTGGGAGCGATCGCGTTTTGTCGTTTTCCCTTGAAACAGCGTGGTAAGCTCTCCTAATGGGTCATAGGTGCAAATATCCCCATCAAACTGCCGTTCATCAAAGATTAACTTCCGGCAGACTTCCTGATGTTCTGGCTCAATCTTCGCTAATGGCAGAATCTTGCTAGCGCTGACAATCGCAGCATCCATCCCCGCTTCCATTGCGAAGTGCAAAAACATCGAATTGAGGACTACCCGCGCTGCCGGGTTCAAGCCGAAGGAAACATTAGAGACACCCAAAATAACGTGACATCCCGGTAATTCTTCCCGGATGCGGCGAATCGATTCAATCGTCGCTTTACCATTTGCCCTGTCTTCTTCAATACCTGTGGAGATGGGGAGGGCTAGGGTGTCAAAGAATATTTCGTGGGGGGGGATGCCATATTCTACAGCTTGGCGATAGGCGCGTTGTGCGATCGCAAATTTCTTGTCTGCCGTTCGCGCCATCCCCTCTTCATCAATCGTACCGATGACTACACCCGCACCGTACTGCTTCGCCAACTCCAGCACCTTTAAGAAACGCTCCTCCCCATCTTCATAGTTCGTGGAGTTCAGTAGACACTTACCACCCGCAACCTTTAAACCGGCTTCCATCTTTTCCCATTCCGTGGAGTCCAGCATCAGCGGCAAAGTAACATTTGTTACCAAACGTGACACCACTTCGTGCATATCCCGCACGCCGTCACGTCCCACATAATCCACGTTCACGTCTAGAACGTGCGCCCCTTCTCGTACCTGCGACTTCGCTAGAGAAACCAGTCCATCCCAATCTTCCCCATTCAACAAATCGCGGCACTTCTTAGAACCACTGGCATTTAAGCGTTCCCCCACAATTAGGAACGAGTTATCCTGCTCATAAGGTTGGGCACTGTAAATCGATGCTGCCGACGGTTCAAACTGGGGATGCCGTTCTTTCGGCTTTAGAGTTTGACCAATCTCTGCTAATTGTTGAATATGCTCCGGGCGCGTACCGCAACAGCCACCAATCACCTGCACGCCCAAATCTTCTACAAAATGCATCAGCGCCATCCGCAGTTCCATCGGCGTCAGCTTGTAGTGGGCATGGCCCCCGACGTTTTCCGGTAGTCCGGCATTAGGGATACAGGAAACGACAAACGGCGAATGCTCTGACAAGTATTTAATATGGTCTACCATCCGGTCTGGGCCAGTAGCACAGTTAAGACCCAGGATGTCAATCGGATAACGCTCTAAAATCGTTAGCGCTGCATTAATTTCTGACCCCAACAGCATTGTGCCTTGGGCTTCCATCGTCACTGACACCATCAGCGGCAATCGTGCGCCTTTGTCTTGAAATACCTCTTCAACAGCATTCAGCGCTGCCTTAATTTGCAGAACATCCTGACACGTTTCGATAATCAACAAATCAGCCCCACCGTCATACAGCCCTGTGGCTTGCTCTGCAAACGAGGCTTTCATCGTGTCGTAGTCAATATGCCCTAGTGTCGGCAACTTAGTCGTTGGTCCAATCGAACCTGCAACAAATCGGGGCTTTTCGGGCGTGGAATACTCAGCCGCCACACGCTTTGCCAATTCGGCTGCTTTCTTATTCAGAATATAGGCTTGGTCTGCCAGGTCATACTCTGCCAGCACAATTGACGCACCACCAAAGGTATCCGTCTCGATGACATCCGCCCCAACTTCCAGAAAGCCTCGATGCACTTTCTCCACAGCTTCTGGCTTAGTCATAACCAGGTACTCGTTACAGCCTTCGTACTGCGCTCCACCAAAGTCTTCTGCTGTCAGGTCTTGCGTTTGGAGAGAGCTTCCCATTGCACCATCAAAGACTATAACAGGGCGATCGGGGCTATGGAGGTGAGTCAGGAAGGGGCTGTTCATAGACGGCTGTCTTTATAGAAAGTTGGGTTACGCTTTGGATGATTAGCTTAATATATTGTGCAAAATTTAGAGCGATTAGGAGCGCACAAAACGATGAATGTGCAGACAGCAACTACCTCGACTCCCTGGCAAGAGTTAGTTCCCGCACAGGTAGGAGTCGTTTTGAGAGGTGTCAGTTGGTCAACCTTCAAAGCATTAATGGCAGATATCGGAGAAGACAGAGCCTATAGAATTGCCTATGACCAAGGAATGTTGGAGATTATGGTTCCATACGAACAACACGAAGAACCCAAAATCCTAATAGCGGAGTTTGTCACAGCGACTGCGGATGAGTTAGAAATCGAGATTAGACAACTTGGTTCCCTAACTCTGGAAAGGGAAGATTTAACTCGTGCTGTAGAACCTGACACCTGTTTCTATATTCAAAATGAATCTCAAGTCAGAGGCAAAGAAATCAAGTTACCAAATGTTCCACCGCCAGATTTAGCTGTAGAGTCAGACTACACCCGTTCTTCTTTAAATAAATTCAACATCTACTCTTCACTTGGGGTTCCCGAACTTTGGAGATATCGCAAGCAAACTCTTCAGGTTTATCAACTTGTTGAGGGAAAGTACGAGCAGAGTGATAAAAGCATTGCTTTTCCTTTTTTGCCTATTGCAGAAATTCCTAGTTTTATCGAGCAAAGCAAAACAATTGGACAAAGAGCATCTGTGCGTTTATTTCGGGCACGAATTCGAGAAATATTACAAAGTTCTAGTCAGTAATATCAGTAATAAATAAAGAATTGCTCCTAGTCAGGCTATATCAACAAGGTTGAAAATTTATCATACTATTTAGAGTCATCCTTCACCCAAATATAACGTGTTGGCTCAAAGCTCATCACTTTTTTGAAGTCATGGAGACAATCTCGCATTTCCTCAAAATTGAAGGGCTTCTTCATACTGCGCCGCCAATCAGCTTTATCCAACGTACCGATTACTAGATAATCATTGCCAATCACTTCTGGTTGTTGCTGCATGAATAGGACGGCTAGCTGCTGCTCAATCTCATCTTGATGGGCAATGATCAAATCACAGTAGGGACAGTAGCGGCAGCTTTTGTTCAGTACAACTGGCTGTAGTGGATTTACATGGATGAAGAGAGGAAACTTCCGCAGTTTGGTCTTACCATCGCACTTCGGACAGGAGGTAAATCGTGCATCCTGGTGGGGGTTTAAGAAAAATTTGTGGCGGGCAGGCTGCTTACCAAAGCGGGTCATGACTCTCTCCTACAGCATCATAGAGTCAGGTTATCATATGCCCACTACTCTACGTTGCCTGTCGTACCTCTAAAAATTGAACAAAGCGATCGCTTTCTGAAAACTCCTTCAATTTATGCCATGCTTCCAGTCAGGATGCCGGAAACTTACCTTTTAAAGTTTTTGTTTAAAGAGCTAGCTTAATCAAGCAAGCTTTGTCTAACTTACAACTTGAATCCGTAATGTTTAAAGCTTCAAGTTGTATTCCTTGTATAACGCCATAGCTCTCTCGAAAAGAGGTTAGGAGTTAGCAGAGAGAGGTAAGAGGTATAAAAATTTTCAGCGTTGTGCCTCCCGGACATGAGGTCTCCTGTTGCCGAGGCGATCGCATTTAAGGAGGTAAGCTTAAAGTAGGCTGAGAAATACATGGATTACTCAAGTGCTGAGCGTGCGATCGCATTTTCTTCCTCTTGATAGCGTTTTAGGGAGTCAATGCCGCATCAGCAGTCTGGCGTAATCGCGATAATTGTTATGGCTCTTCACTAGACTTCTTTAAAGATTGAAACAACAATGGTCTCTACATTTCCTACTTCTCATTCTGTTGACTTATCTCAGATCAGACTAGCTATCCGCTCCTTACAGCCTCAGCTAGTGGAGTGGCGTAGGCATCTGCATCAACGTCCAGAACTAGGCTTTAAAGAGCAGCTAACGGCTCAGTTGATTGCACAAAAATTACAGGAATGGGGAATTGAGCATCAAACTGGCATTGCTCAGACAGGCATTGTTGCGACAATTCCTAGCAACCGTCCAGGCCCGGTTTTAGCGATTCGGGCAGATATGGATGCGTTGCCTGTTCAAGAAGAAAATGATGTGCCTTACCGATCGCTGCATGATGGCTTAATGCACGCTTGTGGCCATGATGGGCATACTGCGATCGCATTAGGTACAGCTTACTACCTCTCCCAACATCGAGATGACTTTGCAGGTACAGTAAAAATTATCTTCCAACCCGCTGAGGAGGGGCCAGGCGGCGCTAAACCAATGGTTGAAGCAGGTGTCTTAAAAAACCCTGATGTCGATGCGATTATTGGCTTGCATCTGTGGAACAATCTTCCCCTTGGTACGGTAGGTGTCCGGAGTGGGGCATTGATGGCAGCCGTTGAGTGTTTTGATTGCTCAATTTTAGGTAAAGGCGGACATGGTGCAATGCCTCACCAAACTGTTGATTCAGTGGTAGTGAGTGCCCAAATTGTCAATGCCTTACAAACCATCGTCGCTCGTAATGTTGACCCCATTGATTCAGCCGTTGTAACCGTTGGTGAACTCCATGCAGGTACAGCACACAATGTCATCGCGGGTACCGCACGGATGAGCGGCACAGTACGATATTTCAACCCAAAATTTGAAGGGTATTTTGGCAAGCGATTGGAGCAAGTAATCGCGGGTGTTTGCCATAGCCAGGGTGCAAGTTATGAACTAGATTATTGGCATCTCTATCCACCTGTAATTAATGATGTAAAGATAGCTGAACTAGTTCGCTCAATTGCGTCTGAGGTTATAGAATCGCCAGTAGGAATTGTGCCAGAATGTCAGACTATGGGCGGTGAAGATATGGCATTTTTCCTTCAAGCTGTACCAGGATGCTACTTCTTTTTGGGGTCTGCTAATCCTACGAAAGATTTAGCGTACCCCCATCATCATCCAAGATTTGACTTTGATGAAACAGCTTTAGGAATGGGTGTAGAAATCTTTGTCCGCTGCGTAGAAAAGTTTTGCCGCTGAGCTTTAAAACCTGGGATAACTGACAACCATCTTGGGGCGAAGTTAGTGGTAATCCTTTGAGGAATTCCCTCGCTCCAAGGTGTCAAATGTCAGTATCTCGCCCCCTAGTTATCACGATCAATAACCGAACGCCTCAGTTGAAAGTAACTAACAAGAGGATTCGGGTCGATACTAGGGATGTTGTAAAAACCGAGCAGTTGAGTGGGGACGACTACTCCTTAAAAAATAGCCCTATAGGTTGGGGATGGGGTGCTGTCGGAGCTTGGGGTTTATTTCCAGGTACGGATGTGCATCTGAAGGAAATATTGAATAGAAATGCGATCGCAAAAAGATTCTGCCAATTCCTAACACTACTGCCATTACTGGGTGCGATCGCAACTCAATCCGCGATCGCACAACCCATCACTCCAGACGGTAGTACCAATACAATTGTCACTCCTGATGGTAACCGCCTCGACATCACAGGAGGACAATTATCCAACGATGGCACTAATCTTTTTCATAGCTTTAGTCAGTTTGGACTAGACGCAAACCAGATAGGAAACTTCATTTCCAATCCTGAAATTCTCAACATCCTCTCTCGCGTCACTGGGGGTAATCCCTCCATCATCAACGGTTTATTGCAAGTAATGGGTGGCAACTCCAACCTATTCTTAATCAACCCAGCAGGGATTATTTTTGGCTCGAATGCTCAGCTAAATGTCACTGCCTCCTTCACCGCCACCACTGCTACAGGTATCAGCTTTGGCAATCACTGGTTTAGTGCCACTGGTGCTAACGACTACGCCGCACTCGTCGGAACACCGAATAACTTTGCCTTTACTACCTCTATGCCTGGGGCAATTCTCAACGCTGGGGAATTAACTGTGCAACCAGAACACAATCTCACCCTTCTAGGTGGCACCGTCGTCAATACAGGTAAGCTTACTGCACCTGAAGGCAACATCACTGTGGCAGCAGTACCAGGTGAGAGTTTGGTACGCCTGAGCCAACCTGGAAGTGTTCTAAGCTTGGAGGTGCAACCTTTAAGTGCAGCGAATAGTCAGCCTAATGCTTGGACATTACCCGTTGTAGCATTACCCCAACTCTTAACGGGTGGTAGTGACACGAATGCGACAGAGTTAACAACTAACAGTGATGGAACGGTTGCACTCTCAGGTTCTGGAATTCCTATCGCCGCAGGGGATGTAGCCGGAGGCAATGTTACAGGAGAAGCAGCAACCCTCTCGGCAAACCACAACCTGACGCTGGTAGAAAGTCAGTTGCAGACGACTGGGGACTTGCAGTTATTGGCACAGGATACCGTCCAGGTGCGGGATAGTGTCAGCACTCCTTTTTTGGCACAAGCGGGCGGTAATCTTTACATTCGGGGCAAAGAGAGGATTGATATCCTTGCCCTAAATCATCCCCAAACCCCTTTTCAAAGTGGTAATCAACTCAGTTTAGTCAGTAATGGTGATATCTCCGGAGATGCCCACTTTACCAGTGGTAGCAGCTTCTCAATACTTGATTTATCCGGCAATCCTGGTAGCTTTGTCAGCCTCTACGACCCAATTATCAGTTCCAATGGTGATGTCGTTTTTGGCAATTATACAGGTGCAGCGCTTAAGGTTGAGGCGCTAGGAAGCATCAGTGGAGGAAATATTACCATTACTCAGCCAGATACATCTGGTGCGATTCCTGCTACCGACGAGCATTTCGAGATTTTGACCACAACTCCAAGCTTGGTGTTGCAAGCTGGGAAAGCGGCATTAGAGTATCCGCCTAATGTTCCTCAACTGGGAATTGGTACGCCACCGATTGACTTTACAGGTGATGCTGCTGGATTGACACCGGGAAGTATTCAGGTTGGCAGAGTTACAACGTCATCCGGTACAGCAGGGCAAAATGCTGGCACTGTTATTATGGAGGCGACTGGCGATATTCAGGTAGCTCGGATTGTTTCGGATTGGAATGGTTTAACGGGTACTGGTAATGGAGGTGATATTAGCTTAACGGCAGGTGGCAATATTACTGTTTCGATTCCCCCTTTAGAGAGTGTTCGCTCAACGAGTAATAACGGCGATGGCGGTGATATTAGCCTGATTGCAGGTGGTGGTATTAGCCTGCTAGATGTTCTCTCCACAGGCAATAACGGCAATGGTGGCGATATCACCATTACAGTGGGTGGCGATGTTAACGTCGATGACATTCAAACTAGAGGCACCTTAAATGGTGGCGAGGTTCAGGTAACGAGTGGTGGCACGATTGACACGATAACAGCAAATCAAGACAATGCAACTGCTACAGGGATTATTGGCTCTTGTTCAACAACCGTAATTAATGTTTGCACAGGGGATGGAACGGGTAGGGGTGGAAACATTACACTGCAAGCGGCTAACAGTATTGTGACGGAAAGCGTTGATGCTAGCGGGCTTGCAGGGGGTGGCGATATCACACTCACGAGTAATGAGATTGACTTTGTTCCAGTTCAAACAACTCCTCCGCTGGTCAGAAGTAGTGGTGCACTTGTACTTCAACCGTTCACATCTGGGCAAGATATTGAAATCGGGGGAACTGGTGATACAGGTGCTTTGAATCTAAGCACAACTGACCTTGCTGCATTGGAAGATGGCTTTAGTCTCCTCACCTTCGGAGGTTTAGACAATACGGGTAACATTACGGTAAATGCCAGTACATTTTTTGACCCCGTAACAATTCAGTCTGCCACAGGTGCGATCGCAGTTAATGGAGCGATCATCGGGTTAGACAACGCCTCTATTACACTACAAGCAAACCAGGACATCACAACCGAAGACATCACTACAAATGGTTCAGCCATCACTCTGATTAGTGAGGCAGGTTCTGTAGAGAGTGGTAATTTGATTTCTTCAGGGGTAGCTGGGGGTGGAGATATTACCGTTTCTGCCCTAACCCAAATTACAACAGGCATTATTGACTCCAGTTCAACTCAGGGCGATGGTGGTGATGTAACCCTTGACCCGGAAAATGACATTGATGTTGTTTCGATCAATGCTCAGGGAGGAGTTGCAGGGACTGGTGGCAATGTTGATATTACAACCGAGCAATTCTTCCGCGCTTCCGGTACGTTCACCGACCAAACAGACACAACGGCTAGCATCTCTACGGCGGGTGGTATCGCTGGCGGTTCTGTAATCATTCGGCATGACGGTGGTGCCACTGACACGCCTTTTACAGTGGGGGCAGATTACAACGGAATTAATGGTACAGCAGGTGCGATCGCAACCGGAATCGACAATCAAATCCTCTTTGGCGTATACCCTGAACTCTACACCCAAGGCGTTGCACCAAGCGATATTCAACTGATTACCTCAGCAATAGATACTCCTGTCGATCCGATTCCTGTCGATCCGATTCCTGTCGATCCGATTCCTATCGATCCGATTCCTATCGATCCGATTCCTATCGATCCGAACCCGGTCGATCCGAATCCTGTATCACCTGATTTACCAGTAGATGCAACGATACTCCCGCAGCAAAATCCAGTATCCCAACTCTCTACCGATGTAAGTCTTCCCTCTGTGGCAATTGACCCGGTATTGGCTCCAGTCGATGAAGCCTTCACTCGCCAGTTTGAAACGTATTTAGGACTTCCTAATAATGAAATCCGCACGCTACCTGAGGCACAAGAGATTTTACAGGACATAGAAAAAGCAACAGGTGTCAAACCTGCGCTCATCTATGTGACGTTTGTACTTCCTGATACGTCACTCAATGCACAACCTGACAGGGACAACGACGAACTTGAACTGTTATTGGTAACCTCTACAGGGAATGCGATTCGTAAACGAGTGGGTACGAAGCGCCCAAAAGTTCTGAACGTTGCAGATACATTTCGCGAGAGTGTTACTAATGTTAGAGACAAGCGTGATTACTTGTACCCGTCCCGGCAACTTTACCAGTGGTTAGTTGCTCCATTAGAAGAAGATTTACAGAAGCAAGGTATCCAGAACTTAGTTTTTATCATGGATGTTGGTTTGCGATCGGTAGCGGTTGCAGCACTCAATGATGGGAAACAATTTCTAGTAGAGCGGTATAGTGTTGGACTAATGCCTAGTCTCAGCCTCACCGATACCCGCTACAAAGACATCAGAGACTCTCAAGTTTTGGCGATGGGTGTTGAGGAATTTCCTGATAAAAGACCCTTACCAGCCGTACCTTTAGAGTTAAATGTCATCACAAAGCAACTCTGGTCAGGTAAATCTTTCCTAGACGGTGCCTTTACCCTAGATAATCTCAAAGCTCAACGCAAACAAGAACCGTTTGGAATTATCCACCTGGCAACTCATGCTAATTTCCTACCTGGTGCGGCAAGCAATTCTTATATCCAACTATGGAATAGCAAGCTGCGCCTTGACCAGTTGCCACAACTCGGATGGAATAAACCACCTGTAGAATTATTAGTACTGAGTGCCTGTCGCTCTGCTTTAGGAGATGAGGAAGCAGAACTCGGCTTTGCGGGGTTGTCAGTGCAAGCTGGGGTAAAGTCATCACTCGCAAGTTTGTGGTATGTCAGTGATGAAGGCACACTAGGCTTGATGACAAACTTCTATCAAAAGCTGAAGACAGCTCCTATCAAAGCGATAGCCTTACAGCAAGCACAGATAGCAATGTTGAACGGGGAAGTTCGAGTGGAAGATGGTCAGTTGTATACACCAGGCGGAGTACTGACTTTACCACCAGAACTAGCGCGATCGGGAAATCGACCGTTGACACATCCTTATTATTGGGCAGCGTTCACATTAGTAGGCAACCCTTGGTAAAGTGATTGCTCGTCCTGATGCGAGGGGAAGATTTGAAGTCGGCGATTTTTACCTTAATTAATTCTCAACTTGCAGCCAAAAGTAAATGCTGTTCAACCCAACTTGAGGATTTGTAAAACTTAGATAAACCGACTGAAGTTAAAAATTGATGCCGGATGAATCTCCTGTTGATTCCTTTTTAGCTCAGCTATGTGAAGGATACAGCAAGGCAGAAGTTGCCGAAATAGAGCAGTACATAGCTGAGTGGGATGCCTTTACCTATATCAGTGCAGCTCAGAGCATTTTAGACCATGCTTCAAGAAAAGAATTCGACCCCTTGAGATATCTACGAAAAGCGCATAACTTCAACAAGAAAGGAGCAGTACGAGTCCCAAAAACTGGATATCGTCGGGATGGTTCAGCAGTCTATCGGAAAGGGAATGAATATCTAATTGTACGACCCGATCGATTTGGGGTTGAAAAAATAGTCACTTATGGAGTTAATGATGACTGAAGCAACGCGCACAATTCAAAATCCTGAAGTTACAAGAAACTATATCAATCATCTTTTAAAGCAGTTAACTTTCGATTATCAAAATACTAAACAAGAGCGAAAAGAAATTGCTTTTCTATCTCCGGCTTCTGGGGAAGAATTTACGGTTTTAGAGGAGATCGAACTGCTAACGTCGGATATCCGAGGATATGCTAGCCAAATTCAAGCACGAGGTTGGATTGAAAATGAACAGGAAGCAATTGAGCGATTGCAGACGATGCGAGTCTTTGATGTTCCCGCGATCGCAAGAGTTTACTTCGCAACCGATGGAGACTACCAGCATATGAAAGCTTATATTCGGATGCTGGATTACTTGCGCTTGCTGATTCTTGAATATCTGCCTTCTGCACAAAGTGCAGTGGCGAAGCCATCGCACCAAGGCTCACAACAAGAATCCGGTTAAGTTAAAAGGGAGAAGCAAGTTACTCTGGCTTCAGGATAGTGCTTAGAGTTACCCAGCGATCGCTTGTAAGTGCCTCTCGCATTGCTGCCTCATCCGTAAACGTTTCTTGTAAAAGCCGTCCTTCATAAACCAGCCTTACTTCACTTTCCTGAAACGGCCAAGGAGATATCGTTATCTGGTGAGGGTCATCGCTGATGTGGGTGAACTTTAGTACGGTTTCGCCATCAACTGTAGGCACCTGCTCAAGCTGCTGAAAATCCGTTAATTTCTGACACACAATTAGTGAAAGAGCATCCCAGGCTCTCACCAGCTTTTGATTGTGCTTGACGACTGCTGGTGTTGCATAAGGGGCATAGTAGGGGTCTTTGTTCAGACTAGCAATGAGCTGTTGTTGAAAGGCATACTGACTATCGAGGAATTCCTGTACAATTCGGCTAGATTCTACCGAGTTCTGCCAACCTCGATATCGCTCGTATAGCCCAGTGCCGTGTAGTGAGATAAGCAATGACGCATACCTTCCTAAAGGCATTGCTAGCTGTCTGGCACCTGACCAAATCTCGATATGCACTGGTGTCGGCAGTTCAGTAAACCGATAAGGATAGCCAGTTTGAGGGTTGAGAGTGGGTGCTTGTTCCCAAAAGAGCCAGCCAATATCATGTTGCTCTGCGGCTAGACAGACTTCAGACGTGGGGACAAACTGCCCAAACTGTTCATTACCCCAAGCCCGTGCCAACTCACCCGCAACCCAAGCATGTTTCGGTTGTGTGATGCAGATAAGTCCCTCTGTGGATGAACGATGCAGCATGAAGTGAGGTGTTTTCCTCTATGATACTTCCGGCTGGGGACTGGGGATTGGGAAAAATTCTTGCCTTATGGCAAGTCGGGTACAATCCTCACTCTTTGAAAGTCCCAATCCCTAATCCCTAATGCCCAATTGACTTTTTCTCAGGTAAGTTACGTGGAGGCACGTCTCGACCTTCATAAAACTGCCTCTCTAGCTTGCCCAGTCCTCCCCACACACCAAGGCTTGCAAGGCTCACTGCCGTCGAAAGGGCAGCAGCGAGGACACTTGTTTGGTTAAGCCAGAGAGTGAGAATCGGAGTACTGGAAAACGCGATCGCCGCCGTGACAAGGCAGCCAATTCTGACTCGCCTGATGTTGGCAAGTGCTTTTGAGCAGCTAGAACACTTCAGGGTGTGGGAGTAGTAACGATCCAGCAGCTTTTCCCTCGGCAACGTTGGTGGCAAAGTTGCTCCTGGAAATGGGTCGTCACTGTACTTGTTCACCCAAGAGCGCAACTCAATCACAAAGCGGTCTGCTAAAGTCGGCAAGTAGAATGCCTTGGCAAAGTTAGCACTGCCACCAGACTCTTCAAGAATTCGCTCCTGATGGTGCAGAAAAATTTGGTCATCTTCCAAAACCCCATTTTGTCCAATGTGGGAGAACCAGCGCGGTGTCAGCTTCATGAACAAGCCAGGTACTTTGGAGGAAAACTTGAAGGGAAAGCGTGCAAAGATGCGGCAAGAACCCTTGCGAATTGGGGTAGCGTAAACGACGGTCAATGTTCTACCAAACTGCTTGGATGTCAGGTCATGCCACATCAACCCTGGTGCAAGGAACGTTGTATCCTGTCGCCCCAGCGTTCCTAGCCGAGGCCCAGATTCCCAAATCCCTTGAAAACCCTGTTTTCCTGAATCTTTCACCTCAAGCTCAACGGAACCAGCAAACGCTCTATTCCCGACTGAACGATGGTGTGTATAGGGAATATGACTAGCATCAATTACGTTTTCCAAGAGCGTAAGAGCGTCATAAGGAAGGTCTCTAAACGTATCAATACAGACCCATTCAGAAGGGGATTCTTCTAGTGCTTCGATGATTGGAACTGGAGTTCTAGAGGCATTTTCTGGCAAACCCGGATAGGCGAACAACAGTCCCTGCCTTTCGGCTGTAGGCAGACTCACCACACAGGCTCTCGAAGATGCCTGCGCTGCTAAGTTCTCAACCTGCTGCGGGATGCGATCGCACTGACCCTCCCCAGAGAAAGCCCAACCGTGATAAGGACACTCCAACAGACCATCATCAGCAATCCTACCCTCTGAAAGAGGCGCAAGGCGGTGAGGGCATTTGTCCTCAAACACTCTCCAACAGGAGGCAGTTGAGTCCCACCAGATGACAAGGTCTCTACCGAGCAGGGTGAAGGGTGTAGGTTTTGACTTATCGAGGTCAGAGACATAATAGACTGGGTACCACGCCTCCTTCCAGTCAAACCTCAAGGGGTCGGAACCACCAGCGGGTAGAGACTCAACATCGCTAGGTGATAGGGTTTTCATAAAGTTATCCACAAGGAAAGCAGCTTTTTTTGGTGATAACTCTAGTCTGACGAATATAGAAAGTACTGGCTTGTTTGAGAGCGATCGCACTCGATAAAACAAGCCCCCAGTTAAGACTAAAACGGGGGCTTTGTTTTGAATTCTAGTTACTACTTAACGAGAGTCAGTTCCTTGATTCGGCGCACCAACCACCTTAACTTCACCTCCAGGAGCTTCAGGTTCGGCACCGGGATTAACATCAGAACCAGATTCTTGACCCGTCATACGATATCTCTCGTCGAGCGGAGTGTTACCCTCTTCTGTGGTTGGGATGTGTGTCTGGGTTCCAGGATTATCTTCAGGGTCATATTGAGCGTTATTATCCCGATTATCTTGAGAATTAACTGATGTCATAATTTGTATCTGTTATGGTTATTCCACAAGGTTATTAACCAATTAATTTGGGGTGTTCTATCCTCAGACAGGACTAGCTCTATCACTAATTCTGGAGGAATCTTGATTGGATCAGATGTATTTTCGCTTCTCCCTCACCGAAACCAGCTCTACAATGTTCTCCAGATATTGAAGCGGGTAGGTCAGATAATCTCTCAGGGATAAGTATGGATAGTGCTACTCGCCTTCAGACGATTCTAATTGATTCGCCTATTGGAGCTGTACTACCTGCGATCGCACTTCTCAATCTTCCCGACTGGTGGTTGGCGGGTGGTGCGGTGCGAAATACAGTTTGGCGATCGCTGTTTGGCAACGACTGTCAGTTAGTGATCAATGACTTTGATATTGCCTTTTTTGATGCACTTGGCAATCGTTCCCAAGAACTCGCTGCCAAAGCTACTCTCACGGCACAGTTCCCTGACTACAAATTTGATGTCAAAAATCAAGCAAGTTTTGCTCGTTGGCGTGCTGGTCGAAGACCTTACAGTAGCATTGAAGATGGAGTTACTGATTGGCTGCACACGGCGACGGCTGTAGGTGTTCGGTTAGATACTCAAGGACAATGGCAGTTCTTCACTCCTTATGGTTTGGATGATTTGTTTAATGGCATCATCCGACCTACTCTAGCGCATATACACAACCCGGATGCTGAGAGTAAAGCGACTTCATTTTTACAAAAATGTCCTTGCCTGCGGCTAGTTTGAAATATGTGGCTATTTTATATTACTCCCCTGCAATCTCTAACTCAGCTTGCTGCCCTCATCCTCTTTGACTTTTAACGTTAGCTAATCACCACACCTGAAGTATTGCCGATGCTTTGGCGACCATGGGGTTCTAGTAGGCTAGTCATATCGGGACCGGAGGGGATGATTCCACCAGGATTGAGTGGGAATAGGTTTCCGTAGTAGTCTTGCTTCACACTCTCTAGGCTACAGGTGCTAGCAACTCCGGGAAGCTGATACAAGTCGCGAAGGTAGCCTCCTAGGTTTTTATAGTCCTGAATTCTCCGGCGATTGCACTTGAACAGCCCGTAGTACGCCACATCAAAGCGGAACAGCGTAGTGAAAAGACGGACATCTGTAAGTGTAACCCTGTCCCCACAGAGGTATCGACTCGTCTCTAGTGCTGCGTCAATTTCATCTAGAGTTGCAAACAGTTCATTGCAGACTTGATTGTAGGCTTCTTGGGTCTGAGCAAAGCCGCAACGATACACGCCATTGTTTACTGAGTGGTAGATTTTTTCGTTCCACCAGTCAATCTTCTCCCTCAGTTCCTCCGGATAGAGGTCTAGTGTAGGATTCTTAGCGAACTCATTGAACTGAGAATTCAGCATCACGATGATCTCAGCACTTTCATTGTTGATGATCGCTTTCTTCTTCGAGTCCCACAGCACAGGTACCGTAGAACGCCCACTATAGTCAGGTTCTGCTAGTTGGTACAGCTCAGCTAGTGTACGACAGCCTTCCTCCTCTTGGTTTAGCACCCAACCCCCCTCAGTTGGTGAAGGAGATACTACGGACACTGATATTGTCTCTTCAAGTCCCTTGAGTGCCCGAACGACGAGGGTACGGTGTGCCCAAGGGCAGCCAAGTCCAACGTAAAGGTTGTAGCGCCCTGCTTCTGGTTGATGGGGGTTCCCGTGTTCTGTTCCAACGAAGTTCCTGAACTGACTACTTGGACGAATGTATGCGCCCTCCTTGTTGCGTGGGGCGAGATTGGACATCATGATGTGCCACATGGTTGTCCAGACAAACTTACCGAGTTTGATGATTAGCTTCGGAGGGAGCGACTTGCCCTTCTTTTTAGGTCTGGGAGTTTCTGTCTGTGGTTTGGAGAGATTTTCGTCCCCTTTTGGAGAAACACTAGGTTGTGACATGACCGCTGAGCTTATTTGGACTGAAGTGGAGTATTGGTTTCCATAGTAGGGCGATCGCAACAATATAGTTTTTGCTGTTTACATAGCTTTCAAGCTCAGTAAATAGTGGATAGTCTACTAACGCATTATCAGGTAGGGTAAGTCTATTGTGCAGAAGGCTATGACAATCAAAAACCTTATTCCACTAGTTCTTTTAGTCTTCATACCCATTTCGCTGGCGGCTGATTTATTGAATTGGGGTGAAGAAGCTATTTTTTTGACTTCCACACTCGCCATCATTCCCCTCTCGATTTGGCTTTCCACGGCCACGGAGAAGGTAGCGGTAGTCACAGGTCCGTCGGTTGGAGGATTAGTTAATGCCCTGTTTGGTAATGCAACGGCACTAATTATTGCCCTAATGGCACTACGCAAAGGGCTAGTGGATATTGTTGAAGCGAGCATCACGGGCAGTATTCTGAGTGCGCTACTCCTTCTATTAGGGTTAGCGATGCTGACTGGGGGGCTGCGTTACAAAGAGCAAGAGTTTAAGCCGATTTTGGCAAAGGTTAATGGCTCATCAATGACGCTGGCAGTAATTGCGATTGCACTGCCGACGATGGTAATTGACACGTCAAATATTGTTGATGCGATCGCAATTCGCAATCTCTCGCTGGTGGTTTCGGCAATACTAATTGTCGTCTATGGATTGACGCTCCTTTTCTCCCTCAAAACCCACAGCTACCTCTATGAAGTTGGATTAGCTGATGAAGAAATTGATGGAATCCCCTCTTTCCCAGAACCGGAACCGTCCTCAAAACAGAGCTGGTCTAAATTATGGGTGTGGATTGTCGTCCTATTAGCGTCTACTGTCGCCGTTGCCTTTGAATCCGAGATGTTTGTCGCTGTCATTGAATCTCAAACTCAGCGCTTTGGACTCACTCCCCTATTTACCGGAGTGATTTTGCTGCCGTTGATTAGTGATGTCGCAGGATATGTCATCGTTGTTCGGCTTGCCCTGAAAAATCAAATGGATTTAACCGTTTCTACGGCAACGGGCGATAGTTTGCTGGTTGCTCTATTTGTTGCTCCAGTTCTAGTATTCGTGGGTCAGGCAATTGGTCAGCCAATTGATCTCAACTTCAATACGTTTGAAGTAATTGCTTTAGCGATCGCAGTTATGGTCACCAATCTCATCAGCTTTGGTGGACGGTCAAACTGGCTCGATGGCACCCTCCTCTTAGCCACCTACCTGATTCTTGGAGTCGCTTTTTACTATCACCCAGCTTGAAAAAGTTGCTTATTTATGCTTGCTATTCAGAACGAGTAGCAACATGAATTTGTGTCGTTCTAGAACAGGATGAGGCGATCGCTTATCTAGACAAGAGCTGATCAAAAGCAATTACCCCAGCACCTTAGGCTACTGCTGTTGGTTCAAACGCTCCACAAACGCCTGATGCTCTGTAGTCTGTAGTCCCTGCTGTAGAACCGCTAATACCTCAGGCAGGTTTCCATCCCGCAATGCATTTACGGCTAGCCATAATCCAGGGAAAACAAAAGAGCGAATCACACCTGCCTCATCCGGTTGCAGCGAAACATATCTCCCCTCTTGGAGGCTGAACCAATCTAAGCGATTCTCATAAATTTGCCAGACAATATACTCTTGCACCCCATTACGACGATAAGCATTGAGCTTGTCGTTGAGGTCATAAGATGCACTACTAGCCGCGATTTCTGCAACTAGCTCTGGTGCCCCTTCAATATAATCATCATCACTGATACGAGAGTTACCACCCACCTCTGGCTCGATTCGCAATAAGGCATCGGGTTGAGGTTCGTTATCAAGGTCAAGGCGTACAGTAGTGTTATCGCCCATATCCACACCTGATGTTGCAACCCAATAGGCTGTTAGCCAAGCCATAAGCTGAGCATGGGGTCTAC
This sequence comes from Microcoleus sp. FACHB-SPT15, assembly GCF_014849525.1. Taxonomy (NCBI): domain Bacteria; kingdom Bacillati; phylum Cyanobacteriota; class Cyanophyceae; order Oscillatoriales; family Microcoleaceae; genus Microcoleus; species Microcoleus sp. FACHB-SPT15. The sequence goes on along the minus strand of NZ_JACJNU010000072.1, from coordinate 66,483 downwards.
CATGATTGGTCATCCTCACAGGTGAAGCCACGTACACTACTCCTTCAATTAATTCAGCTTTTTTAATCTGCGGCATTGCCTGATAGCGCCGTTCAAATTCGTGGCGTGTAAGGCGATCGCCACTTTCTAAAGGAGGAAGGTGAGTGGTAGGACTAACTAACATAGGGGGCTGCAACTTCTACGCTTTTAATTAAAATTTACCTCTTCGCCTTCCATACGACGAGCCACTTGGTTCGTTGCAGTAACCTCAAAAAGGTGTTTGCGATCGCATCCTCTTCCAACAAGCTAAGCCGTACTTCCACTCTCGCCCTTAATCACCGCTGCACCAATTAAATGAGCGAGACGCAAGGCTTCTGGCACTTTTCCACAGTCCGTTAGACGTTCTAGTACCGAGAACGTTACCTTAGGGCAAGCTCCATAGACTTGAAAGAAAAAGGGCGGATAGGCATAGATAATTCCAGCTCTTCGCAACCGCTCAAGGCGTTCCTCTGGTTGAGGTAGACGCCGAATCGCTTCTTCTACAGCCACTAGATTCGGCATCCGCCGCATGACAGCGACACAAGGTAATTGCAGTTGCTCCGAAAGCTTGGGTAAGTCAATGACATTAAATCCACCGAACGCTATGCCATCAAAAAGGGCAACATGAAGTTGTGGCAAGAACTTTCGCCCCAATAGCAACTCTAAAATCACATCCGTTGCATCCCAACCATCCTCCTCGACTTGTCCCCAAACCATCCCCTCAAAGCGAGTCCCTGCACAAACAACACCAGCAATTGATACACTTCCACCTGCGTTGCGGATAAAGGGAGCGTCATCAAAGCCAATGACGCGAATCACGCGATTGAGTCTGAGCAGAGAGGCGAGTTCCATCTAACAAAGAAGGGTGTCGCGACGGGGAACTAGGGATTGGAAACTGACTCTAACTGATAGCGTATAACTGATTGTGCTACCTGAACTGTTGCTTCTAGGAGTTTGGGGTCTACTACTTTGTCACCTGGTGCGTGGTAGTTCGGGTCTTGCCCTCGATAGAAGAAGGCGACAGGAACCCCCGCAGCGGAAAAGGGTTGATGGTCACTGTTTCCTGTATCGCGAATTTTGGAAATCTTCGGGTCAGCTTTCTGAGCTAAAGCTGTGAGTGACTCAGAACCCCCGACAAAAAGCTGGTCATTGACACCAACCATATCAAAGTTTAGCATTGCTTGAAGATTAGGCAGAAACTGAGGTTCGGCTGTGTTAACAAGTGCCTTTGAACCTCTTAAACCGTCTTCTTCACCATCGAAAGCGACGAACCAAGCTTGATGACTCTGTGGGGTAGTTGCAAGGCGACGAGCGAGTTCAAGGACAACGGCTGTACCAGAAGCGTTGTCGTTCGCACCGGGAGATTTGGGTACTGAGTCGTAGTGAGCGCCAAGGAGTATTTTTGGCTGCTTGACATCCGGGAGATGGGCAATGATGTTGTAACCCGTAACAGTATGTCGGCTGACATTGACGTTGAGATTTGCTCGAAGTGACTCTGTAGCGGCTTTTTGCAGCAGTGGCTCCCCTTGTTCACTCGATAGCCCAAACACAGGAATGTTTACGTCATCACCTAGCATCCCAAACAACGGCTTTGGGCTAGTGTTGACAATCACTAGCCCAACTGCACCTGCTGTAGCAGCATTCTTTGCTTTTTCCAGGAAAGGAATTTCACCACGGCGTACAATTGCGATCGCACCTGTCACATCAACATTGGCAAAATCATCAGGTTGCCCAACGCTAGGGACGACAACGAGAGGCGCACTCAGTTTACCTGCTGCTGAACTCTCAAGCGCCCGACCCTCAAAGGCCACATCTTCAACGGTAAGAGTTGAGCCGAGGTCTTCAAACTTTGGGTAGGTAAAGCTTCCCAGTTCAGTCGTATAGCCAGCTTGACGGTATTCCTCGATCAAATAGGTACGGGCTTGCTCCGAGGCGGGTGTCCCAGCGACACGCGGCCCAAAGGCGACGAGAGCAGCTACGTCAGATTCAATAGTGTTGGGAGTAAGGGTACCCAGTGTTGGTAGACAAACCAAGAGCAATCCGAGAATTGCCCACCACCAGGAGCGAACAGAAAATAACTTCAAGCGCGATAACCTTTAAAAATTTTCTTCTAGGTTTGCCTCAGGTTCAATGGTAACTTGACCGTAAAGGTTGTCCCCACTCCCACTTCGCTGTCTACTGTGATTTTACCCTGATGCAACTCTACACACTTTTTGGCGATCGCTAAGCCGACTCCTGTTCCCGCGATTGTACCCGTATTACTGGCTCTATAAAAGGAGTCAAACACTGGCTCTTGCTCGTCTTTTGGGATGCCAATGCCCTTATCTCTAATACAGAAAATCGCCTGATCTTCCTGACACACTAAATCGAAATGCACAGTCTCTGTTTTGGGAGAAAATTTAACAGCATTGGATAGTAAATTCGTCACAATCTGCCGCAGCAGCTTCTCATCGAGATTTGCCTGAGTGGCATTTCCCTGAACCGAAACGATAATTTGAGGAGAAGCCTCACCTGCCTGGTTCCCTAAACTTACTTGCCAATCGTCAATCATCTCGCGACACCAATTCTCCAAATCTAGCTGAGTTGGGTTGAATTTCAGTTGTCCGGCTTCGGCTTGACCAATGAGGATGACATCACTAAGCAAATTGCTCATATGTTCAACAGCCTCCTCAATTCGCTGGAAATGTTTTAACTTTTTCTCCTCTGTCCAATTCTGGCTATAACATTTGAGTAAGTCACTAGACGAGCGAATCGTTGTCAGTGGAGTGCGGAACTCGTGAGAGATGGTGGTGATAATCTGAGATTGGAGTTCAGCCAGTTCTTTTTCCTTGGAGAGAGCGTTGCGAATCACGTTCTCTGTGCGTTTGCGCTCGACGATTTCAGTCTCCAGCTTCAGTTTCTCTCTCTCTAAAGCTTCCGTATAAATCCGCTCCGTAATGTCTCTGATGATGCCGGAGATGCCAGTCAAACTTCCATTCGCCGCATGTGTAGGATGGGCATGAATTTCCACCCAACGAGACTCTCCTGTATGGGTCAAATACCTGATCTCTTGCAGACAAGAGGCTTCTTTGCCTTTGAGGAGTGACTGCCATAGTTCCTGATGTAGTTGCTGATCATCTTGATGAACGTACTTCAGGAAATTGGTTCCCACACTTTCTGCAACTGCAAAGCCAGTGAGATCTGTCCAAGCCGGATTGAGGAATGTCCAGGTACCAGCCGCATTAGTCTGGAAGATTACTTCTTTGACGTTTTCAACTACAGAGCGATACTGTCTCTCCCTCTCCCGCAATGACTTCTCTGCCCAACTTGCTTCGAGAAGACGACGGACACGCCGCATTAATACGGGAGGGTGAATTGGTTTAGTCACTAAATCAGTCGCACCAGCTTCAAATGCCCAATTAACCGAGGCTTGGTCGTTGAGTCCAGTGATCATCAACACAGGAGTACGTAGAGCGGAGCTATCGCCAAGGGAATCGCGTTCCATAAGCGTTTGCAGTTGGGAGCAGCAGGCAAAGCCATCCATCACGGGCATCATGGCATCCAGCAGCACCATATCAGGTTTGTATTGCTCATAGGCAGCAAGACATTGCTTTCCATCCACCGCCTCTTCCACCTTGTATCCTTCGGTTTCCATGACTTGCCGAAGCATCATTCGTGTGAATCGATCATCATCTGCAATCAGGATGAGGCAAGAATCTCGATCGCTAGAATTTGTCATACCTAAGCCCCCTGACGCTTGAGTTGCAGCGTCGCTTTGACTTTTTTTGTACTCGTCGTATTGAACCTGTGACATAATTGCTGAGGCACCTGTTGTAGTCTTAGGGTTCCCAATTCTTTCAAGATTTGCACAAAAATTGTCCTCAAGAGATTGTACTTTTCAAAAAGAAGTGATGATTTGTGCTACGCGATCGCACCCAACAACAACCAATATTGGCATTCAAATCAAGAAAAGACTTATTCTAACGACCCAATCCTGTCACTGGATCAAGACGTTAGTAAGCTTTTCACGCTTTCAAAATGTTTGCCTTCCAAATGGATTAAGAGCAGCAAGCATTTTAGCTTTTCACTACATACAACTTGAATCCCTATTAGCTTAGCAATCAGGGTTAGAAACATAATTTTTGGCTGTAACCGATTGGTGGCAATCGGCACCATAGGATTGCTGAAGCTACTTCCCAATACAAAAGCGACTGAAAATTCGATCAAGAACGGATTCAGTAACTTCCTCTCCTGTAATTTCTCCCAGTGCTTGAATTGCACCTCGAAGATCGATTGTCCAAAAATCTAAGGGTAATTGCTGGGTGATTGTCTCTTGCACTTGCTGAAGTGATAGTTTTGCTCTGGTTAAGGCAGCAGCTTGCCGTTGGTTTATTGCTAAATCTAGATCAGCGGCTTTGAGCTTGTCTGTGTGTACTGCCTGAAGAATGGCTTTTTCCAAGCCTTCAATACCTTGGTTGTGAGCAGCAGCGGTTGTAACACTATGGTTAATGCTATTTGGGAAGGATACTGTATCAGAGGGAGCGAGGTCGGTTTTGTTAATGACTAGTATCAGAGGGCGATGTTGCACCTGCTCATAGATTTCCTGATCAGCGGTTGTCCAGCCAGTTGTTGCATCAATTGTGAGTAATACTAAGTCAGCCGATTGAGCCGCACGACGCGATCGCTCTACGCCGATTTTCTCTACTTGGTCAAGTGTTGGACGTATTCCGGCTGTATCCAGCACTTGTACAGGTATCCCCCCAACCACCAACTGTGACTCAACCACATCACGGGTAGTGCCAGGAAGTTCGGTTACAATAGCGCGATCACTTCGACTCCAAGCATTCAATAAACTCGATTTCCCAACATTTGGACGCCCAACAATAGCAACTTTTAAACCTGTGCGGAGCAGTTCTCCCTGATCAGCGGTTGCCAGGATACGAGTCACTTCCGCCAAAACTTGCTCAATTTGGGCAACAACAGTAGCTTCATCTAATGGTGGCAAATCCTCCTCAAAATCAATTCGGGCTTCAATTTCTGCCAAGATATCCAGACAAGTCGCTCGGAGTTGGCGAATTGGCACGGCAAGCTTCCCTTGTAAGCCTGCAAGAGCCGCTTGTGCGGCTTGGGGTGAGCGAGAACCAACTAAGTCGGCAATACTTTCTGCCTGAGTTAAATCCAGACGCCCATTTAAAAATGCCCGCAGTGTAAACTCGCCTGGTTGTGCCAACCTTGCTCCCTGCTCGATGCACAACTGCAACACCTGCTGAACGGGCATGATACCACCATGGCAGTGGAACTCCACAACATCTTCACGAGTGTAGGAGCGAGGTAATTGCATAATCAGCAACAGAGCTTCATCAACCAGTTGTTGCGTTTGGGGATGATGCACATATCCGTAGAGAATCCGGTGACTTTCCCAAGCCTGATGCCCTGGTGCGTGAAATAGGATACGAGCGATCGCGATTGCTTCTGCACCCGATAGCCGTACAATCCCTACACTCCCCTGTTGTGGGACAACCGCAGTTGCGATCGCAGCAATTGTTTCGCCTTGTACGAACATCTGGGACATCTTCGCTCTACCTACCTTACTTATCCCAGCCTATCAATAGCCTGAGTAAGAAGGGATTGATGACAAAGGATAATTTTGACTAAAGCAAAATCTCTTGCGAGGAAGTACGGTTACGCAGAAGTGTTTCTGTCATTGTCGCTAGCTGCTCTAGTTTCGCTTTTATCTCGGTGGCTTGTTTGCGATAGTTTAGCTTTTTCTTAATCGCCGCACGCGCTAAGTCTTCCCGATTTTGAGAAACGGCTTGTCGTGCAACCTGATGCCAAGCGTTCATCTCAGAAACAGCTTTATTGTACTGGGGTTGGATGCTGTCCCAAACAACTTTAATATCTGCTAGTGCCTCGTTCAACAATGGTATAGCATCGTCTGGGTTAGCGTCCTGAAGGGCTTGTTTAATCGGTTCAGCCAGGGTTTCGGTGTTGATATGGCTGAGTACTGGCAGAAAATCTTTGACTTGCTGACTTTCACTTCGTCCCGTTTTGCACCAGGTAGCAAAGTGTTCGCAGTTATTAAATAGTAGGTTGTAGTGTCTTTCGCCTAATCGACTCATCGCCCGTTGAACCACTACATCGGGAATATAACAGACTGAGTAAGACCGCACATAGACTTGAGACTGTGAGCGAGAAGTAAAGGTAGCCAACGTTGTACGCTCAATGGTGTCAGTCCCCTTACGCCAATGGATAACGGTGCCGTCTCCACAGTCAATACCATGGTGTTCATAGACACCCTGAATGTTGAGAAATTCTTTGATAACGTAGATTTGATCGCCACGCGCCATAGTTCTAGATTGTAATTTTCATATTCATTTGTGACTCCGCCCCTGTATACCGAGGGTGGAGTCTTGCCTCAGTTGGTTGAACTGATAAGGTAAATCCGCTTTCTTAATAGAACCCTACGTTATCTGAGATTTCATTAGATCTGTCGCTGGATTGGATTAGCGATCGCTTCTTTGTAGGAACTTTCCTCCACAATTTCATCCAGTATCTGATCGAGAACATTAAGCTTAGTTGCATTTAGTTAAATAACTTGTATTTTTCTCATTTAACTCCAGGAAATCCTGTTATTGTTCATAATCTACATTCACAATAAAAATAAAAAAATGAAAGCTTCACAAAACCAAAAACATCTGGGTCAATCAATTGGTTTAGGTATTGTCTTAGTGGTAATGAGCGTGAGTGTTTTTGTCTTAATGCTCGTGCAAAGCGGTGCCTTGCAATAAAACAACTTAATATCAATTCAGCAATTCATCCACTGCTTTTAGTCGTGGATGAATTATTTTACAGATTTGATTGTTGTAGTAAAAAAGTTTATTGCTTGGACAGAGTAAAAGTTTTAGGTGTTCTCATCTTGCTGGCTCTGTACCTTCCCTACCTTCTGAATTAAAGTGACACTTCTTGGATATCAGCCAAATTTGGGAGTAAATCTTGACTACGGCTTGGCAAATCTGACGTTCGTTGACAACGTACCCCAAAGCTGCAATCGTGACAGCGTTTCCTAGATTCTGCGATTTGAGGAAAAGGAATGCGATCGCATTGATAGCGTTGCAGCCAACCTGTTAATTGAGCGAGTAGCGTCGTTAAATCCTGTCTAGTTTTTTCGTGTTGTACGGCATCGTAGGTAAACTTAAGGCTTTGTGGCTGTGGATTGGACTTCACAAACCAGTAACTCATCGAAAGTTGTTCAGGGGCATAATCACTGGTTTCTGCCATAACGTAGAGATAGAGCCGTGTCTGCCAGTCTTTGGCTAACCACTGACGGTCTTTTGGTTGAGGGTATGTTTTCCAGTCCAAAATTTGGGCACTGTTTTCGTCCTCAATCAACAAATCGTAGATAACAGTTAGCAGGAAACTTTGAAAGTTTAGTGTACGGCAGTGTTCCGATTCACGAAATGTTTGAGGAGCAGGTGTCAAAATTTCTGGAGCTGCATTCACCAAAGTCGTAACATAATGTTGCAGTTGAGCATCTTCTTCGACTAAGGAGTCTACGGGTAACCCTAGTTCGCGTTGTTGCATCAGCAAGTGAAAGCGACTGCCCCAAGTTACACGTTCTTGTTGTTCTGGAGAAATAGGTACTCCTAGCTGGTCAATATAAATATGTTGAAATTTACGAGGGCAGGTTTCTAGGAGATTTAGCTGCCCTTGGGATAAGCGAGTCAGGGGTAAGAGTGCAGTTTCAGCGTTCATCCTCGCATCCTAACGTTTTGTCAGTACAAACACACTTCCTTCATTGCCACGCCCAATTCTTAAATCATTATCGAGATACGTGATATCTAGCCAGCCCTGTTGCTCACGGCTTTCGATGCCAAAGTCAAGTGCTGGAAACTTCTTTCCTGCTTCGATTTGCTGGATAAAATTACTGGGCGACTGATAGCCGATTAAGCGTTGTAAACCAGAGATTGACCGCTCAAATTTCACATCAACCCGGCGCTCGTTGACGGGTGTGAACCGTGCGCTGACGCTGACTAAACCTTCAAGGTAAGGCAGATTGGAAACTTCCGCAATATTGTAAATTTTGGCAGTCGCGGTGCGAACGCATTGGTAGATTTGACCGAGTTGTAAGAGTGGAACTCGACCCAGGTTTAATAGACTGTTACTGGTAGTGTAGAGCAAACGCCAGTTGCCTTCGAGGAGGTCGGTAGCTTCAATGGGTCGAGGAGTCGGGTTGTAGTCTTCCAGCCGGGAAACCGCTGCGAGAATGGCTGTTTTATCGGTGTCAGTTGCTAATAGTCCTCGATTCTTACCTGCGATCGCTTCTAATAATTCCGCTTTGCTAATCATCCACTCACCTCTATTACAATGCGCCAATGAAGACCTGACTTTTACCACACTACTGACAAAATACTCATGAAAAACTTCAGTGCCTCATCGGAGTATCCTACATCCCTCAATTTGCCCCAGATGTTAGCCTAGAAATGGTTAAGTTTCTTGACAGAAAACCTGTGAGTGCAAGCAAGTTAGGCAGTTAGCCATGCTTACTCGATAGCTAGGGACGGTTTTCCTCTCCTACCCAACTCGGATAGCTCACATTTACGGTGCGCTCTGGCGTAAAGCCCCCGCACTTCAGTCGGGGGATATAAGCGAATAGCCAAATTTATTTGGCATTAATTGCTGTACAATAAGGATTACGTTCAATACTTTAACGTAACCATGTTGGTATTTGAGAGCAAGTTAGAAGAGACAAACGAGCAGTACGAGCGGCTAGATGAAGCCATTCGTACTGCCCGTTTCGTTCGTAATAGCTGTATCAAATACTGGATGGACAACAAGGGAACTGGACGATATGAGTTGAGTGCTTATTGTGCTGTTCTTGCTCATGAATTCCCTTGGGCAAACAAGCTCAACTCGATGGCTCGACAAGCCTCAGCTGAGAGAGCCTGGTCATCTATTGCTCGGTTCTACGACAACTGCAAGAAAGGGAAACCCGGAAAGAAGGGTTTCCCTCGCTTCAAAAAGCACGAGACACACGGTTCTGTTGAATACAAAACAACAGGCTGGAAACTTTCAGAAGACAGAAGAAGTATCAGCTTTAGCGATGGCTTCAAAGCTGGAAGCTTTAAGTTATGGGGAACTCGTGACTTGCATTTCTTTCAGTTAGAGCAGATTAAGCGAGTACGGGTAGTCCGTCGCGCTGATGGTTATTACGTCCAGTTCTGCATTGATACAAAACGAGTAGAGAAGCGGGAACCAACCGGAAAGACTGTCGGGTTAGATGTGGGACTCGCTCATTTCTACACGGATTCTGATGGGACTTCTGTTGAGAATCCACGCCATCTGAGAAAGTCTGAGAAAGCTCTTAAGCGACTCAACCGCAGACTTTCCAGAACTCAAAAAGGCTCTAAGAATAGAGCTAAGGCGAGAAATCGTCTAAGTAAAAAGCACCTCAAGGTAAGTAGGCAACGTAAAGACTTTGCTGTGAAATTAGCAAAGTGCGTAGTCCAGTCTAACGACTTGGTAGCTTATGAAGACTTGCAGGTGCGTAATATGGTTAAAAATAAAAAGCTGTCCAAGTCGATCTCGGATGCGGCTTGGACAGCTTTTAGAAACTGGGTAGAATACTTCGGTAAAGTATTAGGTGTTGTTACTGTTGCAGTACCTCCTCACTACACCAGTCAGAACTGTTCTAGTTGCGGAAAGGCGACAAAGAAGTCACTTAGTCAGAGAACTCATCGGTGCAATCACTGCGGCTTTGTCTTAGACCGTGACTGGAATGCAGCTCAAAACATACTTGAACTCGGACTGCGTACCGTGGGGCACACGGGAACCTCTAACGCCTCTGGAGACATCGACCTCTGCATTGGTGAGGAAACTCCTCAATGTAAGTCGAGTCGTAGAAAGAGGAAGCCCAAACAGTGATGTTTGGAATCCCCCTTTTTATAAAGGGGGGAGGATGTCAAAATCTGCGTTAAATTACTAGCTGAATTGCCCTATGTACAATCCTTCTTTGCGTGAAGAACCCCGTGAGCAACTTGCTGATGTTATTCCAGTGCAGCAAGAAACTTCACTTTTAGATTGGTTAGAAGCTAACAATCGCCTCTTAGCGCGTGAAGTCCAAGATGATCCTTTCCGTGAAGATGAACAGGAGATTTCTGAACTGATGGGTGTTGATGATAGCGCTTATGACGACGACGATCTGGATGATGATCTGGATGATGACTAGTTAGCTAGCTGCTGGAAGCCTATACAGTCGAGGTCAATTGTATAGGCACGGTTAGCAAAAACTATTTTGCTTGCCTAAAGTTCTAGTTCTCTGTAGAGACGCGAGGCGATCGCGTCTCTAATAGTTTTTAGTGAAAAACGACGGAACAATTTTTTTTTGGCGTAGGTCATACCTTACATGTAGGATGCTTTTGCATTCACATCTTGGAAAAATTAAGGGTGCGTTTTGACAATATAGAGGACAGACCCATGATGAACCTGATAAGACGGATAACCTTAGCTACACTCTTAGTCACAGTTGCCAGCAGCAGTCTAATCACAGTAGCAAATGCTCAAGGTGGGTATCAAAATCGCGATCGCAATGAGCGTCGCAATGATCAACGGGAGGAATTTCGCGAACGAGTTGAAGATCTTTTAGGTCGCATTGAAGACGGCACAGATAGACTTCGTCGTAGTGTTGATGATTCACTTGATGATAGTCGTATCAACAATACTAACCGGGAAGACGAGATCAATGAATTCTTTCGAGAGTTTGAAAAAGCTACGAAAGATCTGAAGAATCGCTATAGAAGTGAGCAGTCTGTTCAGACTGAAGTCCGGGAAGTACTCGACAGTGCGCGGAGCATAGACAATTTCATACAGCGCTACGACTTAGACGATGCCCAAGATGAGTGGGAAGCCATGGAAAGAGACTTAGAGCAATTACAGCGCATCGTTACTGCAGCTGAGCGCAGAAACTCAAACTCCATCAGGCGCTAATCTGATACCTCAATTTGACTGCTAAATTTGTTAGCTTGTTAGCGCGATCGCGTTCCCCCACTCTCTTACCGAAGAGAAATTGGGGGAATTTATTTTTTTAAGCCGAAAACACTCCCTGTTCCAGTAGACAAAAGCTCTCCTCAAGGGTGAAAATCCCAATAGCTGAACGCTGAGCGCTCAAGCTGTTAGCTAACAGGAGGCATTTTGGTGCTAGAGACAATTCTTGTAGCCCTTGACAGTTCAGATCTGTCACAACGGGTAATTCAAATCCTCGATCAACTTCAAATCAAGCCAGCTACCAAAATAATCCTTGCCCATGTCATTTCCGCGCCGGAACCTGATGTGGAAGTGGCAGTTGACCGACCTCAGGCTTCAGAGGAAGTGCTTTATCGACACATTGAAAAGCAGCTTCAAACCTACCAAGCTGACTTACCCTGCAAGAGTGAGCTAGAGATTGTTGTTGGTGACCCAGCCAGCGAAATTGTCCGTCTTGCTCATATTCACCATGCTGGCTTAATTGTAATTGGCACTCGTGGTCTCACAGGTCTTAAGCGCATCTTGGAAGGTTCTGTGAGTAGTCAGGTAGTTGCTGAGGCGCCATGCTCTGTGCTGGTAGTCAAGTCTGAATAATAACTCAAGTTGTGAGCAAGAGATTCTCAGTAGACCGAAAATTTTTGCGATCAATCAACTTTGCGATCGCACTCTACCACTCCAACTCAAGAACGCGATCACACCCAGCCAGCCCAACCCCTCAATTCAACTCACTTACCACTTTTACTAAATCCTCTGCCTGTTCAGGAGCTAGCCGTGCCTTCCAAGCGCAGGAAATGCAAGCGTCCCGATGCTTCTCCAGCAACAATTGTTAGTTTATCTGAGGCTATGGCGCAGCATTTGATTTCACTTTCTCCAGTGAAATTGGCAATGAATTGTCTTGCTGATACATCCCACACTTTGAGCGTTTCATCCCCTGAAGCCCAAACTTGAAGGTTTCCATCTTCAGTGGTAGCCATCAGAAGATGTAAAGTGTTACGGGTACTATGAAGAAAACAGTTAACTTCACCTGCTTCGAGGATAAAATATTTTTGCCTGTCATAATCTCCTATAACGTCTGCTGATTTGCTCTGACCTTTGAATGTAGCGTTATTCTCCCAAGTTCCCACTTCCCAGCTTTTGAGAATTCCATCTTTGGAAGCAGAAATTACTTCCTTTCCGTCAGGGGTGAAAGCAATTACTTCTACAGAGTTACTATGACCCTTGTTTGGATCGCATTCATTATTAAATGAGAACTGTTTTATACACTTTTCAAGGTTCCAGATCTTAAGAAGGTATTCATTGGAAGAAGGATCATTGCCTGATGCAGAAATTATTTGGCTTCCGTCAGGAGTAACCGCAACGGAAAGAACCCACGCAGTATGAGCTATGAAAGTAGCTTCATTCTCCCAAGTTCCTACTTTCCAAATTTTGAGAGTTCCATCACTTGAGCCTGAAATTATGTGCTTCCCATCAGGAGTGACAGCAACAGTAAGAACTTGGCTATGACCTTTTAAGGTACATTCCTTCTCCCAAGTTCCAACTTTCCAGACGGTGAGAGTTCCATCCTGTGAAGTAGAAATTACCCGCTCTCCATCATGAGTAGCTGCGATAGACCATACCATGTCACTATCACCGAGAGGCAATTCTTCTTTTCCAGTTTCTAGGTTCCAGACCCTAATAGTGTCATTATATGAACCAGAAATCACCCACTTTTTATTGTTGGAAAAGACGCTTGTTACTGCTTTTACCGAGGCGCGATGACCAACGAGTGTGTGCGGCAACTCCCTAGTTTTTAAGTTCCAAATTTTAAGAGTTTTATCATCTGAACCAGAAATTACCTGTAAGCCATTAGGACTGATGCTTACTGCTTTAACAGAGCGCTCGTGATCAGTGAGAGTGCATACGCACTCTCTGGTTTTCAAGTCCCATACTTTGAGAGTTCCATCCAGTGAACCAGAAATTACTTGTAAGCCATCAGGAGTGATGCATACTGCATTTACAGAGTCGTCATGAGCAGGGATGGTGTCTACTTTTCCTGTGTTCAGGTTCCAGATTTTGAGAGTTCCATCCAGTGAACCAGAGATTACTTGTTCTCCATCAGGGGTAACAGCGACAGACCATATCGAGCCGCTATGACCAGTTAAGGTGCGTATTAAGGGTTCATTAGGAGAAGTCAAGCTAGGAGTCAGGGGACGCAACCAAGGTGCAGCTTTCCACTGTTTTGCCTGCGACAGCAACCCCTGAATCACTGGCGCGTCAAAATGCATCAAATGTCCCAACAGTCGTCCTGGTAGTTGCGTCTTATCCTGCTCCAAAACGTGTGCAGACAACCTAATCGCACCTTGAATTAATTTCAGACAGTCTGCCTTACGCTGCAATCCCTCCTCAAAGGTTATGAGGTCAGGATTGAAAGCTAAGTCGTAATCTTCTATTAGTGGCTGTGACCCCAAGGCAGAAATCTTAGTATCTATAAACTCAAACTCAGTCAGTAAGTTATACAACTCCTCCCACCGCTTCGCCTCACTCAAATGTTCTGCATAATGCCGCAACGCATAACAACTCTGATGTTTCTGCCACTTGGCACAGTATTCAATCAAAGCATCCTTAGCATCCTTAGCATCGTCCTCCAACTTTTCGGCAAATGTCGTAGCTAGCAACGGGTGAGCAAAAGCATAGAGCTTAGTTTCGGTAATTCGCATCCAGCGCGTTACCTGCCAGCAGAGATGTAGTTGCCGTAATTGGCGATCGCCCATTCCCGTCAGCGCTTTAACATCCTCTTTTTCAAGTACCCCTTTCGCCACCGCCAGCAGAGCAAAAAACTGCCACCTCTCATCCGGCAAGTCCAGTTCGTCTAAGCGCCTTAACTGCTGCTCGACATACCGCTCAAACCCTTTAGGCGTCTGTTCTAATACTTCCCGCACATCCTGTCCCTGTTTTGCCGCATGACTCAATTCCTCAGCTAGGTAGCGCAGGTAAAGCGGAAATCCTTCAGTAGTCTCATCAAGTTGGGCAACAAAATCGGTATCCTCGGCAAATGCTGCCAACTCATCTGTGTTTCGTAACCATTGTGCGATCGCTCCACGAAGCAAACGGTTAAGACAAATTGACTCTGCACTGTCTGTCCAATCCCGCAAGTATTCTGGCTCCTCCCCTTCTTCAGCTCTTGCTGATGCAATGACAAACACGTTTTCAGGCAAGGGAGTGGGAAACGGTGGTGAGAAAGGACGTTCTGCTTCATCTAAGCCATCTAGAGCAATGACCAGAGGTTTGTCTTCTCGTGCGCCGCGTTCTCGTAAGATGCTATAAAGCGCCTCGCGTACCTGATTTTCATCGTTGGGCGGCTGTTGGTAGCTGAGTTCATAGTAAATATAAAGTTGCCGTAGCAGATTGCGATAAGCCCTAGCAACAGAGCGAGTGACATCATAGCGCTGGCTGAAAAAATGGTAGGCGATGAAACAGTTTTTGTCTCGCTGTGCCTTCACCCAGTTTGCTAGCAGCGCTGTTTTCCCAAAGCCAGCACCAGCCTTAACGAGCATTACATCCCTGGATTTCTCATGCAAAAACTTGTCTAATTTTTGACTCTCTTCCTCGCGCCCCACAAACAACTGAGTGTATTCATTGATAACTTGCTCAACCTTATCAACAACCTCCCACTCAGGCAGCCTTTTTCCTTCACCAAAGTTTGCCTCTAAGATGCTTTCAACTTTGTGTGCTTGATCAATTTGAAATTTATTAACCTCTCCTAGGATATTCCGATAATCCCAAATATCTTGTTTCGTATCAAAATTAAACTTGCTCTTGATTATCCTCTTAATCTCTGTATCCGAATAAGATTTTTGCTTTTTTGTTAAAATATAAATAATTAATCGATTATATTTTTCGTATAACTTATATTCAATAAACTTAGTCAATGTATGTTTGACTTTTTCAATACCCGGCGTTGCTGTAATTTGAAAAGCAACTTTTGCCGTTTCATCACCTAAATCAATACTGGGGAAGTTACTCCCTTCCGTAAAATTCAAATTTTTCAGGTTTTTATAGCCAGAAACTTCAGCAACGAGAGGGATTAATACATTTTCAGACACCTTATTAATATCTGTTTGTTGCATAGATGCGGCACCCTCAATCTCAGTCACAAAAAGTGACATCAAGTACCGGATTCTCTGTAGCGTTTGTTCAAGATTCATGCCCAATCTAACTGAAACGACTGATACATCTACTTTTAACTCACATTTGACTGATCCTAGTAGCCTGCTACCGCCTCATCCTCTTACTAACTGGAGGATTCACGGGCGGTGCGATCGCATTTCATTGCTACTACCTACGCTTAAGCTTATATGAGTCAATAACGAGTAGTTACTGGTTAGTAACCATTAATTCAAGCTTGAACAATCGGTAAGGTAAGCAAAGCATGAGGCACTACAAGTACGTCTAATTCCATCCCTAACTCAGCTTGTGCGATCGCCAATGCCTCATCCATTGTCGCTACTGGCAGCATCTTGCATTCCGCAACAAGCTCCGGATATTCACTACCGACAATAATGACTTTGTTCTGCTCCAACACCTTCGCCATCACAAAAGTGCGTTGTTGTCCTGGTGGATAACCATTCTTTCTCGCATCATCAAGAATGAATTGTAAATCCGGCGCATCCCTCAGCGCGGTTAGAAAGCGCTGTTCTCCCACCCCTTCACCTGCCCCTTCCTCACAACGAGCAGGAATAATCAGATAGCCCCCTCGTCGCACAACTGGAGTGGGAGCAAAAAAGAGATAACTCGCTGCACGGCTGGCTTGGTAGAGGTTGGCATCTTTGGGGAAGCCTGCGCCACCGATGACGACATCATACTGGTGTGGAATCGGAACCTGGTAAAGCGATCGCGCTTGTTCCACCAGTTGCCGATGAGTTTCAATCGGCTCACCTGCCATCACGTACACCACCCGCTTTTCATCATCCAGAACAACGTTGATGATGAAGCCCAATCCAGCCCGTAACCCTGCTTGTGCGATCGCTTCCTGAAAGGGATTGCCTTCAATTTTGCCCAATCGGGTGTTAGGGTCATCTATGAAGCGTGAACCATGACTATAAGCAATCAGTGGTTCTCCCGCCGCACCAACGGCTACCGTCTTGCAACCACCGGAATACCCAGCATACTGGTGTGGTTCAACAATTCCAGTAGCAATCAGCAGATCAGCTTCGTAAGCAACCTTGTGTACCGAAAGCGGAATATCATGGACAACTCCCAAATCCACCAAGGCGCTAAGGTTTTGTGGTTCGTTGTCTATCACACGATACCGCTCAACGATGCTCCGTCCCAGCTTAGCCACCTTTTCTTCCCGCGTACTAGGACGATGCAAACCGATACCACAAAGTAGCGTAATATCCTCGTCACGCACACCAGCTTGCTCCAACTCTTGCAAGATAGGCGGCACTAGAAGCCAGTCAGGACTAGCACGGGTAATGTCAGTAAATACAATACAAACGCGATCGCCCGGATGAGCAAGTTCGTGTACAGGTGGTGAACCAATTGGATTTGCAAGTGCCTCGGCAATCGCTCCATTTACGTCACTCAAAGGTTCTACCGATTTGGATGCCACTACTGTGCCGCGCATACCTTGCGGAAGGTCGAATTCAAGAAAAGTCTTGCCGTAAGGAACGCGGTACATAAACTTGTAGATAGAGACACCAAGCGCTTTAGCAGTTAGCTGTTAAATTACCATTTATAGCCGTTTTCGGTTGGATGCGGTACACTCTGACCTCTCTCCTACTTTTGAGTGAGGCTTTGATTCTTACTCCCCTTCCCTTGTAGGGAAGGGGTTGGGGGTTAGGTTATTCTGATCTACTTCACGCAACTGAGAAACGCTATAGCCGAATGATGGAGATGAGAGTTTTTGTTTTTGCTTCTTACTGTCGGCTAGTTGGAGGATTTCACGAGCCGCGCGATCGCACACTCCGACTTCTCCTAATAATTGGCGCATTTCCTGATAGCCTAGCAAGGTTTGCTGACGCTTTTCAGAATTTAAAAGGAGTTCTAAAGCTTCTTTAACAAGATTTTCTGGCGTTGCTTGCTCCTGTAGCAACTCTGGGACAATCGGGCGCATCACCACTAAGTTTGGTGGCGACATAAAGGGAATAGAAAACTTCAAGAGGCGACCAATTGAGTAAGTTAGACGACTGACTCGGTACAAAACCACCTGTGGCACATTCAACAGTGCCAATTCCAAATTCACCGTGCCAGATTTAGTTATTGCTAAATCAGCAGCAGCAAGCACTTCCTGAGTTTTCCCAGCGACGAGAGTAGCATTTAGACCATAATGCTGAATTGCTGCTTCAATTGCAGGTCGGTAAGCTTCCAGAGAAAGAGGAATCCAAAATAGTGGCGCTTGGTAATTGGTGCTTGCCGCAGAATTCTCCAATTCCCAATTCCCAATTCCCAATTCCCAATTCCCTCCTAACTTCGCCTGAAGTTGCTGCGCCGCTTCAAAGACTATGGGCATCATGTACTTGAGTTCTTGCCGCCTAGAAGCTGGGACAAGTGCGATCGCTATTTGTTCTGGTGCAATCCCCAATGCCGCACGCGCTTCCTCCCGCGTTGGGCTTGATTGCATTCTGTCCACCAAAGGATGACCAATCCAACTGACAGATGCGCCCTTTTTCTCAAAGTAGCGGGCTTCTTCTGGGAAAATTGCCAATATCTGGTCTGTCATCTCCACAAGCGTCATCGTGTTGCGGGGAACAATGGATGATGCCGACCAAACCCAATCCTGTGGGGCAATGTAATAAACCACTGGCACCTGTGGTAGCTGACGCCGAATAAAACTGCCGATGCTCAGATTCGGTCCCATGTAGTCAATCAGAAGTACCAAATCCGGTGGGTGTTGACGGAGGTACTGTTTAGCGCGACGTTGGATTTGGAGAGTGGGCAATACAAAAGGTAACGATTCGAGCAGCCCTACAGAACCAATGCTAGTCGTATCACCCAATAACGTTGCCCCAGCCTCAGCCATCCGAGAACCGCCTAGCGCGACAATCTTTAATTCCACCCCTAATGCCTCTGCCTGACGTTTGAGGGCATCAATTAGTAGCGCCCCTTGCAAATCACCAGAAACCTCTCCGGTGCTGATAAAGATTGTTTTAAGAGTCATTGGTTAATACTGAGGACTGGGGGAAAGAGACTTTCTTCTTGAGATTTGGTGTAGGGCAGTTCCTGGAGCCTCTTTACCGACAAGTTTATGTTGCCAACTAACAACTAACAACAAACAACTAACTCATTCCTCACGCTTATTACGACGAGCGAAAATTGAACCTCGGCGTCCTTCCATTTGAGACAGTTGTAAGAAGCGGCGTAAGTGCTGCAAGTGTTCGCTTTCTGGCAGTAAGTCTAGATGTTCTAGGGCTGCATTCAGCGTGTGTTTAGAACGATAGATCGTTCGGAAGGCTTTTTTGAATTGTCCCATTTCGGCTGTGGTGATTCCTGCCCGTTTGAGACCGACCAGATTGAGCGATCGCACCCATGCAGGATTTCCTTCAACGAGCATATAGGGGGGTACATCCTGAACAATGCGACTACACCCCCCAATCATTGAGAGACATCCAATGTGGACAAACTGATGAATCCCCACCATCCCGCCAATGACTGCCTTTGACTCAATCTGAACGTGACCTGCCATTGAAACCGCGTTGGCAATCACCACAGACTCTTCAATCACGCAATTATGAGCAACGTGGACGTAAGCCATCAGTAGATTGTTATTGCCAATCAGTGTTGCCTCACCTGCACCTGTCGCCCGGTTAATGGTGACATACTCGCGAATCCGGTTATCATCACCAATTTTGACCCAACTCATTTCCCCGTTGTACTTG
Source organism: Microcoleus sp. FACHB-SPT15 (assembly GCF_014849525.1). NCBI lineage: Bacteria > Bacillati > Cyanobacteriota > Cyanophyceae > Oscillatoriales > Microcoleaceae > Microcoleus > Microcoleus sp. FACHB-SPT15. Next base: position 47,611 of record NZ_JACJNU010000072.1, on the reverse strand, counting down.
AGATCTTGAGGTTCTAAGCCAATCGCTGCGCCAGGAAAAATTTGATTCCTGGCTCCAATTTCTGTTGGTCCCTCGATCACCACATGAGCGCCAATCGTTGTTTGGGGTCCAACCTTGACATTCTCCCCAATTACTGCATATGCCCCAATCTGAACTGTTGGGTGAAGTTCAGCGCCAGGGTGAATAACAGCAGTAGGATGAATCAGTGTTGCCATAGGAGTGCGTGAGTTTGGAATTTTGTAGGGGTTCCTGCCCCTGTGACCGAGAGACAATTTTGTAGGGGCGAGTAGCCCCTGTGCCCGCCCTGAGTAATTTAGGCTCAGCACTCAACACTGCATGACTCAATGCGCTTTTTAGTCTACAAGAGAAAACATGAGTTCACCTTCTGCAACTCTCTGTCCATCAACAACTGCACGAGCCTGCATCTTCCCAAAACGACGCCGCTTGAGGGCTATCAGTTCCGCTGTCATCACCAGTTGGTCACCGGGAACTACGGGACGACGGAAGCGAACTTTGTCAATTCCAGCAAAGACAAATAATCCTCCTTCTACTTCAGGTAACTGCCGTAGGACGATTCCGCCAACCTGAGCCATCGCTTCCACAATCAGCACTCCAGGCATCATCGGTCGTCCGGGAAAATGCCCTTGAAAATGCGGTTCATTGAAGGTGACGTTTTTGATTCCGACAGCTCGTTGCCCTGGAATATATTCGATAATTCGGTCAACTAGAGCGAAAGGATACCGATGGGGTAGGATTTTTTGAATGTCTTCAAAGGTAAAAATCGGTTGAGTCGATGGCGCTTGGTGATGATTCGGGACAGTTTCTGTAGATTCATCGTGGCTGTTAATGTCGGTCAGTATAGACATGAGTGTGCTTAGGTTGGAGGCTGGGGGATACTGCACAGAGGGTTTAGGCTTTTTAGTCCTTTGTTCATTGTCCGTTGCTACTAACAACTGCTCACTGACAAGTGACTCCAAAACCTAACCAATTTGTTGAGCCAGCTTTTTGGCAAGTTGGATGTGCAGAGTGTGGCTGGCTTTGTAGGCAAGGAAGTGAGCCACAGGAAAAGTTCCGAGTAAACTTAAATCCCCTACTAAATCTAAAAGTTTATGACGCACTGGCTCATTTGAAAATCTCAAAGGTGGATTAAGCCATCCAGAGTCGCCGCAAACCAACGCATTTTCTAAGCTTCCGCCTTTAATTAAACCGGCTTGTCTGAGTTGCTCAATTTGGTGAGCTAAGCCAAATGTCCTAGCAGGTGCGATCGCTTCTGCAAAACTCTCCTCTCCAGGTATCCAGCTATGCCATTGCTTACCAATTGCGGGTAAATCAAAGTCAATTCCGTAGGTAAATCGGGTTGTTGGTGCTGGGAATGCCGCCACAAAAGCATCCCCTTGATGCACCCAGAGCGGTTCTTGTAGGAGAAATCCAGAAGCGTCGCTTGGCTTTGAGCGAGCAACACCCACTTCGAGAATTGCCTCAACCCAATTTCGCGCTGAACCATCTAGGAGAGGAACTTCTGAGCCATCAATCTCAATCCGGGCATCATCAACGCCACTACCTGCGAGGGCAGCTAATAGATGTTCTACTGTCCGTACACGGGCATCTTCAGACGTTGGGGTGGCTATTGGTGTCCGGAGTTCTGTGGACAGTGTGGTCTCGTGAACAGCCTCCACCCGTGCAGGAATGATTGGTGTTCCAGGTAGATCAACCCGCACAAAATAGCGACCTTCCCCCGCTTTGGCAGGTAGCACCCGCACGTTGGTAAAGCTACCACTGTGCAGTCCTCTGCCTGAACGTTCAAACGCAGTTTTTAGGGTGTGAGGATTTGAAATCGCTGATTCATAAAGGCGTTGCTGACCTACGCTGGGTAAACGCTGGCTTTGGTGGTTAGTCATTAGTGATTAGTCACTTGGTATGGGACAAAGGACAAGGGAATCTCGCTACTTCCCAGTCCCCAAATCATGGACATAGGACATCAGGACAAAGGAATCTCCTCAGCCCCAATCCTGATCCCCAACTTCCTAAAAGCGTTCCCCAATCCCAAAGTGGATACGGCTATCACCCTCATCATTAAGACCATAGTCCACCCGAATTGGACCGAGGGGCGATTGCACTCGGACACCGACACCAAAGCCAAAGCCAGTACCTGGCTTATCCCGTACACCTGCTGGGTTACCGGGAACGTTGTCGCCTGTACCAAGGTCGCTGGCAAAGTCAACAAATAGAGCGCCACCGACCACTGAGATAATTGGGAAGCGATATTCGGCGGTTGCCTGGATAAAGCTACGCCCAGCTCCAACATCTCCCTCGTCGTAACCCCGCACTGAGCTAGAGCCACCCAGAGAGAAGGCTTCGTAGGGTGGTAAATCACCGAGAACTGTTCCAGCTTGAAGATTAAAGGCAAGCGCTTGAGGTCCTTCGGTAAAGTTGGTGAACTGTACCGGAATGTAGTAGCTGTAGCTTCCTCGTAAGCGTGTCAGGAGGATGCTGCCACCACCAATAGGGATGGATTGTTCAACACCTAACCGTAGTAGGGAACCGCTAGTGGGGCGTAGAGCATTGTTACGCTGATCGCGTACAGCACCCAACTGAACAGTAAATAGGTCGTCACTGCCATCCTCGCTGAAGCTCAACAGGTTGCCTAGTTCATCTTCTGGGCTGAGTTCACCATCACTATCCCGAATCGAAACACGTTGATACTGTAAGCCTAGCGATGCTGTCCATTCGGATGGGCTAAAGACATCTCTAGAGAGAGGACGAGTAAAGGTGACACCGCCACCTGTTCTGGTGACACGGGGGCGATCGCCATTGGGGAGTTCCACTTCCTCTTCACCACCATCAAAGATGAGTGAGATTGAACGCCGTCGGAAGGCATTGACGGTGTAGGACGTTCGGTAGGGGTCGCCAGCAATCCAAGGGTCAGTAAAGCGCACATCAAACAATAACTCCCGCACACCAGCTTGAAATTCTGCCCCTAGGGTTTGATTATTGCCCCCCAGATTTTGCTCTTGATAGCTGATGGTGCCAAATAGTCCACTCGCGGAACTGATACCCGCTCCAGCAGCGACAGAGCCAGTATTTCTCTCAATCACGTCTACAACGACAACAACCTGGCGCGGGTCAGTACCAGGAGCAAAGGAAAGCCTTACATCCTCAAAAATTCCCAGACCAAAGACTCGCCGCAAATCCCGTTCGGCGGTCTGCCGATTGAAGACATCACCGGGGTTTAACTGAACTTCTCGCGTGATGATAAAGTCACGGGTACGACCGTTAACGGGTTGACCTTCTTCATCTGTTGCCTCTCCCTCGTCATTGAGAAAACGGACGCGAATATCTTCAATGACTCCTTCAGCTACCACTAAGACGACTCTGCCATCCTCAGTCACTTGCTGAGCATCAATCACCTGAGCTAGGTCATAGCCGTTTTCTTTGTACCACTCGTTCAATTGCTGGATGCCGTTTTGAAGGTCACGCAGGTTCAGGATTTGACCATATTGTTCGCTGAAGATTTCATTGACGACTTCCTGAGGCAGAACGCGAGTGCCCACTCCCGCTGGCTCTGTATTCACCACAACCTCACGCAATACGGGGTTAGCCTGCACAGCGAAGGTAACGCGCACACCCAAGGGAGTATCTTCGGGTATTACGTCAACACTGGAAAATAAGCCCGTTGCGAAAACAGCGTTTACATCCGCTTGCAACTGAGTACGAGTTGTCGCTTGTCCAGGTCGTGTCGTAATCACTCGAAATACTTCATTTTCTAGTGCGCCTTCTGCACCAGTCACGACAACTTCCGCAACAAGTACCCGTGCTTCTGCTGCTGCGGGTGCTGTCTGTGTTGAGGGAGTTTCTGGTGTACTGGGTTGAGACGGTTGGTCGGGTGTAGCGTTTTCTTGGTTAGTGGGCGTTCCTGAAGGAATGTCAAATTCTATAGTGTTTGGTGTTTCTTGTTGTGGCGTTGATTGGTCGCCAGTTGTGGGAACTACAGGCTCCGGCTGCGTTTGTATCTGGGCAAGAAGGTCTAGTACGGATGCCGCCTGTGAGCGTTTCGCTGGCACAATTAAGTGAAGTTGTGCCTCACGGCTCGGTGACGGGGGTAGGGGAATCGTATTGACGGTTATTGAATTAGGAGTAGGAGGCGTAACCTGAGTGGGGTTGCTTTCAGGGGCATCTGACACGGATTGACTTGTTTGCCCACTAGTTGGCTTAGCGAGACTAATACTAGCAGTTGCGGCGATCATTGCCGCTAATAAGGGAGATAGGCGCATTTCTTTGAGATTCTTTGGCACTTCCACACACCACATTTGTTGCAAGTTAGCAATCAGCTTTTGATTCGTTGTCCATTGTCCATTGTCTGTTGCTCGTTTTAGCGATTTGCCCAACACTAATCGTTAATCATCAACCATTAGTTGCTGTATTCGTTGCTAAAACTCGCTCTAGCACTTGCTGATAGGCAGATTCCACATTTCCCAAATCCCGGCGAAAACGATCTTTGTCCATTACTCGTCGGTCAGGGTCTGTCTCAGCTTGGTTCCACAAGCGGCAAGTATCAGGGCTGATTTCGTCAGCGAGTAGCAATTGTTGAGTGGAGGTTACTCCAAACTCCAGCTTGAAGTCCACCAAGGTAATGCCGCATTGATCGAAGAAAGCCGTGAGAATCTTGTTAATCTGCAAGGCTTGCTCTGTTAGTTGGTCAAGCTGTTCAGGCGTTGCCAGTTCTAGAAGTAATAAGCGATCGCGTGTTAACAAGGGGTCTCCTAAAGCGTCGTTCTTGAAATAGAATTCTACCAGTGGTGTTGGAAGTACCTTACCTACTGGTAATCCTGTTTGTTGACACAGACTTCCGGCGGCAATGTTCCTGACGACGACTTCTACAAGCAAGATTCTTACACTCTTGACGAGCATTTCGTTTGGTGCGGGTCGGTCGATGAAGTGGGTGGGAATGCCTGCGGCTTCTAGTAATTTGAACAATTGAGTTGCGATCGCGCAGTTCATCTCGCCTTTGCCAACAATCTGACCTCGCTTTTGAGCATTGAAGGCAGTTGCATCGTCTTTAAAGTGGGTCAACAGCACCTCCGGGTCATCGGTCGTGTAGAGAATCTTCGCTTTGCCTTCGTAGAGTTTTTGATGGACAGACATAAACAATACTCTTTAGTTCTGTAGAGTAATTTGATGAGAAACCTCGCTGTACAGGATACAGCGTTCAATCGATAGATAATGAAATCTACTGGGTTGACATACTTACAATAAAAGCAGTTGCCACAAGTTCTCTTACCACATTGAGAATCTTTAGATAAGCTAGAGCCTATGTAGCAATGATACTAAGGGGCATTCTGTTGTACCAAAACGATGACAGCCGGGTAACGGGAAAGGCAAAAGAGCCGAGGAACGATTAATTCTACTTCCTCCTGAGGTCAGTAGGATCTTTGAATACAGTTTTTTATTAAATAGAAAGATATTTGGGAATTAGTTCTTTCGCTCTTGAGCTATTTCCCAAATAAATATCCGTAAAAGTACTGTTGATTGAGTCGCTTTTTAAGGGAAAGATATAACTAGCAAGGCAGTACACTTTTACCTCATCTTCCTCTACTCAGACTATCTGATAATAGTGAGACTCTTTCGCTTTGATAAGAACCTAATGTTGCTGATATTCAAGATAGTCAGTAGTTAGTTTATTTTTTAGTCAGGATGCAAATTTTAAAAGGAGATAGCTATGGTCGATCAATCTAATTTTCTATACCCTCGCAGTCGCTATCATGGTCAGGTCAAGCCAGAAAATCTAGTGTTTAACGCTAATCTACAAGAGTTTGCACAACGGGTTAGCTACATTTGTAATCTAGAAACGGCTGGCAAGCTTTCTCCAGAAGAGTCCTACGAGCAAATTAAAAACCTTTGGAAACAACTAAAACGTTCCAAAAAGGAACTTGCAATTGGTGAAAATCCTTTCCAAACGGAAAAAGATGGGGAAGAAGGAAAGGGATGAGATGTGTTTAGCATTAACTGTTGAGTGTTGATTGTGCCCGATCAACACTCAACAGTGAACAACAAGTTCTTACTTCATTGTCATTGTGTGAACTCCATCCCAGTAATCTGGAGGTGGATTTTCTAGAAAGTTTTTGGAACGTTCTAAGTGAGCCATTACAGCGCGATCGCTTGGTCTAAGCTGATAAGCTTGCTCAAAATAAGTCAATGCCTCAGAGAAATCTCTGTTGATGTAAGCCTGACGCCCCGCATGGTAGAAGTCCAAAAACTGTTTTGTTGAATCGTTGAGCGGGATGTCAGACTCACCAATCAACTCGTAAATATTGACAGCTTGGTTTTTGCCTTTGACCTGAATGCGATCTAACTCGCGTACCCAAATGCGATCGCGACAAAGGTTATAAGTATACTCGCTCAATATAATGTCGCAGCCGTACTCTTTAGTAACGCTTTCCAGTCGGGAACTCAGGTTAACCCCATCTCCAATTACGGTATAGTCCATTCGCTTTTGCGAACCGATATTACCGGAAACCACCTCCCCCGAACTAATCCCAATGCCAATCCGGATTAAGGGTTGATTCGTCAGGATACGCGGTTGGTTAAACGCGGCTAAGCGCCAGCGCATATCCAGTGCTGATTTAACAGCCATCAAGGCATGATTTTCTGTTAGTGGCAGTGGCGCACCAAACACCGCCATCAAGGCATCCCCAATAAACTTATCAAGAGTGCCTTCGTGGTTGAAGACTGCCTCCACCATCGTTTCAAAGTATTTGTTCAGTAGCGACACCACCTCTGAGGCTCCCAGATTCTCTGTAAGTGTCGTATAGCCCCGGATGTCAGAAAATAGAATCGTTACATCCTTACGCTCACCCACCATTAGAGCATCTTCACCCAACGCCATAACCTGCTCAGCAACACCTGGAGTCATGTAGCGATACATGGTGGTCTTCATCCGCTTTTCACGGCTAATATCTTCCAAGACCACTAAACCACCTCGCACAGTCCCCTCAGGGTTGGTTAGAGGATTAACAGTGAGGTTAATACTGCGTTCGATATCCTGAACTTCCTCATGGCTTATATAGGTTGAGGATTGGGAATCCCAAGGGGTTTCGTTCCAGGGAATATAAACCTCTGGGTTATCACTCTTCGGGATTGCCAGAATATAGAAACAATTCTCATCGGTTGAGTTGGAGTTAGGCGATTGGCTTGGCTCGGAGATTGGGCTTTCTTCAGGTAAGAATGGGGTAGATGGTGTTAGTGTCAGCGTACCGTTCCCATTAACAATATTAGAATTGTCAGCCGTTCTAGAGGTGTTTGCGGTAGCTAGCCTAGATGCTCCATTGAGGTTTGGTAAATGAGCATCGTTGTTACTGGGGAATTGGTCTGGATTCTCTTTTTTCTCCTCAGAACGTTCCCGGTTTCCTATATTATTGGGACGTTTAAATAACCCAACGGTAAGGTTTTGCTCTGGGACGTAATGCTTAGCACCTGTTGCGAGGCTATTTTGTAAACGCCCTTGGAGATTTTCAATTGGCACTACTTCCCAAACGTAGCGACCTGTAAGTTTGTAGTCCCACAACTGGCGATTTTTACTATCATTTTGCTGAAGCGGACAACCGAGCAGTGACAGTGCAGCGTCATTGATCGTGACAATCCTACCCTGCATGTCGGTTGAAATTACGGCATCTGAGAGGCTTTGTAGGATATCCTTCTGATATTGCTTTTCAATGAGGACATTTTCAAAGAGCCTAGCATTTTCCAGAGCAATCCCTGCCTGTATATTGAACGCCCGCATAAACTCTTCATCGGACGTAGTGAAGCTGCCTTGGTGCTTGTTGATTAGCTGTGTCACACCAATTAAATCCTTGCTGGTGTTGAACACAGGCATACAAAGAATGTTGCGAGTTACATAACCTGTGCGCTTATCGGTACTAGGATCGAAGCGTGGGTCTTTGTAGGCATCGGGAATATTGAGTGGCTGACCTGTTGAAGCAACATAACCCGCTATTCCTCGATTGGATGGAATGCGGATTTCCATAAGAGTTTTCCCGTCTGCTGTTGCTACCTTGCTCCACAGTTCGCCTGTCTCTTTACTGAGCATAAACAAGGTACTGCGATCGGCTTGCATCAAATCACGAGCCTGATCCATCACTAGACGGAGGGTTGCTTCTAAATCCAAGCTTTGACCCAGAGAGGCTGTCGCCTTGAGCAGTGCTGCTGCTCCTCGTTGGTTTCGAGCCGCCATGTAGAAGGATTGGCAGGTTTCTAGGATAATGCCAATCGAGGCAGCAAAGTCACGAAATCGCTGTTCGTCTTCGCTATCAAACGGCACCCCATTGGCTTTATTCAACAACTGCACGACAGCAACGACCTGGTTACTACTGCTCAAAATCGGCATACACAGGAGCGATCGCGTATGATAACCAGGGCGTTCGTCTACGTCTTTATTAAATAGAGGGTGGTTGTAGGCATCTGGGATATTAAGATACTCTCCAGTTGTAGCTACATGACCAGCAAGACCAACATTTAAGGGAATTCGGAGTTCAATCGATTTGCTGGTTTCCGTTTGAGGGATTTTTGCCCAGAGTTGCCCTTTGTCGGCATCTACCAGGAAAATCGTTGTGCGATCGGCTTGCAAGATTTGACCAATTTTCAGGGTGAAGGCATCCATCACCTGCTCTAGCATGGTTTCTAGAGCTTCGTTGTTGATCATATCGATCGCCCGCAGAAATTGCTGAAATTCAGCGGTGATGAAATCCAACAAGCAGATAAATTCGGGAACGGATAGGTCTTTGACTCGGTGAGTCAAGGCACTTGTCCGGTTAAGCTGGGTTAATTGAGTGAGTGTAGCCAGAACGCTACCTGTGTTGGAAAGTGTCATAGTGATGACTGTTCAACAGCTATCGTGTGATCCGGCCTGTAGAAGCTTGTGAAAGCGTGCCCTTGGAAAGTAGCTAACTATTATGTTGAGGAAGTTCCCGAAACCTTGGAGTGAGAACTCCTCAGCTTATTTCGATGCGTACCTTGTCTAAAAACAGAGTTGGTGATTGGCGACTGGTGCCAATTAGCGCTTTCGTCCCTTCTTGTGAACCAATGCCGAGTATTGAAAAACTATAGATAGCACACCAACGGGTGAAAGGTGATGCGAGGCATAAAAAAGCTCGCTGATAAAAAACTAGAGAACGCTAAAGCAATCAAAATTGGTTCAGATACTAAAAATAGTCCTACCTATGAATGTATCCACTCATTCTGAGTAAAACAAGGGTGAATTCCCTCTAGTCCGGTAGGACTTGTCACTTCCAGGTTATTTTTGTGCCGCTTTTTGAGAATTAAGCTGCCGATGACATTGACGGAGATAGGGCGACTGATCTGTAGTAATTTTGCAATTGACGTGTTGCTGCTGCCCAGCCCCAGCGTTCGGCTTCCATCCTCGCGTTTTGACGTAGGGTTTCTCGTTCTTCTTGGTTGTCTAGGAGGCGCTGAGTTGCCTTAATTGCTCCTTCCTCATCGGCTGGGTCAAATAGGTAGCCATTGACACCATCGGTCACAATATCAGGAATACCTCCAGAACGGGCAGCAACCACAGGACAACCTGCTGCCATCGCTTCGAGCAACACTAATCCTAGCGTTTCTGTACGAGAGGGGAAGATAAAGGCATCAGCAGAGGCAAAAGCCGAGCCGAGTTCTTTACCCGTGAGGTAGCCAACGAAATGGGTTGGTGTTCCAGCAAAGTGTTTTTCTAGAGCGTTGCGGTTTGGCCCATCACCAACTAGGGCAAGACGAGCACCGGGGATCGCATCGAGTACCAACTTGATGCGATCGATCTCTTTTTCTGCTCCCAGCCGCCCAACGTAGAGGAGGAGTGGGCTTTCGGGATGTCCTTGGGAGAGGTGCGATCGCATTTCAAGAGAGGCAAGTTCTGGATAGAACGTCTCAATATCTACCCCCCGTTGCCACAAGTCCAACCGTTCAATCCCATGCTCTCTCAATTGCTGCACCATCGCCGTCGAGGTACACAAGTTTAGCTGCGCTTGATTGTGACTTACCTTAATCAACTCCCACATCACCCCTTCCAGCATCCCTAGTCCGTAGTGATGGAGGTACTGGGGAAGATGGGTATGGTAAGACGCGACTAAGGGAAGTTGCATCATCTTGGCATAATACAACCCGCCCAGCCCCAAAACAGCCGGATTGACCACATGAATCAAGTCGGGCTGAAACTTTTCTAGAGCAACACCAATCGAGGGGCGTGGTAGGGCTAGCTTGAGTTCCGGATATAGAGGTAAAGGGAAGCCAGAAACTCCGTAAATCTTCGCTCCCTTGTATTCTGTCAGTCCGCCATCTGGCGAAACAACCAATACTTGATCCCCATTACGCTGCAAATGTTCGACGGTGTGACGGAGGCGTGTAACAATCCCATCAACTTTGGGCAAAAAAGTTTCGGTAAATAGAGCAATTCGCATAGTTTAGTGGTGCGTGCTGAGTTTAGTCAGCTCAGGATTTTTTCTGAGGTAAGGTACACATGCCATGAATCCCGATTGAGAAGATAACTGCACCAAGAAGTACTCCCACTCCCTCGGCAAAGCAGTTAATTCTGTGAATATCCTGTACTGTTTGGGTAATTAACACATCTTTCTGAGTTGAGGATGGCGATTCAATCACTTGACGGTAGCGTTGATAAGCAGCATCCAGTGCTGCCCACTCAGGGAGCAGGTAGTATCCACTTAGGGCAGACGCTCCCAAACCAGGCAGCACAACAAAAAGTAAGAGGATAATCTGTCGGAGGTTCATGGGATACAGCCTTCTTGACAAGAGGTAATCAGTAGAGTATTGCTGTTACCTCTTGCCTTCAACCTACCGACGCCAAGAAACTTGAGGCAGGATTTGATTTTTATCGGCGCGGTTCTGATACTTACTAGCAAAGTTGAGTAAGGAATCGAGCAAGGAATCTGAGAGGTAGTGAGGCTGCAAGCCAAGATCCAAGAGATTTGTGTTTTTCGCGTAGAAGTAGTGTTCTTCTTTCTCAACTCTTGGGTTATCAATGTGATCGATGGCAACATCGAGTCCCATAGTCGTAGCTGCGTTTTTCACCATTACTGCCAAGTCACCAATGCTGAAGAGTTCGGTGAATTGGTTGAAGACGCGGAATTGTCCGGGATCGGCGGGATTTGCGATCGCTAATTCCACACAGCGCACGGTATCCCGAATATCCAAAAATCCGCGAGTCTGACCACCTTTACCATAAACTGTCAGCGGATGACCAACTGCCGCTTGAATACAGAAGCGGTTGAGGGCTGTGCCAAAAATTCCGTCATAGTCTAAGCGGTTAATCAACAGCTCATCCATGCCAGTTTCTTCGGTCAGAACTCCATACACAACCCCTTGATTTAGGTCTGTAGCGCGTAACCCCCAAATCTTGCAAGCAAAGTGGATGTTGTGGCTGTCGTGAACTTTACTGAGGTGGTAGAAACTACCGGGTTGCTTGGGATAGGGTAGGGTATCCTTCCGTCCATTGTGTTCAATGGTGATATAGCCCTCTTCAATGTCAATATTTGGCGTCCCGTACTCACCCATCGTTCCCAACTTCACCAAATGGCAATCGGGGAAATCTTGACGCATCACATACAGTAAGTTCAGCGTCCCCACAACATTGTTCACTTGGGTCAGGACGGCGTGTTCCCGGTCAATCATCGAAAAAGGAGCTGAACGCTGCTCACCAAAGTGAACGATTGCTTCTGGCTCAAATTGGCGCATCGCCTTACTAAGAAACTCGTAGTTGGTGATATCACCAACTAGCAAGTCAATAGATTTTCCCGTTAGATCCCGCCAACGTTGTAGCCGTTGCTGGATCGGGGCAATCGGTGTGAGGGTTTGAACACCGAGTTCCAAATCCCAGTGACGGCGCACCAGGCTATCAATGATGCCGACTTCATAACCTTTGTTGGAAAGATAAAGCGCGGTTGCCCAACCGCAATAACCATCACCACCAATAACCAGGACTTTCATACTTGCTCTATAAATCTTGCTTACCGATACTCGGTCAATTTATCAGGTTTGGGTACCCTCTAGACCATGTAATGTAATGCGAATTACACGCCCTATGTAATCCACGCTACTTTTACGAAATAGCGTAAACCACAATAACTATTAGCATCAATACCTAAGTTATGGCTTCCTCCTTAAGATAGGAGGAAGTAATTTGTCTAAAAGCAATGCGAGAACAGGTGAAGTTCTGGCGAGAGCCACAGTTTGGCAATCTGGAGTTATTGCACGCCAGATACATTACTCATGCCTTTAGCCGACATACACATGACACTTATGCGATCGCAGTGATTGAGCAGGGGGCAGAAGAATTCGCCTATCGGGGAGAAACTCACGTTACCCCCGCAGGGGATATTGCAATTATTAACCCTGGAGAAGTCCATACAGGACACGCGGCTGATGAGACAGGTTGGACATACCGCGTGTTGTACCCCGATCCCAGCATTCTTGTACAAGCCGCTTGTGAAGCCTCTGGTCGAAAACAGGAAATTCCTTACTTTCCAACACCTGTAATTCAAGATCAACAAGTCGCTCAACTGCTTTTGAGACTGCACAAAGCTTTGGAAGGTTGGAACTCGAAACTAGAGCAAGACTGCCGCCTTTTGTGGACACTGGCACAACTGATTACAAGACACGCTGACTCAGGTTGTCCTTTACAGTCTGTCGGCAAGGAATCTCAGGCAGTTAAGCAAGTCCGAGATTATTTAGACGCTCAATATACAGAGAATGTCTCACTAGAACACCTCGCAACCGTCGCTAATCTCAGCCCTTTTTATCTACTTCGCACGTTCCATAAGCAAGTGGGTTTGCCACCTCACGGGTATCTCAATCAAGTGCGTCTGGTTCGTGCTAAAAGCTTGTTAGCCCAAGGGTGTCAGATTGCTCAAGTGGCTCACCAAACAGGTTTTGCTGACCAAAGTCATCTTACAAGGCACTTCAAACGGATGGTAGGAGTTACGCCAGGGCAATACCAGATGAAATGATCTGCCTTTGTTAGCCAAGTGACGGAACCATCATGATGTGCTATGGCATTCTAGAATAGAGCATTAGTCTTTGAAAGCGCCCATCAGCCCCTGCCTCCTGAACGGCTCAGGAGTCACAACTGCCGTGAACTCTTTTCAATTGCTTGCTAACTTTGGCTTGTTGGCGTCTACCTTATCTTAAATCGATTATGACTGATTCGATTCGCTTCCTCATGTGTGCTCCTGACCACTACGACGTGGATTATGTGATTAATCCCTGGATGGAGGGGAATATTCACAAGTCCTCACGCGATCGCGCCGTTGAACAGTGGCAAAAGCTTCATTACATCCTCAAAGACCGTACACTCGTTGATTTAGTTGAACCTCAACCCGGTTGGCCGGATATGGTATTTACTGCCAATGCCGGGTTGGTCTTGGGTAAAACGGTTGTACTCAGCCGCTTCTTCCATAAAGAACGTCAGGGTGAAGAGCCATACTTCAAGCAGTGGTTTGAGTCACAAGGCTACACGGTGCATGAACTGCCCAAAGACCTACCCTTTGAAGGTGCAGGTGATGCTCTGCTCGATCGCGAAGGACGCTGGCTGTGGGCAGGCTATGGCTTCCGCTCAGAACTTGATTCCCACCCTTACCTAGCAAAATGGCTGGACATTGAAGTGGTATCGCTGCGGCTAATGGATGAGCGGTTCTATCACCTAGATACCTGCTTCTGTCCCCTTGCAGGTGGCTATTTACTTTACTATCCACCCGCTTTTGATGCCTACTCCAACCGTTTAATTGAGATGCGGGTGCCACCAGAGAAGCGGATTGCGATTGAAGAAGCGGATGCGGCAAATTTTGCCTGCAATGCGGTCAATATTGACCAAGTTGTAGTGATGAATAAAGCCAGCGATAACCTCAAAAAACGCATGGCGGCAGTTGGCTTTGAAGTGGTTGAGACACCACTAACGGAATTCTTGAAGGCGGGTGGTGCGGCTAAGTGCCTGACGCTACGAGTCACTGAGCCAGTACGCACCGAAGTCCATGCCAATGTATCAGTAGAAAGTCGCATCGTGCGGATGGATGGACATCTACTCGACTCTGGCATCATTAGCCGTGCTCTAGACACAATTGTCGAAGGTGGGGGCAGCTTCCAGATTCTCAACTTCAACCTGGGAGAACAGCGGCAAAGTACCTCAAGCGCTGAGGTAAAGGTGTCGGCACCTTCCCACGAGGTCATGGAAGAGATGATGACTCAGCTCATCGATCTGGGTGCTGTCGCTCCTCCGCAAGAAGTCTGTGATATCAATCTGGAGCCTGTAGAGCAAAACGGTGTGGCTCCGGATGACTTTTATGTCACGACAATCTACCCAACTGAGGTACGAATTCAGGGCGAGTGGGTAAAAGTGCTTCAGCAGCGCATGGATGGCGCGATCGCCGTTATCTTTACTCCTGAAGGCCCAATTGCTCGTTGCAAGCTGCTGCGGGATTTGGAAGTTGGGGAACAGGTTGTTGTTGGTGTTGATGGTATCCGCACGGTGCGGAAGACTGAATCGAGAGAGCAACGCAATACTCAAGAATTTAGCTTCATGGGTGCTGGTGTCTCTAGTGAGCGTCGGGTGGAATTGGTTGTCGAGCAAATTGCCTGGGAACTGCGCCAACTTCGCGATCGCGGCGGTAAAGTTGTCGTAACAGCAGGCCCTGTGGTGATTCACACAGGCGGGAGTCAGCATTTAGCGCGTCTGATTCGGGAAGGTTATGTGCAGGCGCTACTAGGAGGAAATGCGATCGCGGTTCACGACATTGAGCAATCCTTAATGGGAACCTCTCTTGGTGTGGATATGAAACGCGGTGTCCCGGTTCGGGGTGGACATCGACACCACTTGAAGGTAATTAACCTGATTCGTCGCTATGGCAATATTGCTGCTGCCGTAGAGCAGGGTGTCCTCACCAAGGGTGTGATGTATGAGTGCGTCCGTAACAACGTGCCATTTTCTCTCGCTGGTTCAATCCGCGATGATGGCCCCCTGCCAGATACTCAGATGGATTTGATCAAAGCGCAAACTGAGTATGCCAATCTGCTGGAAGGGACAGACATGATTTTGATGTTGTCCTCAATGCTCCATTCCATTGGGGTTGGCAATATGACCCCAGCAGGGGTGAAGATGGTTTGTGTGGATATCAACCCAGCCGTGGTGACAAAATTGAGCGATCGCGGTTCAGTCGAATCGACTGGTGTTGTTACCGATGTTGGTTTGTTCCTCAGCCTCTTGGTGCAACAGTTAGATAAGTTGACCAGTCCTTACCTCAAGGCTGTCTAGTCTCAATACACTCACAAAGAACAAATCGTTTTTAGGCAAAGGGGAAAGGTAAAAATAAGAACCTTTCCCCTTTCCTTTTAACCTTTTCCCCATCGGTTCCTCTAGTCCAACATGCGATCGCTTACGCACTTTGGGCTAACTTGCTGCTACTAAGTTCTTCACACTGACTAGCCGTTTCCTCCTGGCTAGATACCAAAACCCAGCCAGCTTGTCTTAATTTCTGATAGGTTGCCCAACCCTTAGAACCTCTTGGTATTTGATAGTCTGGGGCAGCATACTGAGGAAATGCTGTGTAGGGACGCCAAGCTTCATGAGGGGAAGTCCGCAAATGCAAAATTTTTTGCTCATTGCCTCCAAAACTCGCTAACCAGCACATTTGTCGTGGCATGGGAAACTCCTTTATTCAGTTCAGGTTTGTTGGTTCCGGTTGCTTAACAAAGGGTTGGAAACTGAGATTTTGTATCTTTTAGTACTTCTAACCCTTCAATTGTCACGCTTGATTTTTTCTGTACTTCAAGGCTTTATCTATTAGTTCCGGATAGTTTTACCAGTTAATTGGCTGGAAACTCTGAAAGTAGCTTTCTTTTATATTGGCAAAGTCTTACGAGCAATTACAGTACCCTTAAGAGGTATTCTTGACTTGTTCTCCTTGAATCTGGAAAACAATCTATTATTAAAATCAATTAATTTTCGTATTATTAGCTACTATTTAATTCTTAAGAAAATCGTTAAAAAAAGTTACCTGATGGGGATTACAAAAAGCGTACTAGCCTTAACAAATAAAGTATTTAGCTGTCTCAAAGCTCTCATAAAAGCATTGACTCCGATGATTGGTTTATAAAGTTTAGTGAATTACTATGTCTATACAGGCGCAATTGATTGCGCCCATA
Organism: Microcoleus sp. FACHB-SPT15; assembly: GCF_014849525.1. Lineage (NCBI taxonomy): Bacteria > Bacillati > Cyanobacteriota > Cyanophyceae > Oscillatoriales > Microcoleaceae > Microcoleus > Microcoleus sp. FACHB-SPT15. The sequence continues at coordinate 31,417 of NZ_JACJNU010000072.1, read as the reverse complement.
CAGGATGAGAGAGCAAGGGCGAACAGGTAAAAAGCGACAACTTATATAGGTAGCGATCGCGCTGTACTTGCTCGATTGATGGTTTGAGTAAAAGCCTACTGTGAACTCTGTTGGTTGACTCGCTCAATTTGAGTCGAAAAGTAACTTTCTTGATACTGCAACGACTTAGCTAATTCCAAGCCTTGTTGAAACGCACTTAGGGCTTGAGCGTAGTTTTTCTGCTCTAGATAAATCTGACCCATTTGGTCATAGGCATTCATCAAGCCATAGTAGTTGTAGGACTGCTGCTCTACTTTGAGGAGAACATCGTAAACCTGCAAAGCAAAGTCCGGTTGGCTATGAGAACGATAAAGGTTTCCTAGCTTTAGCAGAGCATCACTGGCGTAGGCAAACTGCTGTGAGGAGAAAGCGAGAGTATAGGCTTCCTGGTAGTTTTGACTCGCTTCTTCAGGTTGATTCAGCGCTTCATAGTCAGCCGCGATCGCAATTTTTAGGGCTGGGATCTGGGTAAAGTCTTGTTCATTGAGGTACTTTTCTACCAGTTGTTGCTTCGTCCGCAAGGCATTTTCGGGTTGCTTCGATTTGTCGTAGATGTTGATTAGCTCTTTGAGGTAAACCAGTTGATTAACGCGATCGCCTTTTGCCTGTGCCGTCGCTAGCAATTCCTCATAAGCCGCCGCTGCCTTCGGGTAGTCAAACCAAGCCAAGTGCAATTGTGCGATCGTCTTTAGCGTTGTCTCAACTGCCGCCGGATCGTTCCTCTGACGCTCGGTTGCCAGAATTTGCTCGTACACCTTCAGCGCTTGTCCCGGCACTCGTATCTGCTCATAAGCTCTACCCAACGCCCTCAAAAGTGGCTCATCTAACGTTTTCTTCGTCTCTGCCTCTTTCTGAATCGTTTCCAGGCGTGCCGTAATTAGCTGCACCTCTGGTTTGGAATTTTGACTCCAGGCAATCTCCCCAACTCGACCTAAAGCTTGCACCTCTTCGAGTGGCCCACCTAGCACTCGCCGCAGACGAATTTCCCGATACCAGATTTTATAGGCTTCTATTGGATTCCCTGCGCTCAGTTGCGCCGCTGCCTGTTCGTTCAGTTGATCCAACGCCTCCCTGAGGTTTGCCTGTTCCAAGGCGGTTAAGGCACGTTCTAGAGGCGGATTGGGCAGCAGAGGGTCAGGAGTGGTAATTTCCAGAGGGTTGGGAGGCTCAGCCTCATTGGGTTTGGCGACAGCAACAGCACTGAAACACAGCAGGAACGTTGCTGTCCAGAATGCTGCCTTGCCCCATTTCAGAAGTTTAGGTTGTAAAAGATTAAATATCACCTTAGTCATACTACTCACAGTCGAATTGACGCTTAAATTAAACCCAGAGTTTCTGGTCACCCCTGTACGGAAATACTTTAAATTACGACGGTACCCACTCCTCAATCGGCTTCCTAACAACTCCTTATGAATCAGTTGGTAAACCTTAACAACTTCAGGGTACGCGCCTCTGGCAGGTTGTTTTCCCTACTATTGGTTTTGGTTACGATACTCCTAAGTTTTCTAACAACGGCTTGTGATCCCTCTGAAGCGATTACGGCCGAACAGCGAACATTTCTTAATCTTTCCCTCGACTTCTTAGGGGAGTACCAGCTACCCAAGCAGAAGTTTAAGGATACACCTGTTGGCGGGTTGTCGGCATTGACCTATGATCGACAACGCGATCGCTTTTATGCCCTCTCTGATGACCGTTCTCAATTTGCCCCAGCCCGGTTTTACACCCTAAAGCTCACTCTCGATCCTCTCTTAACTGAGAAGATGAGCTTAGAAAAAGTAGAAGTTGAAGACGTTACCTTCCTCACCGATAAGAACGGCGAACCGTTTGCTAAGGGCAGCCTTGACCCCGAAGGCATTGCTCTTTCTCCCAAAGGGACTGTCTTCATCTCCAGTGAAGGCTCTCCCAACCAGGGAATTGCTCCGTTCATCGAAGAATTTGATTTAAAAACAGGACAGCAGAAACAAAGTTTACGAATTCCAGAACGCTATCTCCCCAATGATCCGACGAAGGAAGACCAACCTCCTCGTGGCATTCGGGAAAACTTAGGGTTTGAGTCCTTGACCCTTGAACTAGGAAGCTTAGCCGCTGCTGGTGGCGACCCCTACCGCCTGTTTACCGCAACTGAGTCTGCCCTCTTCCAAGACAACTTGCCACCCACTTCGATAGAGCAAACTCGAATTCGTTTGATGCACTATCTGATTGGAGGTTTTGCGCCACCGACGCTGGTTACTGAACATGTTTACCTACTTGACCCTCTACCGGATGGTGCTACGGGCAACGGTCTGACTGATTTAGCCACAGTGGATACTGGCGGTCACTTTCTCAGCCTTGAGCGCAGCTATGGTTTGTTGTCGGGTGCAGGGGCAAAGATTTTTCAGCTAGCAGTAAGTGCGGCAACAGATACCTCAGGTATTCCTACGCTCAAGGGTGACTTATCCAGAATTAATATTGTGCAGAAAAAGTTGCTGTTGGACTTGAGTAAACTGGGTATTTACCTGGATAACTTGGAGGGAATGGCTCTTGGGCCGCGTCTGCCTGATGGCACACAGAGTTTAGTTTTAGTGAGTGATGACAACTTTAACGATATCCAGATCACTCAGTTTCTTTTATTCCGACTCAATCGCGTGCGGTAAGGGTTGGATTTCAGCGAGGAGAGGGAGTGGCAAGAAAATCATCTGGAAAAGGTTCTCGCGCTTCAAGCCAAGCGACGGGGATTCCTCGTTGACGGGCGGATAGTGCGACAATACCACAGGCGATCGCACAAGTTGTGTCCATGTCACCCAAACCACTCACTGTTGTTCAAAACGCTTCCTCGTAGTCTTTCAGATAGTGTACGGCACACCATAAGGCAAATGGCACCGTATCTTGAGCAGAAACTTTATAGCCTGAACCAAGTTGTCTCGCTACCTTCATAGCAGGCACGGTGATGGGGATTTCTACAGCTTGCTGAATACCATTACGAGTTTCACTTTCAGGCACATTCTCGATGACCTGTTGGAGAAATTGTACAGGCTGCATAGACTCACCTTCACCAACCCGAAACGCTAACGCCGCCGCAATAGCAACGGCAACCGCCCCAGCAATTCCTTCCGGATGGGTATGTGTTGGTTGCGCTGAGAGAATTGCATTTTCCCGAACTGCTTCCAAGTCGTCAGCAAAATAAGCACCTAGTGGTGCTACCCTCATCGCAGCACCATTGCCATATGAACCCGTACCTCCAAACATCTGCGAAGCTTCAGTTCGCCAGTTTGCTCCTGATTGAAGACTAGTCAATAGCCGATACGCCCCTGCACCGTAGCCTCGCCAAGAGGTAAAGCGTCGGGCAAACCCTTGTGCCAGTTCATCCGGATCGATTCGCCCATAGCGCCAAAGCGTTTCCACGATAGAGAGAGACATCTCCGTATCGTCTGTGTAGCGCTACACTCCTGGGGGAACCTCACGTTGCTTGATTCGGTTAACAAGTTCTGAACCAGCCCCAAAAAACGTTTCTCCAAGTGCGTCTGCGACTGAAAGCCCAGTCAAAGACAACTGCATCCGTTCCAGAGAATTCATAGTTTCAATACTTCCTCATTCTCCCTTCGGTTGGGATCAGCTTGAGTTTTACAATTGATGGATATCTGATGACAATTTTTAATTAGTTAATGACTCATTCTACTGATATCGCAACCTTAGCCCGCTGGATGGCGGCTGACTTTAGCAACCAAGAGCAAGCATTTGAGAATCCACCGATATTTGCTCATATCCGTGTCTGTATGCGCCCTCTGCCTCAGTCATTCCTCGATGGCACCAGTTTTTTTGTCGAACAAGCCTATGACTATATGCTGAATGATCCCTATAGGCTACGGGTGTTGAAGTTAATTAACGCGGGTTCACATATTGAAATTGAAAACTATACGGTCAAGGATGAAAAACCCTTCTATGGTGCTTCCCGTAACCTCGAACGGCTGCAAGCGTTGAAGGTTGAGCAACTGGAGAAACTTCCTGGCTGTAACATGGTTGTGGAATGGACAGGGCATAGCTTCAAAGGTCATGTAGAACCGGGGAAAGCTTGTATTGTCGTTCGTAAAGGTCAGACAACCTACCTCGACAGTAGCTTTGAGATTGACCAGGATAAATTTATCAGTCTTGACCGAGGGCGTGACCCAGAAACGGACGAGCATATCTGGGGTTCAGTCGGTGGCCCATTTCACTTTGTCCGTTGGGCAAGTTTTGCTGAGGAAGTGAAGGTTTAACGAATTAGCTGCCTAATCATGAATTAGCCCTGCTGATCAAGCTATGCATTAATCGCATCTTTCTTAACAAAAGATGGAAAGCAGAGCTGACAAGGGATGCATCGTGCAGGTCTGAGGGGAAGAACCGATGAAACCGGAGATGGAGGTGAACGGAATCAGTGAGGTAGTCCAGAGCCAGTAATCTAACAGTTAATCACTTGAGGATGAGTCATACCGGAGCAACGATGAGTAGTTGGGCAGCGACAGAACTTCAAACCACTGACCTGGGAGATGTACGCCGCAACCGACGACTAGTTCACCTGGTCGAAGATTTGGCGGCGCGACCCGAAAGCAGTGTACCTCAAGCTAGTCGAGATGCAGCATCCACACAAGCTGCTTATGACTTTTGGCAATCGCCTCATGTCAAGCCACAAGATATCCTAGCTGGACACCGAGACAGCACAGTAGAACGAGTCAAGCAACAATCAATCGTGTTGGCAATTCAAGACACAACAGAGTTTAATTTCACTGACCACCCCAAGACTCAGGGCTTGGGCTACCTGGACAATGCCAACTCACGGGGACTGAAGATGCACTCAGTACTGTGCGTCAGTACACAGCAGGTGCCACTAGGAGTAATACATCAAGAAGTTTGGGTGAGAGACCTAGCCCAGTTGGGTAAGAAACATCAGCGCCACAAGCGACCCATCCAAGACAAGGAGAGTCAGCGCTGGTTAACGGCGCTACTGGCAACAGAGCAAGCCATTGAGCAAAGCGTCAGGGTGGTCACTGTGGCTGACCAAGAAGCCGACATCTATGAGTTGTTTGCTCTACCCCGACGCACCAACTCAGAATTGTTAATTCGTGCTTATCACAACCGCTCGGTCAAATCCTTTGCCGACTTTGCACAATTGCGTTCGTTGGATTGCTCAACTTGGCGGCTTCTTAGGGCGCAAGCGTGATGGAGACCCTGGGGTCAAGACCCTTTGGCGAGGTTTGCGACGTTTGCATGACATTGCTGTCACTTGGCAACTCTCTCATCCTTCTCTTCCTGTTGTCAACTCCCCAACTGTTAAGAAAGATGCGATTAATGCATAGCTTAATAAGGGGGGAACAATAGCTTAAAGCGTTGCCTCTTGTGGAATGAGTTGCTTAATGGTGTCTACTAACTGTTGAGGGCGGCAAAGCTTGGAAATATAAGCATCAGCACCTTGCTTGTTACCCCAATAAAAATCACATTCTTCTGTTTTGTTGGAATACATCAGCACAGCAGGCTTGTAAGTTGTTGCCTCAGCTTTGAGTTGACGGCAGACTTCATAACCATTCATCCTGGGCATAACGATGTCTAGGACAACAAGTACTGGGTTATGAGTCTGAACTAGTTCTAGTGCTTCGATGCCATCACCAGCAAAAATCACATTTAGCCCCATTTTCTGAAGGATCTTAGAGATTATTAGCCGTTGTGTATGATCATCTTCGACGACTAGAACTGTACCCATGAATATCTCCTGTTACACTCACCTCTTAAATATTTCCCGCTAGAGAGGGATTTTCAGCAAAAGGGATGTGAAGAAATACATGAAGAAGTATGAAGATTATGCGATCGCATTCTAAAACCGCCTCCCCACGGAGAAACTTAAACCAAGCATAAGCAATGCCTAACCTTGACCAAAGAAAATCTTATGTAGTGGCTAGACATCTTTAAATACCTCAAACACCAATGAACCTCACTGCTTTTAGCGCTGAGGTTTCTTTTTATAGACGGAAGGTTAAGACGCGATCGCTTTTTATCTAAGTTGTTACTGCAAGTGCGATCGCTTCTGTAAAAATGCTACTGAGAGTGAGGGCGATCACAACGTTCTGCTGCAAGCGCGATCATCCCTTGTAAATGTTTTTCCGGTGTCCTGCTTTGATAATGACAATGATGAGCTGATCTGCTTCTACTCGATAGATTACTCGGTAATCTCCCACACGCAAACGCAATCGTCCTTCGCTATTCTTCAAAGCTTTTACACCAGGCGGATAAGAATTTGTTTTAAGTTCGTTCGTCAATCTTAGTAGCAATTCGCTGCTGTACTTCCACTGGCAGTTTAGCGAGTTCTTTTAGGGCTGTACGCAGAAATTCAATCCGGTAATCTTCTTCTGACACCTTATAGCCCTAGCTCTTGTTTTACCTGTTCCCAAGGAATCCGCTCTTGATTTTCAGGATTGGCTTCTGCTTCAAGTGCATCCTGCCAATCTAGATAATCTTCTATGTCTTCCGGCTTAACAATTTCAAGAAGTCCGCAACCAATCTGCTCAAAAAGCTCAGATACTGATAAGTTAAGTTTTTTCGCGGCTGTTTCTACTCCAGCCCATGCTTCTTGGGTAAGAGTAACTTCGTAGCGTGTCTTAGTTAAATCGGTTGGGTTCACGCCTTTTGCCTAATTTGTTGATTGGCATTACAGAAGAGCGTACTCTCAGGAGCCTCATTTTCAATTTTAGAGATGGGGAGAGCGATCGCTTTTTTATCTAAGTTGTTACTGCAAGTGCGATCGCTTCTGCAAAAATACTGCTAGAGATGTGTGTACACGGTCGAGTGGATGAGTGGTTCGGTACAATATCAAACTTTTAGCCCAACTGCTCTAATAGCATTCCGCCACTGCTCAACAGCCTCTTGCAACCTCGGTGACAACCAACTGTCATAGTGAGGATAAATAGGTAAACGCGGCACCAGTTCCCATCCCTCTGGCTCTAAAATTTCTCTAAGCTGCCGTGCATCAGGATGCGGATAATCAGGATTCACTTCATCTTTCGGCCCAATTCCTCCTAAATCCCTGGCACCAGCATCCAAACAAGCAAGTAACCAATTAGAATCTGGAACTAAATTAGGCGGAATTTGGATAGCGATATCCGACGGCAGAATCTGACGCGCTTTGGCAATCACCTCTGGCAATTGATGAGGGTTAAAGGCGGGAGCATCCCAAGTTTGCTCACTTCCTGGACTATGGGGTTGTAAGATGACTTCTTGGATATGACCATAACGAGCATGAAGCTGCGCGATCGCATTTAGTGTTTCCCACCAATCTTCTTGAGTCTCCCCAATCCCTAGCAGTAACCCAGTTGTAAACGGAATCTGCAATTCTCCCGCCCATTCCAGTTGTTGTAGACGCACCTCTGGTACTTTACTGGGAGCATGACGGTGAACGGTTTGTAGCAAATGGGGTGTTAGCTGTTCTAACATTAACCCCATTGAAACATTCACGGATTTGAGCGATCGCATTTCCTCAAAACTCAAAGGGCCTGCATTGGTATGGGGCAAAAACCCCATAGACAGCGCTAGTTCAGCAATATCATAAATCCGCCCAAACCATTCCTGCCGACGTGATGAGTGGGGATGCACCTCACCACTGAGAATAAGGATTTCGCAAACACCCTGAGATTGAAGCGGCATTAGCTTGCTTTCGGCAGCTTCTAACGACAACCAAGAGCTTTTGCCAGGATCGACACGAAAATTACAGTAGGTACAACGATTAAAACACTCGTAAGTTGGTACGAGTGTGTAAGCAGGGCTGTAGGTAACGGTTCGGGAATCAAAACGTTGCATGAGAAACGGGAATCACAGGCTCTATTCAAGAGTGTGACCGATCTGGCAAAGTCTTGCTGCTAATAAGAATCCTTATTCTTCCGCCCAGAGGTAGGCTTCTTGCTTAGCGTGAATATTCTTGATATGCTTCTTCACTGTGTTGAGCGTAATGTACAACCGATCCGCAATCTCTTTGTAGGAGTGGTTGGCTCGGCGTAGTAACCAGACTTCTGCCTCGCGAGCAGTCAAACCATACTTTTTGGCATCAGTAATCGCGACATTTTGAGTAGACTGTTGCCTATCTTCTATTGTTATTAACAGGTAAGGGTGAGCGCTTTCCTCTAACACTAACCACCTCGCTCGGATGCGAAATGCACCTAAATTATCGGCATCAATTTCTGACTCGATAATCAACTTTTGATCGTAAAATAGATCTTTGCTCTCAAGCAAACACTCGTAAACCCGCCAAACTTCCTCAATCAACGGGCTAGTTTGTGATGCACCCTGTAGTAGTTGATCGAAAATTCGACGCGCACAGTCATTAGCATGAACTAACTCTCCTTGATTGCTCAAAATCAAAACTCCATCAACAAAGCCTTCCATAACGGCTTGTAGTAAAGATGGTTGTTTGGAATGCTCAAAATGTGAGTTTTTGAGCTGTTTTTCCAAGCCGCTTACTCTCTCGAAGCATTCAATGTGAGTGTTCAGTTGATGAGCGAGAACGACCATGTTGAATCTCCTTCAGGCTAGTCAACTGAGAAGTCAAGTTCTTACAAGTCTTATCAGTTGAGGGTTAAAGTCATTCTTACGTTTGAGTTTGTGTAGCTACAATGAGCAAACTGTAAATTTCCAAAACTGCCTGAATTCTGTTTTGTTAGGTCGAGGAAAGGTGAAAGGCTCTGAAGTAGGGTGAAGTTTTTCTACATTTTTTCGATTTGCTAAGTAATTACGAAATCATAGTATTTCAGGGTGTTTATCTAGATTACTCAGCCGTGTAAGTAAAGCGCTACTTTGTTTTACTTAGGCAAATAGTAGCCGTCGTGACAGATTAGTACCTAGTTATCTGTAGTTAAAGGTGCTTATGCACTTAACTTCTTGCATAAAAAGCAAGGCAAAGGGTGATAGATACTATGGCTAGGCGGCAAAGCTGACTTTTAGAAAGGCTTTAATTCGTTAAACAACCCGTAGGATATGAATCCAGAATTTGTCGATGAGTGGTTCCCTATCGAGCAACAGCGCAACTATATTTCAATGCTCATTGGACGAGTGGGTTTGACTCGCCGTCGAGCTGAATGTTTTGTGCGATTGTGGATCTATTTACTACTTAAGCAACAGCAAGAGTTAGGTAATCGTTTAAAACAACCCTTAAACCAATTACAAATACCAGAAGGATTTGTTGCTTGCACCCATCGGGAAGCCGCAGAACTATTCTATGCTCACAAAGACCGAGGAAGCGATCGCGCGGCTGGCATGATGATCGATAAACTGCTAGCTCTGGGATTAATTGAAAAACAATTTGATGGCAATACAGTATGTATTCAAATTCGGTCTTTGCCAAATCTTAAGGTATCTCCCAAGGCAAAAGAGTCAGTACAACTCAAGGTTGATGACTTCAATCCCCGAACCGATGCCGTTCCAGTTGCAGATTTTCTCGCTCGGAACTACAACTGGATGAACAAAAATACGACAGCGGTTCCGCATAAAATTTCTAAGCTACTGCGTACTTGGGCAGGCAAATATTCTACTGGAATGCGAGTGTTGCGTCGCTGTGACAACTCTCGTCCTGTGGGATTCTACCTTCTTTACCCCACCTCAACGGAGTCTGAGAAAAACTTCTTTCTTCCCCCAAGCAAAAGCCTCCATTTGAGTTCTGTATCGGATATCGACCCTCTGGAAATGGCGATTCCTGGCGATCCTGATTGCACCTCACTATTGGTGCGTAGCTGGATGATCGATACTCCTTACAAGAACCAGGAGAATGTGTGCCTCTTTGTGGAGGATGTACAGAAAACCATTGTGCGGATGCAAGCCGATTTTCCAAATCTCTGGGATTTCTATGCCATGAGCATCCATCCTACATATGAAGAACTATGTATGGCTCTGGGATTTCAAAAAATTGGTGGCGATCCTAAATTATCGGTTTACTGGGTATACACCGCAGTAGACCAATTTTTGGCGCTAGATGTTAAAGAAGCGATCGCAACCCTTCATTTTGATAGCCATTGCCCAGTACTTGAGGCAAGTTAGACCGACTCTTGCCATTGCTTTTCTTCAGTACCTGTCTTTCCTCCGTGTTGGAGTATGAGCCTTTAGCTACGTCCTCCACCACGTTTTTTAATCAGCTCCGGTCAGAAACCTCTCTGGCAAAGGGATTTAGCTTAGAAAAGATAGATAACTTAATAAATATGAAAGCAATTTTGAGAATGTGCTTTACAAAAATCAATAAAAGCCTTAATGTAATTACAGACAGACAAAAAACGTCTGCCTAACCTAAAAAACAAATCAAGCAATAATAAACAAAATGACAACCACATTACAGCGCGAACGCAGCGCCTCCGTGTGGGAACGGTTCTGCAACTGGGTAACCAGCACCGACAACCGCCTATATGTAGGCTGGTTCGGCGTGTTGATGATTCCTACACTGCTAGCCGCTACCACTTGCTTCATCATCGCCTTCATCGCGGCTCCCCCCGTAGACATCGATGGTATCCGTGAGCCTGTTGCGGGTTCCTTACTCTATGGAAACAACATCATCTCCGGTGCAGTTGTTCCCTCTTCTAATGCGATCGGCTTGCACTTCTACCCAATCTGGGAAGCCGCTAGCTTAGACGAGTGGCTCTACAACGGTGGTCCTTACCAGCTCGTAATCTTCCACTTCCTCATCGGCGTATTCTGCTACATGGGACGTGAGTGGGAACTTTCCTACCGCTTAGGAATGCGTCCTTGGATTGCCGTAGCCTACAGTGCACCTGTTGCTGCTGCTACCGCAGTATTCCTCATCTACCCAATCGGACAAGGTTCCTTCTCTGATGGAATGCCTCTGGGTATCAGTGGAACATTCAACTTTATGTTCGTGTTCCAGGCGGAGCACAACATCCTGATGCACCCGTTCCACCAGTTAGGTGTAGCAGGAGTATTCGGTGGTTCCTTGTTCAGTGCAATGCACGGTTCCTTGGTAACCTCATCACTGGTACGTGAGACAACTGAAACCGAATCACAGAACTACGGTTACAAGTTCGGACAAGAAGAAGAGACTTACAACATCGTTGCAGCTCACGGCTACTTCGGTCGCTTAATCTTCCAATACGCTTCGTTCAACAACAGCCGCAGCTTGCACTTCTTCCTTGCGGCTTGGCCTGTCATCGGTATCTGGTTCACCGCTCTAGGTATCAGCACGATGGCGTTCAACCTGAACGGATTCAACTTCAACCAGTCAGTTATCGACTCACAAGGTCGTGTGATTGGAACCTGGGCAGACGTACTCAACCGCGCCAACCTGGGTATGGAAGTGATGCACGAGCGTAATGCTCACAACTTCCCTCTCGACTTGGCTGCTGGTGAAGCGACTCCTGTTGCTCTGACAGCTCCAGTTATCAATGGCTAATTCTTAAGCATCTAGCTTATTAAGAAGCGCCTCCTTAGGGAGGTGCTTTTTTATTTTTGGAGTTCTTGGCACAAGCCCCTTGCAATTCTTTCCTTTCTGCCATCTGCCTCTTGCCCTCTACCTTCTTCAACGCGAAGTTGCCCCAGGTTCTCGTTTGCTAGAACGCCCTGCCTTGGAGAATGGCATTATATAGAAGATACACAGACACGGAGAAATGACTACGGTTTACACAAGACCCTTAGCACGTTTAATTGAGCAACTGCAACGTCTGCCTGGAGTAGGCCCTAAGACTGCTCAACGCCTAGCACTGCACATCCTCAAGCGTTCAGAAGCAGAAGTACAGGCACTCGCTCAAGCCTTGGTTGAGGCGAAAAAGCAAGTGGGTTTGTGTCAGGTATGCTTTCACCTCTCTGCTGAACCTGTCTGCGAAATCTGCCGTAACTCTAACCGGGACAATAACACTATCTGTGTGGTAGCAGATTCCCGTGATGTGATTGCCCTAGAAAAAACGCGAGAGTATCGCGGCAAATATCATGTCCTGGGTGGTGTGATTTCGCCAATGGAGGGAATTGGTCCTGATCAGCTACACATCCACCAGTTGGTGCAACGAATCAGCCGGAGAGACAAAGAGATTCAAGAAGTAATTTTGGCAATTAGTCCTAGTGTGGAAGGTGAGACTACAACACTGTATGTCGGGCAACTGCTAAAACCATTTACACGAGTAACCCGGATTGCTTTTGGGTTACCAATGGGTGGAGATTTAGAGTATGCCGATGAAGTGACCTTAGCACGAGCTTTAGAAGGACGACGGGAACTAGATTAGAGATTGAGGATTAGGGATTGGGAAGATTTCAGCATATATTGCTTCAGGTCTACCCAATCTCTAAGTCTCTAAGGCAAGAGCTATTTTAGTTTTTGTTTGATGAACGTTACTAGCTGAGTTAGCTGTTTCTTCAAACCATCAATTTCCGTCTGCATCTTGGCAATTTTTACATTCAGCGCTTCAATCTCTGCTGCTGATACAGAAGCCGCAGGCGAGTCAGCCGTGGGTGAACTTACTGCCGCTGCAGGTGCTGGGGCAACTGGGCGGGGTTTTTTCGCCTTGCCCATCGCTTCTTTGATTGCATCAACTAGCTGCTTCTTCTCAAATGGCTTTTCAACAAAGGCAAAATACTCAAAAGGCTCTATGATTTTCTCTGCTACTTCTTCCTTACGACCTGACATCAGTACTAAAGGGATTGTTTGCAGGTCACTATGAGTTTGAATTTCCTGAAATACGTCCCAACCACTCATCTTGGGTAAGAGGAAATCTAACATAATTAAATTTGGGCGTTCCTGGCGGATTAGATTAAGCCCTTCAATACCATCTTTCGCTTCCAGAACTTCAAAGTTACCCGGAGGTAACATTTCTCTAACCCGCATCCGGATGACTTTACTATCATCAATTACCAGGATTTTATGACTTGCCACGACTGACTCCTTTAGAGAGGTAATTTAAAGAAAAACTACAGTTTTTTGAAGCGACTGCCGCTGACTCTAGATGAGGAATTCAACCCTGAGTCAAAAATTTAGTTACTGTTAACGCTGCCAACTCATATTTAATGGTGTAGCGTCAGTGTGTCTAGGTCTGATCTACAAGTCACTCTATACCCAATCGACATAAACCAGTACCACCCACGTAAGACGGAATTACTTCTGTCCATGTGTGATACGGCTACTGACATTACATCCTCAACTCTTGCCCTTCTGAGCTTAAGCCCAAGAGCAAACGGTGCGCCTGACTCTAGATTAATCTGGTCTGATGGATCAGAGCAAAAAACTGGGTAAAACAAGAGCGGGAGTTGAGTGCTTTAACATTCTTATCGTAGAGGTTATCACCATAGATGGATTTGTCTACAAAAATCGACCAGTCTGTGACTACTCCACCCACTCAGAAGTTATGGCAACCGCCAGTTGAACCACTTCCTACTTGGTTACGACGTCCAATTGGCAAAGCCAGCGAAATCTCAGCCGTGCAGCGCATTATTAAACAACGGCAAATCCACACGATTTGCGAAGAAGGGCGTTGTCCGAACCGAGGCGAGTGCTATGCCCAGAAGACAGCGACATTTTTACTAATGGGACAAACTTGCACCCGGTCTTGTGCCTTTTGTCAAGTAGACAAGGGTCATTCGCCCATGCCCCTTGACCCTGAGGAACCGCAAAAAGTGGCTGACTCGGTACATCTGTTGGGCTTGCGTTATGTTGTGCTGACCTCGGTGGCACGAGATGATTTACCTGATCAGGGCGCAGGTTGGTTTGTCGCAACGATGGAGGCAATTCGTAAGCTGAATCCAGAAACAGAAATAGAGGTGCTGACGGCGGATTTTTGGGGCGGTAGAGGTGAAGGAGAAGAAACACTTGCCGACCTACAACACCAACGGGTAGCAACAGTTGTGAAGGCTCGTCCAGCGTGTTATAACCACAATGTTGAGACGGTGCGACGGCTACAGAGACGAGTGCGGCGGGGAGCAAAATATGAGCGATCGCTTGATGTCCTGCGCTTTGTCAAACGGCTTGACTCCACTATCCCCATCAAGTCAGGCTTGATGCTAGGGCATGGTGAAACCCAGTCTGAAGTGATTGAGGCAATGGTTGATTTACGCAACGCCGGATGCGATCGCATCACACTCGGTCAATATATGCGCCCCTCCTTACAACACCTACCCGTCCAAAAATATTGGACTCCAGAGGAATTCGACGAGTTGGGTGCGATCGCACGAGAGTTGGGTTTTGCCCATGTCCGTTCAGGTCCTCTCGTTCGCAGTTCCTACCACGCCGGGGAGAGAGTCTAGAGAGAGTATCGGCAAATATTTCCGACTTAAAGCGGATTGGAGATTAGCCAATAATCCCTCTAAAGAACTTTATCAAGCCCATGCTTTTTTCGGTATTTATTAAGAAACTCGTAGAATTAGCGTCTTTAAAATGCCGACTGAAACCACAAGAGAAACTAGAGAAACACAAGAAATAAAAGAACAAAGAGAAAATAAAAAAGGTTCCGCTGTTCTCACTCCCGATGAAACGCCTTCGTTCCCGGTGGGCTTAACCCTTGGAGCCGTCTTCCTACTGGTTAACCTATTGGTTGCTGCAATTTATTTCCACGTTATCAACCCCTAAACTGCTGATTCAGCAATCAATAAACTGGGGAGATGATTGGGAAGAGTAGGTCTTTAAGGCTCTCCCTACTTCATCCGGCGATGAAACTTCAACCTCTCTCAACCCTATGGATTGTCTACTAGGCAAGTAAAAGGTGCAAGAATCTTCACAATAAGTCATACCTACAGGTATGGCTCTTTGGTACGGTTTAACTTTACTATTTTTTAAGAAAGTCTCTTTATAAGGAGCGAATCCTATGACGGCTCAAACCAAGAAATATAACGCCCCAGTTGCAAAAACAGGTGCTAAGCCCCCATATCCATTCCGCCTATTCTGGGCACTAGTCCTTTTGTTAGGCAACTTTGTAGTGGCAGCCTTCTATTTTCATATCATTGAATAGTTCCAGCCACTTGGTCTAAATAAAGCTTGCGCTGCTCAATCGTGCCCTGGAGCAAGCCGAGGGTACGGGTGAGCAGCTTCAGGAACTTGCCTTAAAGCTACACTTGCCTAGAGAAGACGCTTAATGTCGCTTAGGGTGTAAAGCTATACCATTCCTGCTAAGCTTCACTTAGACGAAGGTTTGTTATTGAGCTTTAACGTTGAGAGCATATTCACGAAATCGCTCTAAATCAGCTTGGATGGTTGACTCAACAACACGACCCAAAAACAGGTTATCCATCAACTGACCCAGAAAGCCAGGGATCGCATAAGACACAGTCATTTTGACAATACTGCTGCCATGCCGATCGTAGAAGCGGATAGCACCACGATTCGGTAAGCCATCTACTGATTCCCACTGAATAATTTGCTGTGGCACCAACTTGAGAATGCGGGAAAGCCAAGTGAACTCCAAGCCACCCGTTGCAAGTTTCCAACGGGATAACTCAGGATTGTCTTCAAGCACCTTCACCGAGTCAATCCACTTCATCCAACGGGGCATTTGCTCTAAATCTGACCAGAGGCTCCACACGGTTTCAATGGGAACATCTACTTCGACCTGTACACTGTGTTCTAGCCAATTGGACATGGGAATTGGGAGTTGGGAATTGGGAATTGATATTAGTCATTAGTCGTTGGTTTTTCCGCGCTAAGGACTAACGACTAACGACTGGGAACACTGATAAACTCAACCTGCTGTTACGGGGGTTCGCTCTACAAATTCTTGAGCCTTCTCTAGAATTGCTTTAGCCGCCTGACGCCCCGACAAAGTTGCTCCTTCCATACTATCGATGTAGTCTTGCTGGGTGTAGCTTCCGGCAAGGAAGAAGTTGCTAATAGGTGTCTTTTGCTCAGGACGATAGGCGTCCATGCCAGGGGCTTCCCGGTAGAGAGACTGGGCAAGCTTGACAACACTGTACCAGGTCATGTTCAACTCTCGTGAAGAGGGAAAGAGTTCATGGACTTGCTTGAGGACGTGTTGCGCGATCGCTTCATTATTCTGCCGGATAAACGGATCGCCTGGAGTGAGGACTAATTGTAACAGTGAGCCTTGTCCCTCACGGTAGTAATCACTAGGACTTGTTAACGCTAAGTCAGCAAAGCACGAGAAGTCAGCATCAGGAGTGTAAAGTAAATTATCCAGTCCTGCCGCTTCTACTAGCTGCTTACGCTTCTGGGCATCATGGAGTTCAGTCACCCAGCCATCAAACCGTAACTGCACGGTTGCGACTGGCACTGCATCTAGCTTGTAGATATTGTCAAACTCCGACCACTTGCGCCATTCTTCTGGTAACAGGCGTTGCACACCAGGGATATCACCAGCGCAGACGTAAGCATCAGCCGTGATGGTTTCCTCAGTCTCGCCGTTAGCAATCACCAATCCACTGACTTTTGTTTGTTCTCCCGCCTCAGTATAAAGAATTTCCCGAACTCGCCGTCTGGTGTAGATTTTTGCGCCTCGCGCCTCTAGGTACTCAATAATCGGCTTATGAAGATACTCATAGGGGGAACCTTCCAGCATTCGCAAGACCGAGGCTTCTGAGCGCACGGCAAAAAACTGGAAAATTGTAAGCATACAACGGGCGGAAATATTCTCCGTGTCGATGAAGCCAAGGGCGTATGCGATCGGGTTCCACATCCGCTTCAAACTGCCATCATTACCACCATGACGGCGAAACCAATCAGCAAAGCTGATTTTATCCAAGTCACGAATTGTTCTCATCGCCCCGTCAAAGTCCACTAAACCGCGAACAATGGGACTGGTGCCCAGAGCAAGAGAATTTTGTAGTTTATCCTGTAGCGATAGCTGGGAGGTTGTGAAAAAGGCTTTCAGCCCATTGAACGGCGCACCTGTAAAAAAACGAAAATCCAGTTCACCGATGCGTCCCCCTTTATTGATGAACGTGTGGGTATGCTCCTTCAGGCGCAAGTTATCCAACGCCCCTACCTTCTTCATCAAGTCAAACAGCTGGTAGTAGCAGCCAAAAAAGACGTGCAAGCCCATCTCAAGATGGTTGCCATCAGCATCTACCCAGCTACCAACCTTCCCTCCAACAAAGGGACGAGATTCAAAGATTTCTACCTCATGTCCGGCATCGACTAAGTCAACTGCTGTCGCCATCCCAGCTAGTCCTGCCCCAACAATTGCAACGCGCATTCAGCCTTTCCCTCTCACTTTCTTTACAGATTTTAATAGAATTGCGCCTTGGGATGCAGCAAACGTTTGCTTAATCTTTGTTGTTTTCTACCAAATCCTGTTCTCAAGCTGATAGGCGTTGCACTAGTTCCTTTTCAGAAGGGTTGAATATTAGTGTTAATACTAAAAATAAGATTCCGGCATTGGCTTTTCTTCAACTCGGTAAACTTTGAAGCCGCGTTTGATGTAGTTATTGAGGGCATAAGGCCCATCTAAATTACTGGTATGTACCCACAAGCGTTGAGTACCTTTATTCCAGGCGTAGGCGATACCATGACTGAGTAAATGCTTGCCTAAGCCGCGACCAATGTAGCTGGGACGTAGACCAAAGTAGTCAATCTTTGTTGAATCAAAACGACCACCTGCGCCTTCTCGACGCTGCGCTAGTTCTATGTATCCAGCCGGGACACCATTGACATATAGAACATGAACGCTTGTTCCTGGTGCTTTTAGCAATGCCTCAATTTCTTCATCCGAATGGGAGAGTCGATCGCGCCAACCCCACGGCTTACCCACAGAAGTGTATAAGAATCGATAAAAAGCGACATCTGGCGTATCCATGCACATGACTTTGATTCCATCATGGTAGTAGAGATACGCAGGACAAAACTCTGAACCATCCGTCATCTGGAGATAGGTCGTCACCAGAGTATCTGATACAGTGCCTAGAGGGGACACTTTAGAAGACACCGGAGGCTGAACGTTTTTGATACGTTCCTCCGCCTTTTCGACCGAGCCAATGATCACCATCTACAATTAACTCTCCACGCAGAAACACCTTTTCAACTTTGCCGATCACACAGCGCCCCTCGTACAAACTGTAATCCACGTTTGAGTGATGGGTACTCACGCTTATCGTATGTGGTTTATCGGGATCAAATAACACTAAATCGGCATCTGAACCAATAGCGATCGCACCCTTACGAGGAAACAGTCCAAACATCTTGGCGGGCGCTGTGGAAGTAAGCTGGACAAAACGATTGAGTGAGATTTTCCCGCCTTTAACGCCACCATCGAAGAGTAAGGGAAGGCGCAATTCTACCCCCGGTGCGCCGTTAGGAATTTTCTCAAAGTTACCCTGCCCTAACTGCTTGGAGCGATTTAAACCATAGAGGTTTTCATTAAAACAGAAGGGACAGTGGTCAGTGGAAACAATTTGCAAGTCATCAAACTTAAGTCCTCGCCACAAAGCGTGTTGACACTGATGGTCACGCAAAGGTGGTGTCATTACATATTTTGCCGCTTCAAATCCTGGTCGTTCGTACTCGTCGCTAGTGAGAAACAGGTAGTGGGGGCAAGTTTCAGCAAAAGCGGGTAAACCGCGATCGCGTGCTTCCACAACACTCTCTAATGCCTCTTTTGCTGAGAGGTGAACGAGATAAACTGGGACTTCTGCAAGTTCCGCCAGACGAATTGCTCTGTGGCTTGCCTCCGCTTCCATAATCGCAGGTCGTGTTAGGGCATGATACTTCGGGGAAGTGTTGCCCTGTGCCAAGGCTTCTTCAATCAAAACTTGAATAACACCACCATTTTCCGCGTGTATGTTGACCATCCCACCATGGTGTCCAACCACCCGCATCGTTTTGAAGATGTCAGCATCACTCATCATCAAAACGCCAGGGTAAGCCATGAACATTTTGAAACTGGAGACACCTTCGGTATCAATTAAGTCTGGTAGTTCCGTCAGTACCTCTGGTCTAACGTCAGTCAGAATGATATGGAAGCCATAATTAACACTAGCTTGCGGTTCTGCTACAGCTAGCCGTTGTTCCAGGGTTAGCTTGGCACTTTCACCTTGTTTTTGCAGAGCAAAGTCAATGATTGTTGTTGTCCCACCAAACGCCGCTGAACGAGTACCGGACTCAAAGGTGTCGCAGGTTTCAGCGTCACCAAGAGGAAACTCCATGTGGGTATGGACATCAACGCCACCCGGCATCACAAGTAAACCAGTTGCATCATAACGCTCAGCAGATGGCGCTTCTATTACTCGCCCAATTGTCTCGATTTTGCCGTTGCGGATCAAAATATCTGCAACGTAATCATCGACTGCTGTAACAATCCGTCCTCCGCTAATTAATACATCGTCCATGAATTGATTGCTCCCCTGGTCTAGTCGTTTGTCTAGTCTGAGAATAGGTTAGCGGTAAGACAGTAGAGGTTAGAGGTTGTAAATTGTCATCAGGTTTGTTGTAGACCTTAGAGTACAGTGCTACCCTTCTCCTAGTCCTTTAGAGAAGGCTTCGCCAACGGAGAGCGCTTCCGCGAACGGAAACCACTGCCGGGAACGCACCTGAAAACCGGGAAGCATAAACTGCGTGTCGGCATCTAGTGTTTGACACCCAGCGGGTGTTTACTTCACATTCCTTTACAAACATTAATCACACTTTCTTTCCATGTCTCCCTACCTAGGGATGACAAATGCAGCAAGGCTCTAATGCTAGAATTCCCAGGACTCACAACAAAGGAACAACTTTTGCTCCACTCAAAAAAATTCTGACAAAGGGAGCAGGGGTGTATGAGGCATAAGCGATATTTGTAGTGGTTAATACATATTTTTTTGTTGAAGTATGAGCTTCAAGATGTTTTTATAAGGCAGATTTTCATCGTAGTATTCACATAGTGACTGCCATAGCGCTAGATGCGGTCTTGCCTGTGGGTGTTTGGCTAGAACTTGCTGAAATGCATCGAATAGTGCCAGGTGTTCTTATTCCTTTAATGATGCGATCGCAAACGCAACTGAGCAACTAATTCCCGCTAGGACAACAATCAATTCACAAACTACGCTGTTGAAGGCATCTACTGTCATCTTTCCCTAACAGCTTTGGCGACTGCTATATCAGAGAACACTAAGGTGGGCAGTTTGAGCAGTTAATTTCACTGTAAAAAAGTATAGAAAAATACAGTTCACGAACCCACAGACACTTTTAATGACTAGCTAATACTGAAGTTGTATTTTCAAGATGCCACTGATGCGCTTAGGCAAAAAGGTGAGGGATGAAAAGGCAAAGGAATGAGTCGTTCGTTTCCCCCTTAGCTTTTTCTTTTTCTCCTACTGTTATCGCTCTGGTACAACAGAATTCAACTTGGGATAAAGCGGATTCGCTCAATACTCTACTAACGCAACCAAGATGACCATCGGCACAAGCAACACTGAGGCGCAAACCAGTCATCCCACCAATCTACCTACTCTGCCTCAAGCACAGGGCGTTGCGCTGAGGTCTGTGACAAAGCAGTATGGCTCTGTGGTGGCGGTCGAAAATCTGACATTAGATATTCCGGCGGGTTCTTATTGTTGTCTATTAGGACCAAGTGGTTGTGGTAAAACTACGACACTACGGATGATTGCGGGTCACGAAGACATTAGCAGTGGCGATATTTTGATTGGGAATACTCGTGTCAATGATTTGCCGCCAGCAAAGCGGAATACAGCAATGGTGTTTCAAAACTATGCGCTGTTTCCCCACAAGACGGTTTGGCAAAACGTTGAGTTTGGCTTAAAAATGCGAGGCACACCAGAACGCGATCGCCGCGATCGGGTTGATGAGATGCTTGAGATTGTGGGTTTAAATAACTTTGCCAAACGTAAGCCAACTGCCCTCAGTGGAGGTCAACAGCAACGTGTAGCACTCGCAAGAGCCTTAGTAACCCGTCCCCAAGTGCTGCTTTTGGATGAACCTCTGAGTGCTTTGGATGAGTCATTGCGTGTTAAAACACGAGGCGAGTTGCGGAAGTTGCAGCGTCAGTTTGGGATGACGTTTATCCAAGTCACTCATGCTCAGGATGAAGCCTTTTCGCTCTCTGATCAAATTGTTGTCATGGATCATGGTCATATTGACCAAATTGGCACACCGCAAGAAATTTTCGTCGCTCCCGCCTCTCAGTTTGTTGCCAAGTTCGTTGGTGATAACAATATTTTTACGGGCAAGGTGAGTAATGCGATCGCAGATACCAACGGTTATGTCATCCAGTTAGAGGTTGAAGGCATTGGAACGCTGCTGTGTCGAGGACAATTTGCCCAACCTGGAGACAATGCGGCTTGCTGTGTACGTGCCGACAGAATGCACTTAGAGGTACAGCCAACTGCGGAAGGGCAAACGGTTCATAACCGAGTTTCGGCGCGAATTGTCTTTGTTGAGTTTACGGGTTACGTCACGCGAGTACGGCTTTTGGTGGAATCAACGGGTGCTGAGATTCTTTATAAAGTGCGATCGCATGATTGCATATCCCAACCTCTTCAGGAAGGACAAATCGTTACACTCAATTGGTCAACGGATGACTGTATTTTCTTACCCCATTAGGTCAAAAAGCTTGCCGCTTTTTCTTAGTAGCTGAGCTTGCCAAGAAACATCTTAAAATTCCATTTTTCACGACTGCTGATGTAGGCTAGCTGCCTCCTACGAAACCCTCCCTTCTCTTCATCCAACGTTCTACAACCATGCCTAAATTTACTCGTCGCGAACTAATCAGAGCCGGACTAGCAACTGGAGCTTTACTTACGGCAACTCAGTGTACTCGGCAGCAAACCACTCAACAGTCGAGTGGCGGTCCTACTGTTAATACCAATCAAATTAAAGATGTAACACTCCGGTTTATTGGTACGGGTGTCTCCCAAATCAATGAGATTTCTCAAAAAGCTCAAGAAGATTTGGGTTTTAAAATCACAACACGGGCTTTAAGTACTGATGAGAATAATCAAATCGCGATTACTCAGCCGAAGTCCTATGACATTTTCGATGGAGAATATTTCAGTTTGCCGTTAGTTGTTCCTTCCGGTAACTTGCAGCCAATTGATGTCAATAAAATCAAACTTTTTGACAAAATTGTTCCCTATTTCACAACGGGGAAATTTCAGGAAGGAGCGCCTGTTAATACATCTCAAGGAACGGCTCCTTTTAAAGTCATGTTCTTGAAAGGGCAAGACTCAACAGAATTCTCCCCCACTCCAACTGATTTCGCTACCCTAATTCCCTTCCAGTACAATGCCGATACGCTTGGCTATCGTCCCGATTTAACGGGTAAAAAAATTGAATCTTGGGGAGAGCTATTTGACCCAAAATACAAAGGCAAAACCTCAATTCTTGATATTTCTTCTATCGGCATTATGGATGCCGCTATGGTAGTTGAAGCCCTTGGCTTGATGAAATTTGGCGACAAGGGCAACATGACGAGGGAAGAACTAGATAAAATTACAGCAATTTTGATTGAACAAAAGAAAGCTGGACAATTTAGAGCCTTCTGGAAAGCATTTGATGAATCAGTAAACCTCATGGCATCTGGTGAAGTCGCACTGCAATCTATGTGGTCGCCTGCCGTCACGCAAGTGAAAGCTAAGGGAATTAACTGCATTTATGCCCCACTTAAAGAAGGATATAGAGGTTGGGGAGGCGGTATTGGGTTATCGAAGAACCTCTCAGGTATTTCACTAGATGCGGCTTATGAATACCTCAACTGGACTCTAGACGGCTGGTTAGGAGCTTTCTTAGGACGGCAGGGTTATTACAGTGCAGCGCCAGAGACAGCGAAGAAGTTTATGAAGCCGGAAGAATGGACATTTTGGTACGAAGGAAAAGCGGCTTCTGCTGATATGGTTGACCCGTTTGGCAAAACACTGGAGAAGAAAGGCTCAGTGCGTGATGGTGGTTCCTTTGAGGAACGCTTCAGCAAGATTGTCTGCTGGAATTCTGTAATGGATGAGCAGAAGTATCTTGTTCAGAAGTGGAACGAGTTTATTTCTGCTTAGAAGTTAGTGAGCATCCCGTGGTAACCCGTCTTTTAGGGGTGCAATTAATCAATGCTAAGATTCCCGACTTCTTGAATCAGTCGGGAATTTGAACAGCAATCTTTACTCTTAAATTCCAAGAAAAATGAAGTTAAAATCCCTACAACAGTATTTATTAATCACTCCACAAGTTTTAGTCTTACTATTGTTTTTGATATTGCCAATTATTACAATTTTTGTTATAAGTTTTTGGGACTTTAATGGCTATACAATGACACCAAGCTTTACCTTGGTTAATTATAAAGATATTTTTAGCCCAACTTATTTCGCCACGTATCTAAATAACTTTAAATTTACAGCGCTAGTTTGGTTATTTACCTTAGTGATTGGCTTTCCGGTTGCATACTTCCTTGCTTTTTATGTTAAGAGCTTGCGCTGGCAGATAATCTTGTTCTTGATTTGTACAATTCCCTTTTTGACCTCTAATATTATTCGGATGATTTCTTGGATTCCTTTTTTGGGAAGAGAAGGAATTCTCAATAAAGCTCTCATGTCTTTGAACTTAATTGATGCTCCTCTAGATATTTTCTTATTTTCAAATTTTTCAGTGGTCTTAGCAATGGTGCATCTTTATGTACTGTTCATGATTGTGCCAATCTTCAACAGTATGGTGCGGATTGAACCTTCGTTAATTAGTGCAGCACGAGATGCTGGGGCTTCTGGATTTCAAGTGTTGAAAGAAGTGATTGTACCTCTGTCTGCTCCAGGAATTGCGATTGGTTCAATTTTTATAGTGACGTTGGTGATGGGAGAGTTCATTACTGTGAGGCTGATGAGTGGTGGACAAACATCTTCAGTTGGATATTTGATGAGTAATCAAATTCGGAGTTTGCAGTATCCTCTAGCAGCTGCTAATGCTGTGATTCTACTAGTTATTACCTTGGCAATCGTTGTGGGGATTTTACGAGTTGTTGATATTCGCAAAGAGTTATAAGTAATGCGATCGCAAAAACGTTCTCTGTCTTTTTACCTACTTGCAGCCTTCTTCGGGTTGTTTGTCCTATTTTTGTATGGACCAATGCTTTCCATCTTCATTCTGTCGTTTCAAGGAGAAGAGGGAGGACTAACGTTTCCCATGAAGGGATTTAGTCTTTACTGGTTCTCTTCGGTATTTCAGACGCAGCGGATTGGAAACTTTATCGAACCCTTTAAGCGATCGCTTTTACTCGGATTCATTGTAATGTCCTTAACTGTCATCATCAGCGTGATGGCAGGACTAGCGTTCCGGCGCAAGTTCTTGGGTTCACGAGCGCTTTTTTACCTAACAATTTCTAGCCTGATTGTTCCTAGTGTTTTGATTTCCTTTGGCATTTTAGTTATCTTTAGCCAATTTGAGCTACCAACCCAGTGGTACTCATCTGTCTTGGGTGGGCATTTAACCTGGACAATCCCCTTTGCCTTTTTAATCATGATTGGCATTTTCAACCGTTTCAATCCTTCGTATGAAGAAGCAGCTAGAGATTTAGGGGCTACAGATGTTAAAACCTTTTGGGAAATAGTTTTTCCCTTGATTACTCCTAGTGTTGTAGGAGTAGCACTACTAGGCTTTACACTTTCCTATGATGAATTTACTCGTAGTGCTTTGATTTCTGGAGAGAACAACACCTTGCCGCTAGAAATTTATGGCATGACGACCAATGTTACTTCTCCGGCCTTGTATGCTTTAGGAACATTAACGACAGTGTTTTCATTTGTTGTGATTGCTGTTGCCGTTGTAGCGATTCAATTCTTCTCCCGTCGTCAACAGGAGTGAAAGAACCCAGCTTAATCGTTGGGATAAGAGACTGGGGATCGACGCTAAGAAGAAGCAGTAAAATTAAATAAAAAGGTGCTTGAAATAAAAGCCGAGGGCGGGGAATTATGGAAAGACGTGAATTTACAGACACTCTAGCCTGGACACCTGAAGCCAAAGCTAAGCTGAAAAATATTCCCTATTTTGTTCGTTCTCAAGCTCGGCAACGGATTGAGCATTTAGCTCGTGAGGCTGAGTTAGATGTGGTGACAGTGGAAATCGTCGAGCAGGCAAGAGTTGAGTTTGGGCAATAAGCGATCGCCCTAATCCTAAGGAATTTCTATGCAACGAGTTTAATACGAATGGCACTGACTTAAGAGTCTGGAAATAAATTTCCGGCTCAAGCTCAAGTGAGCTAAAGCTTATTGGGAAAGTCTTTCAACCCGTTTTAACGGGTTTTAGCTTTTAGCCCGTTCGCGTAAGCGTTCCTGAAGGGTAGTTTAGTTCAAGGCTTAAGATAAGTCGTAGAGACGTTCCAGAGGAACGTCTCTACAAGGTTATATTCAGCCAGCAGACGTAGAGTTAGCTTGTTGACGTGCCACCTCACCCATCACATCTTCTGGAGACTGCAACAATAAACCATACTCAATCCCCTCTACCACCGCCTGATAGGATGCCTCAAGGATATTAGTCGAGACACCCACCGTTGTCCAACGTTGATGCCCATTGCTGGATTCAACCAACACACGAGTCTTTGCCAATGTCCCAGCGCCACTATCGAGAATCCGCACTTTATAGTCTGTCAATTGAAATTGTGCAATCTCTGGATAGAAGTTTTGGAGGGCTTTTCGCAGCGCCGTATCCAGTGCTGAAACCGGGCCATTCCCTTCCGCCGCTTCCAGAATGTCTTCACCATTTACAGCAACTTTAATCGTGGCAACAGCGTTATTGTATTGAACGTTAGTTCCTCGCAGCATATCGCAATGAACTTGAAAGCCTTTTAGTTCAAATGGCTGTTTCCGATGTCCCAGTGCTTCTCGCATCAACAAGTCAAAGCTGGCTTCCGCTGCCTCAAATTGATACCCTTCACTTTCAAGATCTTTAAGGCGATCGAGGATTTGGCGACAAGTCGGGTCTTGTTTGTTGAGGTCATGCCCGAAGCTACGGGCTTTTGCTAAAACATTGCTCAACCCAGATTGGTCTGAAATCACAATCCGACGCCGATTCCCAACCTGTTCTGGTTCAAGGTGTTCGTAAGTTAGTGGATTACGTTCAACGGCTGAAACATGGATACCCCCTTTATGAGCAAACGCTGAGCGGCCAACAAAGGGTGCATGGTCATCGGGGGCAAGGTTAACCACTTCACTAATCAGTCGGCTAGCTTGGGTTAGTCTCCCTAACTGGTCATCCTCAATACATCTGTAACCTAGCTTTAACTGCAAATTAGGAATCAACGAACAGAGATTCGCATTACCGCAGCGTTCACCGTAGCCGTTAATTGTTCCCTGCACCATCCGCACCCCCTCCATCACCCCCGCTAAAGCATTGGCAACGGCTGTCTCCGAGTCATTGTGTGTGTGAATACCCAATTGAGGAGCAAAGGCTGATGGCTGGTTGCTGATAGCTGAAGCCTGAATCCCTACTCTCGTCTTCTCAACAACATCTCGAACAATTGGACCCACTTCATGAGGTAGAGTTCCGCCGTTGGTGTCGCACAGGACTAACCATTCTGCACCCGCATCCCTGGCGGTAATGAGAGTCTTGATTGCATAGTCGGGATTGCGTTTGTAGCCATCAAACCAATGTTCTGCATCGTAAATCACCCGACGACCTTGGCTACGCAGGTACTCAATCGTATCCTGAATCATCGCCAGGTTTTCTTCCAAGCTTGTATTCAGCCCTTCAGTGACGTGCAAATCCCAAGACTTGCCAAAAATGGTCACCCAGCGAGTTCCTGCTGCAAGAATAGGTTGCAACATTGGGTCAGTAGCAGCAGTAGTGTTAGGTCGTCGAGTCGAGCAAAAGGCGACAACTTCTGCCTGAGTCAACGGTTCTTCTTTGAGTTGCCAGAAAAATTGCACGTCTTTGGGATTTGCCCCTGGCCATCCCCCTTCAATAAAAGGAATCCCCAACTGATCTAGTTGCTTCGCTATTCGCAACTTGTCTTCTAGTGACAACGACAATCCTTCACGCTGGGAACCATCCCGTAGTGTTGTGTCATAAATCCAGAGGGGGTTTGATTCTTGCAAGGTCATGGGCAGGGAAGAAGAATGGAGTTCGGCACCCGTCATAGTGGCTTTCGTGGCTATTCAAAGAAGTCAGCTTTCTTGTTCACAGTTTGTAAAGAAATATAAACTGTAGAATGAAAGCAAAAAAGGAATTGGGAGATTAGTGAATGCCTAAAGTAACAGCTCAAGGGAAGACATTTGAATGTGATTCAGGCAGTAATCTCCGTAAAGTTCTATTAGAGCATGGCATTGAGCTTTATAACGGCAATGCCAAAATCATTAACTGTATGGGTATTGGTACCTGTGGCACTTGTGCAGTTCAGGTAGAAGGGCAAGTTTCAAAACCCAATTGGAAGGATAAGGCAAGGCGATCGCTTCCTCCCCATTCTCCCACAGCCAATCGTCGCTTAGCCTGTCAGACGGAGGTTCTTGGCGATATCAAGGTGACGAAATTTGAAGGCTTCTGGGGGCAAGGCACACAGACGGTGTGGACACCAGAAAGCTAATTTTCCTTTACTCATGAAAAGCTCTAGAAATAATAAAGAAAAGAAGTTTTAAGCCGTGTCACCAAATCTTCAAATTCCATCAGAATCAAAGCAACCTAACTTATCAATTTTTCGTATTTCTCCTCTAATTCGCCTCACGTTAATGGCGCTTTATCTGGCACTAACGATTCCTTTACCCTTTCTCTCGCAAGTATCATCTTCACCTGTACCTCCAGTAGTACTGTGGGTAGGAATTGGGTTGGGAGCAACAGCGCTTTTTGGTGCCTTAAGTGAACGGGTGATTGTGGATGAGGAAAAAATTCAGGTTGCTTATCCCCGTTGGGTTCCTCGTTTCTTTCGCAAAGGTTGGTCGTTAGCCTGGGCAGATGTGAAAGATTTGAAAATGCGAACGACGGGTCAAGGGGGGATGGTTTACTACTTTATCAGCCAGTCCTTAGAAAAAGCCTACTTGCTGCCGATGCGTGTGGTCGGGTTTGCACGGCTAGTCAAGCTAGTGGAAGTGCATACTGGGATTGATACAACAGATGTTCGTCCTTTGGCACAGCCTTGGATGTATCTGATTCTGTTGGGATTTACACTGTTGCTGTTTCTCGTAGATGGATGGACGATTTGGACAGCTTTGACTCAAGGTTTGCTGACGTAAAAAGGGCGGACTCCTCGCAATTGCAGCTAAAGCAGGTAAGCCTTGTAACCTTAATTGGAGGCAAGATTACAGGCTCACCTATATTAACGGATATTTCTTTTGAGGTTTTCGGGGGCGATCGCATTTGTCTGATTGGTCCCTCTGGTGCTGGCAAAACCTCACTATTGCGGCTCTTGAATCGGCTGAGTGAACCGACAAGTGGAGCAATTTATCTAGAAAATCAGGACATTAAGAAAATTCCTGTCATCCAGTTGCGACGACAGGTTATGCTGGTTCCTCAAGAACCAAAGCTCTTAGGAATGACGGTTAAAGAGGCACTTGCTTACCCTTTAATGTTGCAGCAGTTACCCAAACAGGAGATTTCGCTGCGCTTAGAGGCTTGTCGGGAACAGGCGCACATCCCCGCCGATTGGCTAGAGCGAACCGAGTTACAACTTTCTGTAGGTCAACGACAACTTGTTGCGATCGCACGAGCTTTAATTACTCAACCCAAAGTTTTACTACTTGATGAGCCAACATCTGCTCTGGATGCTGGCATCGCCTCTCATGTTCTGGCTGTGTTAACTGACTTAACCCTTCAGGGCAAGATGACAATTTTGATGATCAATCATCAGCTAGATATGGCTCAGCTATTTTGTACACGGGTATTGTATTTGCAGGAAGGTCAGCTACTTCAGGATGCTCCAGTTACCCAGATAGATTGGAAGCAGTTGCGAGAAACCCTAGTTCAAGCAGAAGCTAAAGCCTCCCAAGAGTGGATTTGAGAGGTTGGTTGTTAGTTGTTAGTTGAGCTTCCACTTACAACAACTACCTTCCTACAAAAGATTACCAATCCCTTATAAAGCTACGGCACATCTAATTGGCATTCAGGTAGCCGTCAAGAGCCTACCATGAACGGATTTTCCCTTTTTGACTTTTGACTTTTGACTTTTGACTTGCCTAACGCCACTCATCCCAGTTTTCATTGAAAATTGAGGTGTCTGGAAAAGCTGTGGGATTGCCTGTCTTTTCCAAGCGTTGCCGCAGAACTCGCAGTTGGGGTTCTTGTTGCGGAAGTTGATCAGTTAGCTGGTAAGGTGCTATGCCTGTCTCCAAAGCAAATGCTGCCGTAGTTCCAGCCGCCGCGCCGGATGACCATTCAAAGGAATGCACTCGATAGGCTGCTGCTGCGATGTGACTCGTGGCGATACTCTTTCCAGCAACCAACATATTGTCGATTTTCTGGGGAATCATCGCTCTGAGGGGAATTTGGAACGGATAGGCTTGTCCTGCGCCCTGTCGCTCCCCTTCACGCTCTGTATTATTAGGAGCTTCAGGTGGAGTTTGGGTCATGCAGGGGTGAAAGTCGATCGCATAATGCCCAATCCCCACAGAATCAGGATAAATCGAGGAGCGAGTACGCCTCATCACCTCGTCAGGTTGCTTCTGTCCGCCAATAATTGAGAGGGCTTCGCGTCCAGCTAAGGCTGTCCGTAAGTTGCGATACATTTCAGGGGAGAGCGTCTGACGGTAATAATCTTCCTTATAGTCACGCCGAGAGATGTCGATTTCCCAAACTGTAAAGCCTTCAGGATAACCATAGGCTGGGCGTCCAATAATCCGCCGTCCTTCTCGCATATAAGGGTACTTAGACAAACCGTGGACTGTTCCCATTGGGGAATCTAACCCAGATAAGTAGCGGTTGTTGGGCTGCGGCTTTTTCACGCCATCACCCAACTGGGAATCAGTCGTTCCGGCGACAAGCCAGTGAAAATAGCCTTGGGAGATTTCTTCACCTTTGCGTAGACTGTCTGCGCGTAAGCCACCCATCCAACCACCAGGGGACAGTTGACCTGTGGCTTGCAACTGTTCGCGAGTAAAAGCTAAGTTATCCTCAGCATTGCCGGGACGATAATCATTACCCCAAGTCCAGTTTTGCATTGAGATGTCTCTGGGTGCCGGAGCGGTGAAATTCACACCACCAAATTTTGTTGGTTCACCCTCTCCAGGACTCCAAATGCGGCGATAGGTAAATACCAAGCCAAAGTCAGCTAGTCTCTGTAGTTCATAGCTGTAGTAGGGTTCATATTGAGGATAAAACGAAGGCATTCTGTGTGTCTGCGGTTCCTCGGTGGCTTCCATCGCAAAGGTATAGGTAAAGCCTTGTGTGCAATAGGGATCATTTGTGGTGCTAGAGGAGGACGGTTCCAGGTGAGAGCGGGGATCTATACCAAGACGGTAAGGAACGTCAGCTAGAGCAATCATTTCACCCGTTTCAGTTGCATCAACAACGTACCAGTTCGGGGCATTTCCTTGCCCTTGCTGTTGCCTTTGGGGAACGAAGCGAACAATGCTTTTGTCAAAGCGGGATGAGTTTTCGTACCGATACGAATCTTCAATCGTTTGAGAGAGGGATTCGGTGTTGAGGGGAGGCGCACCCGCAGCAGGTTTATGCTGAATTGCAATTGCGCCTTCGATTAAATTTCCGGTTGAGTTGATATTGAGTTCCTTGACTACAGTTGAGGGGAACCATTTGAGTTGTCCTTTCCCTCGCTTCGCTGCATCCTGCAAGGTATCAAACAGTAGGTTGTGAGCATCACGAGGAAGAAAGCAGGATTCACTTACCCAACAGTCTCCAGGGTTGAGTTCCCCATATTTACGTTGAATTCGTTCTCGCAATTCTAGGTAGCCACGGGAGTAAAATAAACGCGATCGCTGAGTTGGTCGTTCATCGAGTGCGGAGGTTCCCTGAGATGAGATTTGTCCACCTACCCAGTCAGTAATTTCAGTTAGGCAAACCGTTCGTCCTGCTAGCAAGCCTTCGTAGGCAGTAGCCGCACCTGCTAGTCCGCCGCCAACTACTAAAATTTCACAGGTTTCTTCTTTGTCTGGATTTCTCGGTGGTGCAGCTAGAGTAACTGGAGCAAGGGATGTTAGAGTAACTAAGCTTAGAGTAAAGCTAATAAGCGATCGCTTCATAAGTTGAGAATAGACAGTCGTATCTTTTGCTACATTAAACAAGAGTGTTGACGCTGCCATCCTCCAACAAGTTCATTCTGGTGTAGAAAATTGAGGACTGGCGTATAAAGCTACTCTTGACAGTACTGGCTTTCTTTGCACCCTTATCTAAATTTCCTTCCTGATACCCGCTTTACTAGCTAATTAGAGCCTATCGACTGATGTAGCCCCACTTGTCGCCAACATTAACAGCGGCTAGCCCTTCCGAAAAGCTTCTTGCATCTCTATATCCCTCTTCTGTCACTCTCCGAAATACGAAGTAACAAGAAAGCCAAACTATCCATCAGGAAAAAAAGGTTGAAATTGATTCATGGCATGAATTAACTCGTGAAAGCCGAGCAAC
>NZ_JACJNU010000071.1:0-55082 GCF_014849525.1 Microcoleus sp. FACHB-SPT15 | reverse complement strand
GGCGAGACATCTATTCTCAACAAGCCTGTCAATAAGCTGATATCTTTGTGTCGAGCAATGGAGGAGAAACCTTGATTCATCAAGCTTTTAGCTTACTCGTCACCCCTTCAGGTGGCGGGTTCGAGCGAACAGATATCTGTGCAAATTACTTTGGTATCCGGGAAGTTTTTTTGGTAGACCTCGCAGTTAATTGCATCTTTCTCCACTGCTACCGCTACCTTAAATCCTGCTGCTTCCAGCCCTAGAGAGAGCCCACCAGCGCCAGCAAATAAATCTACAACGACTATATCTCGATTTTGTTGGCAGTGAAGCATTTTTAGCTTATACAACTGTATAGTCTAATTATACACCTGTATAATTTAAAATACACTTGTTATAGATTAGGTGGCAAAATAGGTGGAGAATGTTAATGGTTAACTCGGTATGGAAGCGACTTCATCAGAGCGACAACAGCGGCTAGTGGAGTTGTTGGTGGAGTTATTAGAGTCAGACTCCGTATGGAATCAGACAACTTTTGCCAAGTCAGTTGGAGTATCACAAGCAACTGTTAACCGATGGCTGAACGGAATCAACCTTCCTGATGTTGGCTCTAACAACTTCAAGGCTTTAGCGAAATCGACTGGTGGTACGCCAGAGTCGCTTTTGGACTATCTGGATGGCAAAATTTCCTTCAAGCAGTATCGGAAGACAGGGAGGTATGCCGAGGACAAAGATGAGTCGCGTCGTCGGGTTTCGGAAATCAAAGCTGATATAGCCAAACTTCCTCAGTCGGAAATCCTAGAAATTATCATTTTCAGTGCAAGTGCTTTGCGTGAAAAGACTTGATCGAGATCAAGAAGATAGCAATCAACTCGCTTTGGAGTCTGCGGTTTCGTAAATCGGCTTTGCGGAGGTCTGAGTGGAGGCAGTACTTCTAGCTGCTAGCGTTTCCACTGCCACAGTAGCTACTTTAGCTAATGCCTCCAACGGTAATGAACGTACCGTCTTTAGTACCTGTTCTAAAGGGTCTTCCGAGGGAAGCTCTCCTTCTACCAAATACGTTTGTAGGTGAGAGAGAGTCCACCCTTTCAAAGCTGCCAGTTTTTCTAAATTCTCTGTTTCAGGCCAAGCTATACGAGACTCCCAAAAGTTAACCGATGAGGGACTTACGCCCAGTCGCTTAGCAAACTGGCGTTGACTCTGACTACCTCGTAGTTCTTGGATGAGAGTGGCTAGTCGCTTGCTTTTAGAGTCCATGTTTTTCATTTTATATTTTTCATTTTACATCTTTCTGTTTTTGGGATGTGGTAAGTTAGAGGCTTAGTGACTGACGGTTTAAACATAACTGTTTGACTAGTTAATCAACATCAGGTTTTGTACCCCATGCGATCGCTCCGATGCCAAGAGCCTTGAACAGTAGACGATAATAGTATGGATACTAACCCTCAACTAGGGGCATCACAGCAGATTGAAATTACTGGGTTAGAGGTTCCTCAAATCAGTAGTGTTAGCACCCCCAAGCGCAAGGGGCGCTATCGTTGTATCAAACGACTACCGACAAGTCCCGATCTATTCCCCGATGGCAAAACCAATCGCATGGCATCGAACAAATTAATCTGGGAAGGGTGCAACATCCTCACACAAGCCAAAAACCTTGGTTGGGTTGACTCAGAGAAAGGTTCACTTTGCTACCAAAGTCCAGTCGCCAAAGGTCAGGGCTACGTATCTTTCTGGGTTAGTGATGATTTGCACGGGCTAAATCCTGCGGTGTTGGAGGGGGAAGTAGCTCTAGCCTTAATTGACCAATTTGATATTCGTGCCGCCTGCATTCACTTAATCTATGCCGCTCACGCTACACAGCTCGACCGCCCTTGGGAACAGCAGTTTGTTCTAAGCGATACACAGCTAGAACGGTATCTAGGTCTAGAGCAAAACAGGAATTTAAAAAACAAACAGGAGAAATTAAACCTGCTATTGGCTTTGGCGAAGCAGCCTTGTTCTCTCTTAATGTATGTTTCTTGGCCAGAGAAAGGAACAGTCGGAGCATTTAGCGTCAGCCGGACTTGGTTGTGGGAGATAGCAGAACCAATTTTGCACTACCAAAATTGTTTTCATGACGAGCAGGGAAATCCTATCGGTGAGAAGTTACTTGTGGGATTCACCCTCAAAGTCCGATGCGGCAACTGGGCACAATACTTTCTCAATGAGGAAAAACGCCGGAACAAATCGGGTTATTACGAGTACGGAATCGTGTCATCGGGAGTACTACGCGACTTGATGAGCCTTTGGCATCACCATGAAGGGGCAGCACGTCTGATGACATGGCTGTTATTCAAAACTAGGGTCAATCGAAACAGTCCACTAACTGTGGAAATGTTGATGAAAGTTGCCTTCGGGGAGAAAATGCTTGACGCTGCTATTGCGTCTTCAAAAGAGCGGAAGAAGCTCGTCAGGCGTTGGGAAACTACGCTCAAAGTTTTAATAGAAAGGGGGTGGAACATTCAACCTGACCCCGAAACTTATCCACCACAATATTGGCCGGAAATGGTTAATGTCAGCCCGCTCATGGACATTCCTGATGCTCCTGAAGAAGCGGCTGAGTTCTGGGCATTGGATGCAGCATCAGGTGAGGGGACACGCTTAACTGATATCACAAAGCGTACACGCGGTAGTTTTGAACGGCTGCTAGGGGGTAGGCTTTGGGTACACCCTCCAGCAGAGATTGCTGAGAAACTGGATGAGATTGACAAGCCCAAAAAACCGCATCCTACTCAAAAACGTCGGCAAAAAGCGCCTGTCAAATCTGCTCCTCGCAATGTCACAGCCCCATTTAATCAGCAGCAAGACTGCACGAAACTGACAGGTGAGCGAGTTAGAGAGCTAAGGATAGCAAGAGGTCTGAGCGTAACTCAACTAGCGGAACTTGCGGAAATGGGTAAATCTACAGTTTCAATGATCGAAACTGGCAAAAGGTCTATAACTCCTAAAACCCAGAAGCGTCTCAAGCAAGCATTGGGATTGTCACTTCCCGCCCTTAGACAGTCACACGACACCTGAGTCTTGCGAGAAGTACGCGGAACTGTCTGCGATCGCTGTTACTGCCATAGAAGTAGGAAATTTTCCTACTTTGAGTGCTGAGGCAATCGTTTTATTAATTCGTGCATCAATGGCAGAGCAGAACTGTTCGTGAGCACTGTTACTGCCATATGCCATAAAAGTAGGAAATTTTCCTACTTTTGAGTGCTGAGGTAATCGCTCACTAATTCGTGCATCAATGGCAGAACTGAAGTCGCGCTCAGCGGCAATGGTCAATTTGTGAACGGGGAGATTAGCTATCCCCGAAAACAGTTCTAACCTTTGACAGGCTTTGATTTCAGCCTTATTGGATATCTGTGAACGAAAATATCCTTCACCTTAACCAAAAGGCTGAAACGCTCTCCAGTATTGACTTGTCGCTTGTGAACAAAAAATATCTTTCACCCTAACCAAAAATATCTTTCACCCTAACCAAAAATATCTTTCACCCTAACCAAAAAAAACTTTTCCTCGCCTGAAGCCTTTACACAGCAGTAATTCCATTTTTGTTCACAAATCTGATTATTCTGATCATTCTGATCCGTTGGCACTCACCAGTACCAAAAAACGAGGGCGCTAATCTAGGTCAGCCAACAAAAACACAGTTGCCGTGCTAAGCGATGAGGTACTCAACGTGGCTTGCAAACAGAAGCTTCACGTTCACACCCAAACCAAACTTTTATCCTCAGTTCGACCTGAGTAAGCACTCAGACTTACCGAACTAGGTTTGAAAGAAAGCTCATATGGCGACTGTTGCTCGCGTTGGCTCTTTGTGAGTTAATAAATATGGGCTGATGGCATATACGTGGCGCTACCTGAAAAGAAATTGCCCCGTCTGTAATGGGGTACGCAGAGATTGTAGGGAAAACACCAGTACAGGACTGATTCACTGCCGTTGTGATGAGGTTAGTTCAGTTCCAGGGCTGAAGTTTGTTGGACAAGATGTACTCGGTTTCAATATGTGGGCACCGGATACGGGAGCCGAGATTGGTTACTCCGCCTCGTTAGAATTTCAACGAGAGTACCGACGTACAAAGAAAGAACGGCAGGTTTCACGCTTTACGCACTGCCTGAGTATCCCAGAGCGCGATCACCAGTTCCGTTTGGTGCTTCAATGGAAAGCAACAACCCTAACTCCCCGACACGTCTCACATCTAATTGAAAAGCGACAGCTAACAACAGATGAAATTAACTGGCTAGTCTCCCTAGGCCGGGTAAGAACTTGGGAACCGGGAATAAAAGCCCCAGTCGGCATCAAGGAAAACCTCCCTGGCATTTCCCCTGATGGTTTCCTCCTGGGAAGACCAGGATTTACCATCGCTGCCCTCGATCCAGACGATCACATTACTGGGATGCAAATTGCCACGTTGCTGGATGACCCTAAGTATATCTGGCTCAGTAGCGCTCCATTAGGAGGGAACGGACCACAACTGCCAAACGGTGAATTACCCCTATTTTGCTGGAAGCACCCCAATACTCCGCAAATCAAAACGGTAATCCTGTGTGAGGGAGCGCTAAAATCAATGCTCGTTGCCCTCTTGTTATGGCGAACTGGACAACACGACATCGCTGTCATCGGCACAGCTAGTGCGGCTAGGTATGGCGAAAAAACCCTCTCGGATTATCTCAAGCGATTAGGAGCTAATGATATCCGGTTAATGCCCGACGCAGGAGCCAGAGCTAATCGACATATCGCCGCTGCCAACCAACAAACCCTAGAATGGCTCGTGCAGTGGGGCTATCACGTCACAGTCGGCGAGTGGGGACAGTTAGAAGATAAGTCACAACCTGACTTTGATGAACTCTTAGCGGCTTTTCGAGGTGACGAAGTTCAACTGATTCACGCGCCAGACTATCTAGCAGGAGTGGAGAAAACCGCTCATAGCTTCGATGCTATGGCTAGCTTACTATCTGGAATTAAGCATCAGCTCCAAAAAGCAAGGGGACGGCTAAAAGCTTGGGGTTTTGGGAAAAAGGGTTCAATTGAACTAGAAACCTCCTCACTAGCCCCACAAGAGACTCTCCAGTATCAAGCTCTCGATCGCCTGACGGTTTGGAGCCAAGCCATCAAAAGTGGCGCTAAATTCCTCTGCGACTCCTCGGCTACGGGTACTGGCAAATCCTTTGACTCAGGTCGGCTGCATACTGAACAATTAGATTGCCGTCAAATCATCTTCGCCACCAAAGAACACCGAAATCCCGCCACCTCCACACTCTCTGAATGGACGCACTTGGAGGCGAGACATGGGGGATTAAAATGCGATCGCTTCGGTAAACGACGACGGGTAAAAATCGGCGAATCCTACAGCATCTCGCCTAACTGTAGTCGAGTCAACACCATCGATGCTCTACGCTCACTCAATGTATCTGGAGCTGACTGTGCCGAACTAATCTGCCAAACCTGTCCTTTCCTAGAAGCTTGTCGCGCCGGAGCTGTTTATGGCTATCTGTCCCAGCGCCGGGAAGCACTGAAGTCTCCCCGAATTATCGCCTCCCCGGAAAGTTTGCCAGAACCCATCGATGCGATGAACTCAAATGGTTACGATTACTCACAAAGCGCGATTATTTGGGATGAATGGTCGGAAAACCTACGAGTCACACAGACGCTTACAGTTACTCAGCATGACATTAACCAGATGCGGCTAAAGTTGGACGAGCGTGCCTCAGGGCAGTACCAAGCACTCAAGCCCCTGCTGATGATACTAGCCGCGCTGCTTTCTGGGGAAATCCCGGCACCGCATCGTAAATACGGATGGAGTCATGCGGCTATCCTGGAGCATCTTCCCTCATTGCCAGATTTCTTAGATCTAGAGGAAATCGAGCAGGCAATCGCTTTTGAGCCGAGTTTAATCAACACGACTCTTGAATACGGTATTTCCTTAGCCGACCTCCCAGCTAGCGCTAGAAAGAAGCTTACCTGTGGTGACGAAACTACAGCACAACGGGTCGAAAAAGAGGTAATCAAGCAATGGATTGTGCCGTTTGTCGGTATTTTGCAGGGCAATCCAGGAGCGTTGAGGATTCGTAACGGGTTGTTGACCGTTACTCTCCCAGATCAACGCCTTGTGAGAATTGCTCGTGCAGCTAAAGCGAATATCTTCCTAGATGCTACTGGTGATCGCGCTGAGTTAGCAGCTTTGTTAGGAATTAGCACTCAACAACTGCTGTGTATCAGGCAGGAGCAACCCAATACCGATAACCTTGAACTGATTCAAGTTGCCAGCTTGGGACGTTTGGGAATGAATCGCGGCAACTCTCAAATCAGGCGAGTTGAGGCAGTGGTTGATCACATCCAAAACAATATAGACCCCAAGGCGGCTGTCGCTGATTTTAAGAAGTTTGGCGAGCCATACCAGGATGCAGGAATTGAGACGGTTCTCAAATGGTGGGTTGAAACTCGTGGAATGAATGATTTTGAGCAGGTAACAACCCTAATCTTGATTGGTACACCCTGCCGCGACCTCGGCGCTCTGGAAAGCGAGTTTATCACCCGCACTGGACGCGCACCCTCTACTGGAACACTTAAGGTGAAATATCCCATTCAGGTAAAAGGAGTGATACCGGAGGATATTCAACCTTACTTCGAGATGGAGGCATCGGCTGATTTGGAGTTTAGAGCCTTCGTGCGCCGTCGCATTTTAGCTGACATTCATCAAGCCATCGGACGATTGAGGGCGCACAGAAGACCTGGCGAGAAGCTAATCGTTTATTTTTTGGGGGACTACCCGTTGGATATTCCAGTGACTCTGGTACGAGCTAGTGACATTACAGCAGAAGCTGCCGATAAAACCGAACGGGTTGAATTGGCAATTAAGGCGGCTGTAGAGCAACTTCAAGCGAATGGGCAGAAAATTACGACTACGGCGATCGCACTCATCACTGGTTACTCTCAACAACACATCAGCCGCTTCCGAGATTTACTCAAAATGCTGATTGAGTCTCCTAATAGTCAAATGAGTAAAACAACACAAAAGCCACAGGAGGCTCAATGGCTGGTGAGGGAATACTTACCACTAGTTGCTTCATTACCTGAGTTCGAGATGCTTCAAGAGCTGGCTACTCTCTTATCGGTCTACGGGAGAAGTAATTTTGAGTGGATTTTTGAAGCGACATCGGCATTGACGCAGATTGCTATCCTAGCGAAGTTGGTGCTAACTTTACCAATGGACTCCTTGAGGCAATTGACCAGCGCTACTGTATTGGGTCTAAACGTTTTCTCCTCAACTAGTAGCGTCCCTTCTGAATCCACCACAACATAGCGATATTGACGGGGAGCTAGCCGCCAGAACTGACGCGGAGTATTCTGATTAAAAGAAAACAGTATTTAATATACAGCTAACAAACGTAAAATCAGCCATTGCAGACCAGTACGAAGAGTGTGCCGGACCGCGAAGCTGATCGCGGGTGCCATAGACAATCGCAAAAGTTTTCGGTCTACTGAAAATACTTAAGTTGAAATTAAGTTATTGCTACGTCACAGTTTGCTCAGAGGTAGTTTGATCCCGACTTTACCCCAAAGAGAGTTACGCGACTTAACCCGATTTCAATTCCTCTATTTTTTCAAGAGGACAATAAGTTAATCTGGGTGGGCGAGGTGTACCTCGCCCACCCCCTTTCTAGGATTATCATTATCGGGAATGAACCGCAGACACCTATTCTCAATAATTCTGTCAATAAGCTGACATCTTTTCGTCGGTTAAGGGAGAGAAAACTTGATGGATCAGGCTTTCAGCACATCTTGTCCAAGCAAGAAGCTTAGCGAGACTTGAGAGCTAATTATCTAACCTGTTCTCGACCCAACAAAACTCTCAAGCGCCTGTGTCAACAAATTGAGAACTTGGTTACCAAGTTAGCCTTAAACTAAGTCTCTCGTCTCCAGTTTTTACTCCTTAGCCTCTATTTTCAAGATAGGTCTACTGTTTCTAATTGCGTCCGTCTCGGATTCTCAAGTTGAGCCTCTCCCTACGCATGGTCATCATTCGCTCATTCATTTCATGGCTATTTGTAAGCATCTCCATTGCCATTCTTCTAATTTCAGGATTATCCGATTCCAGTAAGGGTAAAGCGGCATCCATCATCTCCATTTGTTGTATGAGCATTCGATTGAGTGAGCGCAGCTCCTCAAATTGCTTGGCATCAATTTCTCCAGTATCTTCTGCAATCAGGAGTGGCTGGGACTGGGCTTGACGAGTCTTAAATTCATTAGACTCAACGGGTTCAGCGGCTTTTGCATTGGTCACTAAGGCAAGAGTGAACAGAGTCGCCAATGCCGAGCTTTTTAGAAATAAGTTCATGGTAGATTATTCTCTCTATTAGGGTGTTCTGGAAGAGAAGGAGTCTTGTTAATCTCCTTGTTGTATGAAAGTGAATGATTGACTTCTAGATGCCAACCGAACTTTGGAGAGCCTGATTCAGAGAAAGAAATCCGGAAAGACACAGTAGGCAAAATACCTCTTAGAATCGTCAAGAGCGTGTAGGAACATCACCTTCTATCTGTTTTTTCAATTCCTCAATTTCTGTTAAGGTTGGCGAATGGGGCTTTTAAAAGCAATAACAGCTAGGGTTGAGTTCTCATGAGTAACTGAGCGACTAAGCTTAGTATCTAGCTTTGAGTGAGGTTGAGAACACTCAAGAAAGATCACTAAAGTACTAACTTAATTTCAACTTAACGGAGCTTAGACAGATTTCAATCCCAAGAGATTTTGATGACCTCACTCACGAAGATGGGCTGAGTATTGATGCCACAGGTAAGTAGGTCGGGATGAAAATCCTAAACTATGTAAAGCTAGGTAAACTAAAGAAGCTGTTCTGTCTAGGTGGTGAGTCATGGGTGCAAGGCTGAGAATTTTCCTCAAGCCAGAAGAAGACCGAACGTTGTTTGAGATGAGAACAGCGACGACGGTGCCGCAAAGGGTAAAGGATCGAGCCGAAGTGCTACGACTCAATGCACAAGGGTGGTACGTGGAGAAAATCGCCAACTACTTCAACTGGCACCCGCAAACGGTGCGCGAGACGATACATCGGTGGGAAACGAAGGGACTCGGAGGGTTGTGGGAAGAGTCCGGACGTGGAGGCAAAACTCGTTGGCAAGCCGATGATATTGAGTACTTGGAAACGTGTCTGCGGCAAGAGAATTGCACCTACAACAGTCAGCAACTGGCACAAAAACTGGTTCAAGAGCGGCAAGTCAAGTTGAGTCCCGACCACCTGCGACGGGTACTCAAAAAAAGGGGGTAGTTTGGAAACGTAGCCGTGTGAGTCATCGGGACAAACAAGACCCAAAACGACGTGCCATCAAGCAAGCCGACTTGGACATGCTGGAGTTGGCTGCCGCTGTCGGTGAGATTGACCTGTTCTACCTTGATGAGTCGGGGTTTAGCTTATGGAGTCCAGCAAGCTACAGCTACTTTTTTCGGGGACAACAAAAACGGCTTGAACAAACCCCACGACGTGGCAGGCGGTTGAGTATTTTAGGGCTTCTACAACCCTTGGTTAGCTTTGTCTATGGCTTGGCTATTGGCTCTTTTACCAGTTCTAGCTACATCAAAATGATGGATGAGCAAGCACACCTTGCAGCACTTGAGTTTGCCAAAACTGGACGGATTCGTGTCATCGTTCAAGACAACGGATCGATTCATACTAGTTCTCAAGTGCAGCAGCAGTGGTCACAATGGGAAGCTCAGGGTCTTTACCTATTCTTTCTACCAGCCTATTGCTCGGAAATGAACCGCATTGAGTCGGAATGGCATCAACTCAAAACCTATGAACTCGCGGGGCAGATGTTTGAAGACGAGTTAGACCTAGCTTATGCCGTGATGGATGGCGTAGAAGCTAGAAGTCGAGTTGAAGGACGGACTACACAACGTTTCAAGTTCAAGTCTAGCTAACTCTTAACATCGTGTTACATAGCTTAGTTTTTTCCTGTCCACCTACTTAGCGCTCACTTAGGAATTTGGTAAGGGTAAGCAAATGGTGAAACAGGTTCTGCCCGGTTTTGTTTCAAACGAGAGCGTTCCCTGGTGGCGATTCTCCACAATCCGCCGCGCTGTTTCCAACCCTAGCCCAGAACCCTGTCCGACTGATTTGGTGGTGAAGAAGGGTTCAAAAATGCGCGTTTGAATCTCAGGCGCAATGCCGCATCCCGAATCAGTGATGTCCACAAAGACAAAGCGCTCGCACTGATGAGTCGTAATTTCAAGCACTCCCTTGCCATCCATCGCATCAATCGCATTATCAATCAAGTTTGTCCACACTTGATTGAGTTCGCTGCCTAAGGCAAGGATTTTCGGAATCTGTTGGTCGTAATGACGTTGAACCTGGATGCCGCACTTGAGTTTGTGAGCAAACAACCGCAAGGTATCTTCCAACCCTTGATGCAGATTGACCTCTTGCTGAATGCCCTGATCCAGGTAAGAGTACGACTTCATTGCCTGCACCAGTTCGGAAATTCGTTCCGCTCCCCGTAAACCATGTTTAATCATCGACATCACTTCAAACGAGAGTGCTAGCCAGTGCAATCCCATTTCCCGCATTTCCGTGGAGTCGTTGCGCCAACGCTCCATGAGCTGATTCAGTGTATTGACCTCAACGCCACCTTCCGCTAACGGTTCTGCTAGTTTCCAAGCCTGCTTCACCCCATAGTCTTCTAACCAGTCCAGCAGAAGGGTTTCGCGATCGCTCAAAGTTACGAAGTCTACGTGCTCGTTGAGAATTGCCTCATAGCCGTCATCCCGCACCTGAAACCAGTGCTGAGTATGCGCTTGTTCAACTTGGCGTTGTCCATAAACTAAGTTCATCCGTTGAAGTTCGAGAACAGCCGTTGGCATTTCCCGCAAGCCACGAACCAGGGCGGCGGCGGGATTGTTGAGTTCATGGGCTAATCCGGCGGCAAGGGTTCCTAACGCTGCCATCTTCTCACGTCCGCGAATGAAGGACTCTAGCCCACGAGCCCGACTCAGCACGATACGGAATACCGTTCGCTCAAAATTGCGACATTCATGCAGTAGTTTGAGAAAGTCGTCTGCCGAAATCTCGTAGAGTTTACACTCCGTCGCGGCTCGCATTGTTACGGGTACAGGTTCATCCGTGAGGACAGAAAACTCACCAAAGAATGATGGACCTTCATGTTGTCCAATGGGAATGTCAATCCCTTCACTGCGGCGGGTAAGGCTCATTTTGCCGGCAATCAGGATAAATAAGCCACACGCCGGATCTCCTTCATGCACCAGGAACTCTCCGGCACCCAGTTCGACGGTTTGAGCGTGTTCGCAGACCCACTCTAATCGCTCTTGGGGAAGCTGTTGAAACGGGTCTAGGTTTACCAAGTCTTCAACACATAGCATAGGAATCTCCTTAGCGATTGCCTACGGCACCAGCTAAGCTGATCGCCTTAACTCAGTGCTTAACTCAAGGAAGTCGATACCACTGATTTTTAATAGGTTATCGGTTGTGTCAAATCCAATAACTGCCGATACTTAAAATCTTTAGCCAAAGAAGCGATCGCATTTGCTAAGGGTTGGTTTAGCTCACTGATTTGAGCAATCAAAGTCTGTATCAACTCGACATCAAGATTGTAGATGGCTTGGCGGAGGTTAGCAACTAAATTGGTAGGTAAGGCAGCGATTGCCTCTGGAGTCACAATTTCTACCTTAGTTTCAGTAGAGGCGGCAGTGGATTCAGCATACACGAAGCGCACCCCAATATGTTTGTACAGGGCGTCAAAGATGTCAGCCTCTCGGAAGGGTTTGTGGATAAAGTCATCGCAACCGACTCTAAATGCAGTGGTTCGCTCTTTCTCTAAGCTATAAGCACTCACTGCAACAATTGCTGTAGCTTGACCCGTTTGGAATTTGGCTGGGAAATCTTTCCTATTTCTTTCCCAAAATCTGATCTGTTTGGTTGCTTCATACCCATCCATCATAGGCATTCGCATATCCATAAAGATTAAGTGCGGGCAGTATTTTTCCCAAATTTCAATTGCCTCAATACCATTACTAGCTTCCCAAAGTTCAAATCCAAGGGGAGAAAGCAGCTTTGTTAGTAGTTGGCGATTTTCAAGGGCGTCGTCCGCAATCAGAATACGATAGCTCAGTTGATTGGCTTCTAGGGCAAGTACTCGACGGGTTGGTTGTCGGATTTTGATGTCAGCAGTTCCAACCACGCTAAGTTTTATGTCAAACTTGAAGACAGAACCCTTGTCCTCCAAGGAACTAACGGTTATTTCCCCGCCCATCAGTTGCACGAACGAGCGTGCTATAGTCAACCCTAATCCTGTCCCTTCCTGCAATTGTTGACCTGTTTTCGTTTGTACAAAGGGTTGAAAAAGCTTGTCTAAGTCCT
The DNA here is from genome assembly GCF_014849525.1 of Microcoleus sp. FACHB-SPT15. Classification (NCBI taxonomy): domain Bacteria; kingdom Bacillati; phylum Cyanobacteriota; class Cyanophyceae; order Oscillatoriales; family Microcoleaceae; genus Microcoleus; species Microcoleus sp. FACHB-SPT15. The sequence continues at coordinate 42,689 of NZ_JACJNU010000071.1, read as the reverse complement.
CTTTGGCAATGCCAGAACCAGTATCTTCAATTTCAAAGGTAATTGTTGTTTGTTGTACTCTGGGGGAAGCCGCTTGCGCGTCTATGTTGTTCGTTGTTTGTTGTTCGGACTTAGTTTTGACTTTTAGAGATACACTGCCTGCTTCTGTAAACTTAATTGCGTTAGAGAGCAGATTAATTAACACTTGACGCAATTTGACTTCATCGGTGCGTACATATTGGGGAACATCTGGAGTCCAGTTAAACAGCAACTGCAACCCTTTACTATCAGCCTTAAGCCGAAACATACATTGCAAATCGTCTAGGAGATAATAGAGGTTGAAAGGTGTTTCGTTGAGCGTAGCGTGACCTGCTTCGATTTTGGATAAATCTAAGAGTTGGTTAATCAGAGTGAGCAGGTGTTCCCCGCTGCGAGTTATGATACCCAGGTGTTCTTGCTGTTCCGAGGGTAGATCAGGCGAGCGACCCATCAATTGGGAAAAGCCAAGAATCACGTTGAGGGGGGTACGCAGTTCGTGGCTCATATTCGCTAGGAAAGTGCTTTTGGCTTGGTTAGCCGCAGTTGCAGCATCTTCGGCTTGTTTCGCACGGGTAGTTTCCCGCTCTAGTGCCAGGGTACGCTCCTTGACTTTTTGTTCCAGCGTCCGTGCATAATCTTCCAATTGCTTATGGGAGAGTTTCAGGTTTCGAGCGAGTATGTAGCCGTTACTGATAGTGGCAGCCCCAACCAGAGCTATTAGTGGGGAAATCGCAATCAGCCACCAGCCTGCCAAAAACAGCAGGTACGCGCTGCCCAAAAGAGTAATCCCGAAAAACAAGACGGCAATAACTGTCCGCCGAAGAGATGTCGATGTCCAGCCTAATATTGCCCCAATCCCCGACCAAACTAAAATCCATAAGCCTTCTAACGGCTCAGAAGTAACTTGGAGTAAAGGTCGCCCGTCTAGTGCTGCACTCAACAGTTGGCTAGTCAAATGGGCATGAATCTCAACGCCAGCCGGTGCAGTACCCAGGGTCGTACTATAGGAGGTGTAAAAGCGATCGTTGACACTCTCTGCCGTTGCACCAATCAAGACAATGCGATCGCGTACTAAATTCGCTGGTATCTGACCCTCTAAAACAGCAGTCATCGAGATAGTACGGAAGCCATGCTGTAGTCTGCGAAAATTTGACAATATCTGATACCCCCCGACATCAGCACGGATATAGCCCCCGTCATTTGCTTTCAAGGGAGTAAATACGGCTCGACCCAATCTAAACTGGCTCTTGCTAGCGTCAACTTCTTGGGGAGTAATGCCTTCAGTTGCAAGGTAAGCAAAAGCCAGCTTTGCCCCCAGAGTTAATATTGGTTGATTGTCCTGGGTTCTTAGATACAGCAAACTGCGACGGAGCTTGCCATCAGCATCCAATACCATATCGCTTGCGCTAACTTGACTAAGCTGGAGCAGCGTTGGTGGTGCTTCAACAGCATTACTGTCAGCTTTTTTTACCACTTTCTTAATACCAATCAAGTTGGGTGTAGAGGCAAAAACCTTAACCAATTCCTGATGACCAGGTTCTACTGGTAAATTTCGATAGAGATCTAGACCAATTGCTCTCGGATTCTGTTGTTTGAGTCTTAAGAGCAAGCGAGCCATTACAGCATCTGACATCGGCCACTGTCCCAATTTCTTAATGTCTGACTCATCAATCGTGACAATAACAATTCGAGGGTCAGCAGGCTCTAGAGGACGCAGGCGAAAAAATTGATCAAGTGCCACTAACTCCAATAGTTGTAGTGATCCTGCCAAACGTAGAGCAACTAATACTCCAGCTACACTAGGAGCCGTTATCAATACCCCACGCCATTGCCAGATTCGCTGTTTCAGCGTTGTCCACATATATTGCCAAATCTTTATGACTTTTAAAGGACTCTTTGGGCACCTCCTTGTCCCCTTCCTCGATTGACAGACTACTATTTTTTAAGGGGCTGTGCAGCTATAGAATTCAGTCCGTCTGAGTTGAGCAATTCTTTCCACGCTGCACTGACGCTCGGATCGTCGGGTTGGGAGCGTTGTAGCTCAAACAGGGTGAAGACTGCTTCGTACCAAATATCAGCAGTTCTATATAGAGAAACACGCTCTTTGGGTGCTGCCTTCTCGATTTGATTCATTAGGGCTGGATCGAGTTCAGTTCGTCGAATTCTGCCACGAACAAATTGGTCTTGTAGTCGGTTTTTAGGGTCACAAATCATGGCAACCGACCACGTATAATTCTTACCAATCTCCAAGAGCGGTGCATTAGGCGGTAGGCTGAAGCTGACAATCCCAGGAGTATTAGTTAGAGCAAAGGTCGTCTGGTAAATACCCTGATTGTTTTGATCGAATAGACTAAATTCTGCGGTTTGGGCAGTAGTTTGTGGAACATAGACTAGAAATGTCGGACGCTCTGCTACCGTTAACCCCGGCTCAGTAACTGGGCTTAAGGTGGTGAGAGGTGGCTCTAAAGTTATTGCATCTTGGGGGCATCTGCCTCCGTCTCGCGTACCCCCCCCCGTCGTCTCGTCAGGATTATTTGGCGGTGGTGGTGGTAATTGAGCGTTGATTTGCCTCTGATTATGGCTGTTATAGTTTGAGATTTTGGGGTGTGATCGGGTTTTGCCCGGTAGCGAAGCTAATCGCGTCTGTATCCTTGCTAAGACACTAGGAGCAATAACAAGTTCTAAAGTCAGGGCAACCCAAAGGGATGCAAGAGGCAACAGGAATTTTATCCGAACCATGAGTGAGCTCTCCCCTATCCCCTAATTACAAACTCCTAGACAAAACTAGGAGGTGCAGCGGCTACTTTTGTTTCTTGCTACTAGCTTCAAGATTCGGTAGGTGCGTCATACATCATAACAATCATCAAAGCCAATTTCCCAAGAGAATGAAAGGTGCCCAATAATAAGGATGCTCGTATTGGGGCTGTTTCAATAGTGCTAGCTGAGCTCTACGAACAGCTTGGGCTTTGGTCACTCCTGGCTGACCTAGCTCTCGGTAAAACTCTACCATGAGGGACGCAGTGGAGCGGTCATTCACTGACCATAACGTTGCGAGGGTACTGCGTGCTCCAGAGCGTACAGCTAATCCAGCTAGTCCCAAAGCTGCCCGTCGATCGCCAGTTGCCGTCTGGCAGGCACTTAGAACCAGTAATTCAATTGGGTTTAGATCGCCTTGTTCTCTAGATCGGAGCAAGGTGTCCAATTGTTTGACATTGATGCGATCGTCCCAAGTAAGAATAAATGTATCTTCAGCCTTGGAACTAAACCGACCGTGGGTTGCCAGGTGAATTACGGGAAATGGCACTGAATTGAGCTGACTTTGGAGGGTTGTGCTGGTAAACGTTTGATCCAGAAGTACTTGAGCGGGTATCTGAGACTCGATCTGATTAACTTCAAGTGCTACAGATGGTAAAGCTGAAAAGCCTTGACGTGCTTTGCTCAGTCCGCCCAATAATCCTTTAAGCTGTTGGCGTTCTAATGGTTGGGGCTGGAGCAATTGTAGACCTGGAGCGAGAGCAATGCTGTACTTCTCTATTAGATACTTTTGACCGTCGTAGAGAGCTGCCATTGGCAGGTTTCGTAAGGAGCCATCCAGCACAAATACCAGGGTTGTGATGCCACTTGCGGCTAGCTTATCTTCCGCTGATCGCAGTAGCAAGTCATACACTTGTTTAGCAATGGGCAAACGCTCTTGTGTAAAGGACGTGGGTCTTAGGGATTGTTGCATCTGGTCTAAGATGCGCTCTACTTCACTCTGTGGTAAAGAAGTTTCGTAGTAGCTCAAGGGTTGGTTGGGAAAGGAAAGGATAACGGCTAATCGATTTGGCAGAATAATCGGGTAGATGATCGCCGTCTGAGGATTAATTTGGTCAACCTGTACGGGTTGAGCCGTCAAACAGGCTTCCTGAAAGAAGTTGTCCAGTTCTGCCAATTGTAGGGATTCAATGACTTCACGAGCTTGTTTAAGGTTTTGCTGACTGGGTTCACCTCCTTGGGGGGATTGTAGAAGCAGTTCAACTAACTCTCTGTAAATGGGTTCCACACTCTCCCGGAAGGAGAACTGCATATCGGTATGGATGCTTACTAAATCATTGCGTAGGTAGCTGAGGGTGTTGACAGCTTCCGTGTAAGCTGCGATCGCTGCTTTGTGTTTGCGGGAAGAACCTACCGCCTCTGACTTCGAGTCATCAATGTCTCCCTGAGCTTTCAATACCCGTCCTAAATGCCACTGCCACTGGTAGGCAATGTCTGGTGCATTAATAGTCTGAGCTAGGATTAACGCTTTTTGAGTTAGCTCTTGAGCGTTGTCCCACTGCCGAGTCTGTTCGTACAAAGTACCAAGAGTGCCAAGAGCGTAAGATTCTGTCCGGGCATCGTTCAAACTTCTCGCTTGCTGGAGGGCATTCGCTAACAGTCGAGCAGAGGCGAGTATAAATTCAGATTCTCCCCCTGCTCCGTCTCTCCCTATCTTCATCAAGCTCTGGGCAATGTCAATTTGGGTATAAACAGCTAAACGACTGGGAGGTAGTTCAGCAAGTTGGGGTTGGATTTGAGTCCATAGGGTTTGAGCCTCTGCCCATCGCTCTGCCTGGATTAAGAGGTTTAGTTGAATGACTTGAGCTTGAATTTTGATGGTAGCCAAGGGAGCAATTTCTGCTGCTTGACGATAAAACTTCAGGGCTGTGTCAGTCTCCCCCTGAGCGCGAACGGTGTTGCCCAAGCTCATAAGGATGCCACTAATATCTGAAGCTGATTCATCTAAGGATGAGTGCGACTCTTCGCGCAATCGTTCAGCAATTGCTAAACTTTGCTGCAAGACAATGCGGGTTCGATCTAGATCGCCGACAAGACGTAGGGTATTGCCAAGGTTACGCAATCCAGCTACTTTAAGCGCCGAATCGGGTTGCTTTTGGAGAGTCTGTTCCACCTGCTCCAAGATGATGGTGGCTCGTCTGTATAACCCCAGTGCTTGCAAGACTCTAGCTTGGTTAATTTGGCTACCGAGTATCCCGACTTCATCACCCGCTTTCTTGTAGGCGGCTTCAGCTCGTTGCCAGGTAGCAAGAGCATCGGACTCTTGACCTTGAGTTAATTGCAAATTCCCGTGAGTGTTGAGGACTTGGGCGAGAATGAGTTGATGCTCGCTTGTTTGTTGTTTGTTGTTTGCCAGAAGTCGCAGACTCTGGGTTATGGCTTCGGTTGCTTCAGTCCATTGTCCGAGCTGCTCGAAGGCAGACGTGAGAAAGCTTAAGGTTAGAGCTTGGTTCAGTACATCCCTTTGAGCTTCAAACATCGCTGCTCCCTTTTGCCAAGCCGTTACTGCTTCTGAGAATTGTCCGGCTTGGTAGAGTTCTTTGCCCTGTTGAATTCGGTCAGATAGGTTAGGAGCTAGGAGTCGGGGGCTAGGGGAGTTAGATTCAGATTGTTTAGCAGTCAAACTAAGCCCCGCATGGAATTCGCGGCTATACAAACCAAGTCCGTCTGCGCGGACTACACTACCAACTTGGCGATTTGACGACGCTGACGCAATTGTGGTGTGCAGGCTGACCATTGCGATCGCTCCTACCAGAGCTAATAAGATGAACACAAACCATCCTTGCTTCTGGAACGGGCTACGCTTCAAGAAGAACTTTGCCTGACGGACTGGCTTAAACATAGGAAGTTTACCAAAATTTTTGGAGTGTCAAGACCCATCGCAATTAACTGGCTCTCCCCAGCGATTGGGGGAGGTCACATTAGGGACACTTGCCGTGAGGATAACCTTACCATCAGGTTCAATTACCCACCCAGTCGCTTCTACTAGCGCTGATTTAGTGCTCGGTAGGTTAGCTGAAGGCGGTAAGGTTCCATTCCCAGCCGCGTTTGGCTGACGGCTAACTCCATCCGGAGTACGCCAGTCTCGCCAACGTGGGTCATCGCCCAAGGCTTGTTGAGGGGTAGGTGGCAAACCCCCACGACCCGTGACTACGAAAGAACTGCCTTGAACACCTCGACAGCCAGTAGAGATCGCACCTGTTGCATCGACTACCTCTGTCGGCAATTCGGCTAGCCCTCTTGAGGGGTCAATCCCTGGCGTGAGCAGGTTTACTGTGCCACTAAACTCTGAAGTGACTCCGGTGGCGGTGATGTCGCTCAAGGGAGTCAGTTGCTCTTGAAACTCGATGCCAAAGATGCCATCCGCTCTCACGGTTACATTACCGCCCCGGAAGTTAGCGGAATTAGCGCTGATGTCACTATTTTCCTTCGGCGCGGCAACCAAATTGTCTGTATCGATGTTGATGTCGCCACCGAGAATGTTGCTACCAGTCGCGTTGGTCGTGATGCTACTGCCATTTCGCAAGAGTATCAGGGACGAGCGCAAATTGATATCTCCCCCACCTCCAGAAGTGTCTGCCCGAATTTTGCCCCCGTTGTCGAGATAGATTTGATTAGCATCCACGAACAAGGAACCAGCACTGCCTGCGCCGGAACTGCTGACTGTCACTTGTGCCTGGTTTTGAATGTTTAGGGTTCCAGTTTGTAGATTTAAGTTTCCACCCGTACCACTGCCACCCGTCTCGGCGGCAATAATCGAACCATTTCCTGTGAGAGTAATGGACTCAGGAGCGGTAAGGGTCAATTGTCCCCCATTACCACTGCTAGAGGTGGAGGCAGAGATTTGTGCCCCGTCTTGCAGGTTCACCCGCACACTTTGCCCGTTGCTGCGAGGTTGAATGGTGAGGTTGCCGGCATTGGCAGAAGTAGTGGTTTGAGCGAATAGCCCACTGGCAGCACTAGAGAGTTGGATATCTGAAGCACTGACCGTGATGTCTCCCGCCCGTTCGCTCCCAGCGGTGCTGGTAATCATTCGGGCACCCTCTTGAACGATTAACCGCCCAGTCGCAATTTGGATATCCCCTCCGCGCCCTACTGAGTTAGGCTCGGTATTGGCAAATAAACCGCTAGCAGAACCTGTTTCACTGATGGCGTTGGCAACATATGGCTCGACGGGATTGGGAAATTTGGCAAGGCGAGCGGTGTAATTAGGGTCGCTCCCTGCGATTGTGATCTGCTCTCCTGCATTAACCGTGATATTCCCAGCCCGTCCCTGCCCGAAGGTGGTGGTAATCAGTTGTCCGCCGTTGACTGCCTCAAAGGTGCGGACGGCATTGACGGTGATATCTCCCCCCTGCCCATCGCCTCGGCTACGGGCACTCAAGGTGGCTCCGTCTGCAATCCGAAAGGTCTGAGTATGAATGGTAATATCGCCTGCATTGCCAGCAGTATCGCTACTGGTAAACAAACCACTGGGCAAGCCACTGGTTGGAACGCTGCCAGAGATATCAACCACATCTGCCCTGATGTCGATATTACCTGCGTCTCCTTGTCCTTGCGTACTGGCTTTGATGAGACCGCCATCTTGTAGCACTAAAGACCCCGCTCTGATGCGAAGGTTTGCCCCAGATCCAACTCCGTCTGGCTGCACTCCCAAGGTTATCCTGGCGGATTCTCCTGTGTCAGCAGTTGTTCCGCCAAGAAGTAAGATGGTGCCGCTGATATTTAGATTGATGTCTCCTCCTCGTCCCCGGCCGGCCGGCTCTACATCCCCAATCAGTGCGGCATTTGATCTCAAGATGAGCTGTTGGGCTTGAATGTTAATGCCACCAGCATTGCCAACGCCTCCAGACAATACAATGCTGAATATCGCACTGGGCAATACATCAGCATTCTCTCCATCTAGGGAAACCGTATCGCGGGCATTAATATTTACACGACCTATATCTCCCTGTCCAGAAATTCCGGAAGCCAGAGAAGCGCCCCTTGTGAGAGAAAGCGACCCCGTCGTGATGTTGATATCGCCAGCGTTACCGACACCAGTTTCGTACACGCTGTTGAATATAGCAGTGTTGATGCCATCCAAAGAGACAGTATCGCGGGCATTAATATTCACGCTGCCTGTATTTCCCTGTCCACGAGTGGTGGTAAGTAGAAAAGCGCTTCCTGTGAGAGAAAGCGACCCTGTCGTGATGTTGATGTTACCTGCATTGCCCGTACCTCCAACACTCACTTCGTTGTTGATTCCGCTGCCGTCAGCTAGGTTGAGTGCTTCTGTTGCATCGAGCTGAATGTCCCCCGCTTGCGCGCCGGCAAAGCCCAACCCTATGTTGATGCCCGCTCGAAGTAGACTTCCTTGGTTTAGGGTTAAGTTCCCAGCCGTGACGGCAATACTCCCGCTACCCCCCGCACGCACGTCTATAAGAGCGCTGTTACTGAGGGAAACATCTGAGAGTACTACGCCATCGGGAAAACTCAAACCGATATTGTTGCCATCAACATTCAGCCCTACCGTTCCCGACCCGGCGACTCCTCCCAACTCGACTCGACCACCCGGAGCCTGCAAATTTTCCCCTTGGATAGTGACATTGCCGCCCACAAGCGCTAAAGTTTTGCCCGGTTGAACCTGAAGACCTTCCCTAGGAGGACTTAGAGTCGGAGTATCGGGTTGAGGATTGAGCGTAATCGTATAAGTGCCGCTGCTAGGGCTGTTAGTCGCAACCCACTCGCTCACTGGTAACCCTGAGCCTGGATCGTTAGGCTCACCCGATGCGCCAAAGATGTAACCCTGTGGACTGCGGGGGTCGTTATCGTAGCTGGAAATGCCTAGGTAATAGGTGCCAGAGGCAGCAGGTATGAAGGGTTCGTTCAAGGGTACCGTAGATTGTAAGGTGTTAGCACTGTCATCGTTACTGGACAAGCCTAATCCACTGCCATCGAACAAGAACAACTGGGTATCCACCGTAGTGCCATCCACCGTACTCGCTGTGAATAGCTGTCCTTGTGTTAGGAACAGTTGGTACAGGTCAACATCGTTGCTATTGTTCAAATTGCCAGAGATAGCGTTAAAGCTTGTTCCATCAGTCGCGCTGTTGACAGCTTGGGCTGTATCGGGTAGCTGACCAGCATCACCAACTTCAGTAAACGGATTATCAGGAGCAGGGGTCTGATTGCTACCCTGCACAACAATATCTCCTTCCGTACCATTGAACTGCAAGCCGATCGGCACACTGATGGTCAGCAGGGGAGGAGCCGAGGGATTTACTGCATTAAACTCTGTACCATCGGCGAACTTGATGCTACTCGCTGTACTTGCAACAAATGAGCCACCAACATCCAATCGGGAATTGAGTCCAAAGATAATCCCATTCGGGTTAATCACAAACAGGTTGGCTGTGCCGTTGGCTTGGATTAATCCATCAATATTAGAAATCGTCCCACCTGTGACTCGCGTTAGGATGTTCTGCACATCTGCGGCATTGTTAAAGAAGGCAGAACCACCCGTCGGCACTGAAAACTCGCTAAAGCTGTGGAACAGATTGCCACCTCGTGTTGCACCTCCGTCAATCTGAAAATTGGGATTGCCTGTGACTTGTGATCGCTCTCCCGTAGGCAGTGTTGTATCTCCAACCACTTGTGCAACACTTTGGTTAGAGCTGAAGAGCGCATAGAAAACACTGCAAACCAAGAGCCATTTTTCTAGATAACACCCTTTCATCTCAAATTCTCCCTGAGGAAGTAGCTAGACTCTACCATTTGACGGATACATAAATCCTTTGGAATTGCTAATCGTTAGCAATATCTGACCTTGTCAGTTGTCCAGGTTTGGTTGTAGTGAAACCCTGAAGGGGTGAAACCTCTAAAGTTTAGCGTCGGACTTTCTATCCGTTTTTTGTCTCTCCCGTATTTAAGCAAATGCCCGCCATAATCGAATCTCTTGCAACTCCCGCACATAGTCCTTCGCCTGCGTGTTGACCAACGTATGACTCCTCAAGTGTTCTATCTGTTGCGTCTCAATCTCGCTACAGCCCTGCTCACCCAATCGCTGGGTGACGTATTCCATTACGACAGGTTGCACCCAGAAGTACTCTCCGTCCTTCTCAATTAACGACCGTATCAATAGGGAATTCATTGCTTCTAGCAGCTTGCGCTTAGAGGCGACTGTGACGATGCCCTTCTCTAACTCAGCAAGGGATACGGGTTCTTGAGTAATCGCCATCCAATACATCACTTCCTGCTCCACCGCAGACAAGCGATCGAACTGCCCCTCCAAGAGTTTGCAGATGTGTTCAAAGACTAGAACTCCCTGCTGTGCATACTTCAATACCTCCGCAATTGTGCTATTGAAAAGCTCTTGGGTTGCTGCTGCCACCAGCTTCAATGCTAGAGGATTGCCGCCATAGTGTTTGCTTAGTAGGCTCCACTCTGCCTCTGAACCAGTAAATTGCCCTTTTTGCTGGAACAACTCTCGTCCTTCTTCGGCTTTGAGTCCCTTCAAGGATAGCGCTCGCACTTTTGACTTCTCACCTTCGAGCAACGCGATCGCGCTGGGCTTTTCCCGCGTCGTCAGCAGTAAGCAACTCTGATGCGGCACTTCCCCAACAGTTTGGAGCAGTTGAGAGTATCCCTCATACCCGTCTCGACACTGCCCTGCCCGTTCGCCACTGCTCAAAATCGTCTCGGCATTGTCTAGGATTAACAGACAGCGCGAGGAGCGCAGGCATTCCATCAACTTGGATAGTCTCCCATCGAGGCTACTAGGTATCACTGGTTCTTCTCCCCGCACCCGTAGCACAAATAACAGTATACTCTCCAGCAACTCCTCCAATGGTAGTGCGTTGCGGAGACTTCGCCACACCACTATCTCAAAGTCGGTCTGAATTTGTAGCGCCAGCTTCACTGCCAGCGTACTTTTGCCAATTCCGCCAATCCCCAGCAGTGCCACTAATCTGCAATGCTCTTCTACGCTCCACTGCCGAAGCTGGAACAATTCCTCCTCTCGCCCATAAAACTCCGACACATCTGCTGCTTCCCCCCAGTCCTGTTGTGGGTTCTCCTGGCGAGTTTGCAACGCCTCAAACGAGGACGTAGGGTGAGTATAGTCACTCTTGCTCAACTCCAGCCCAAAGGCTCGGAAGGCATACTGCAATGACTGCTTGTCTACAGGCTCTGTGCGTCTTAGCACCTTGGTAATGGTGTGCAAAGCCAAACTCGCGCGATCACTTAGGTCTTCAAGAGTGAAGCGGTTTCCATAGTTTTCATCAAACTCGGCTTGAGCTTTGGCAGCTTGGAACTTGTCCCAGCCGTGAAAGGTGAGGATAACCCCCCGACTACGTCTGGATTTAGAGGAGGATTTGGAAGTCGTCGAGCGACGATTTGACGTTTCTAAAGAGAGATTTTCTACAGAGGAAAGAGCATACATATCTTACTGTCCTAATTGATAACGGCTGTAGAGCTAAAAAAATGAGAACTGTGTAGTTTTGAAACAGTAAACAACGATTACTTGAACAATAATTGAGAGCAAATTCATTTTGTGTCTCAAAATTCAGCCATATCTTCAACCATCCCCTTCAAAATTTTCAGGATTTACAACTTAATTCTTCAATTTATTCAACGTGGGTGACTCCTGAAGATCATCCAGGGTACGCTCGATACAACACCCATTTCTGGCTGGCTGATGAGTACTGAAGAAATATCACAACTGATCGGAGTAGCGAACAATCAAATTCTTGCTAAAACGGGTAAGACCTTAGGGGATATCCAAGCGTGCATTCTCGAACAAGCCCTGCAAGGAAGCAAACTCAAGGATATTCGCGTGATTGGGTACGCTGACAGCACCATCCAGAGGGTCTTCTGCCCTGAACTTTGGGAGCTACTGTCAGACGTTACAGGGCAGAAAGTAAGGGTCAATACTGTTCAACTCGTGCTACAGAAACTGCTGAAGGAGTCAAACCCAGACAGTCTAAAGAAAGAAGACACTTCTTCTGCATTTTTAGCTCCTCCTTTATCCTCTCCACCTTCTATAAAGCCTTCAAAACGGGTGCTGAACAACTTACCCGCTCCGAGCTGTACAACCTTCATTGGTCGCAAAGAGGAGGTTGCTCGATTGATGGAACTGCTTTCACCCAACCACGCCGCCCACTTGATCAGTATTGATGGTATCGGTGGTGTAGGGAAAACAACCTTAGCTGTGGAAGCCGCTTATCGTTGCCTGCGTGCTAGTTACGGTGATGGGGCTTTCCTCGGCGTACCCACCTTTGAGGCGATTATCTTTACCTCTGCCAAAGAATCCTACTTGACTCCCTTTGGTGTGTTGAAAAGCCTTGCTCCTCGACGCACGCTCAATGACCTTTTCCGACAGATTGCTCGTACTCTCGACGACTTAGACATCACCGGAGCCAGTTTTGTAGAGCAAGTAGACCTGATTAAAGAATCTCTGTCCCACCAGCACACTCTCATGATTGTGGACAACCTGGAGACGGTCGAAAACCAGCAGGATGTCCTGGCATTTCTGTACGAACTGCCACCTACGGTGAAAACAGTCATCACTACCCGCGAACAAATTATGTTTGTCCCTGTCCGTTTGACCTCATTGCCCCAGCCAGATGCTCTCCACTTGATTCAGTATGAAGCGCAAGAGAAAGGAGTAACCCTGAATCCAGAAGATTCTCTGGCTCTCTACAAAGGAACTGGAGGTGTCCCAGTCGCCATCAGTTATGCCATTGGACAGTTGGCGAATGGCTTCCCAATTGAGGAAGTGCTGGAACGGATGTCTGAAACCACAGGAGATGTTGCTCGCTTCTGCTTTGAGAGTTCAGTGAAACCCCTGCGAGGGCAAGCCGCGCACAAGCTCCTGATGGCACTTGCCCTATTTCCCATCCCTGCATTACGAGAAGCCCTTGTCCAAGTGGCAGTACCAGACGCTGAACCTGATGTCGTCAAGAACGCCTTAGCTAGATTGCGGGGGCTTTCATTGGTAAGGCATGAAGAAAACCGTTATGGTATCTTACCCCTTACCAAAGAGTATGCACTTGCTGAATTGGCTGCTTACCCCGACTTTGAGCGCGAGGCACGGGCTCGCTGGATTGGCTGGTACTTAAACTTTTCCCAAAAGTATAGAGGACAAGATGCCCAGGAATGGCATGCTCAGTTTGAGGGATTAGAAGAGGAATGGTTGAATTTACAAGCTGTCATTGATTTTTGTGTGGTTGAAGGACGCTGTACCGCTCTGCTCGATCTGTGGCGGAACACAAAGGCATACACTCATATCATGGGTAGCCGGAAAAGTCGCTTAGGGCATTGGGACGATCGCTTGATTTGGACGGCATCGCTGATTCAAACAGCTCAACAACGAGGCGATTGGTCAATCCTTGCAGAGATTGTAGTGGATCGAGGCGAGACGCTCACGGCAATGGGAAAACCCGCTCAGTTGGAAGAAGCCGATTCGCTGTTCATGAAAGCTTGGGAGCTACGGCAGTATCAAGATCGATGCTTTGAGTTGAATTTGTCTAAACATCTGGCGATTCTCCGGATTCAACAACAACGATTTGACGAGGCTCAGTCGTGGCTCAACCAAACATTGGAGTTCTTAACGAACATTGAACTACCAGAGGAACAACGACTGCGATGGTTGACACAAATCTGTTACTACCAAGCCGAGATTTGCTTTAAGCAAGAAGCCTACAAGCAAGCCAAACTACTGTTTGCAGAAGCACTTAACTATGCTCAAACAATTGATTGGCGGCGAGCCATCTTTTCTATTCAAAATTGGTTGGCTGACATTGCAATCGTGCAAGGAGAACTGGAGAATGCCCACAAACTCCTGACGGAAGGATTATATGTTGCCCAAGTCAACCAAGATAAGGTTCGCATTGCATTCTGTCAACATTCATTAGCGAGTCTAGCCAGAGCGCACGGAAATCTGGCTGAGGCGCGGCAGTGGGCAATTGAAGCGTTTAACAATTTTGAGGTTTTAGGAATGCTACCAGAAGCAGAAGAGGCACGCACCTTAGTCCTCACTTTCGATACAGATCTCTCAAGAGGTAGTTAACAGCCTGGAATAATATAAATTCATCTATTTAGTTTTAGTTTTATCTTTGCTTTCGCCGCTTTTTCGGTCTTCAGCTAATCTTTTTGCGTCTTCAGTATTTGAATCTTTGTCATAATTTTTCTCCTTGTGTTGTATTGTTGGTATTGATTTAGTTTTTCTTCTCTGTCGCCAGCCAAGCGCGTAGAACTTCCGCAACTGACCAAGCTTGGGCAATGCAACCTTTAGGTTCCATTGGTACATCCCCATCGAAAATTTCACTGATAGTTCCTAACCCTGCGGCGCGTAAGTGATGCTTCATCGGCTTAAGAAACTCGCGGGCTTTTACTGGATCATTGAAGACACGCAAGTGAGCTAAGACAAACGGACCAATCAGCCATCCCCAGACTGTTCCCTGGTGATACGCTTCGTCGCGGTACTGCTGTGCTCCACCGTAATGACCTTTATATTGCTGCTTATCGTCAGGAGTGAGGCTGCGTAGACCATGAGAGGTGAGAAGGACTCGCCCACAAATCTCAACTACACTCCGCTGTTGCTCTGGTGTAAGCGGGCTTTCTGGTAAAGATACAGCAAACAACTGGTTGGGTCGCAGGGAGTCGTCGTTACCATTAGGGCCGTCCAGAACATCGAAGCAATAACCTCCATCACCCTTAGTCTGATGCCAGAAACGATTGAACCCCTTTAATGTTGCCTCAGCCATCACACCGTACTCTTCATGAGACTTTCCTAAGTGTTGAGCGAACTTCGACATTGTCCGCAAGGCGTTATACCAAAGGGCATTGATTTCTATCGGTTTGCCAATACGAGGGGTAAATACGCTGCCACTATATTTGGCATCCATCCAGGTGAGTTGCCAACCTTCCTGTCCACCATAAAGCAACCCATCGTTTGGATCGAGTTTGATGTTGTAGCGTGTTCCTTGACGGTGCCAATCAATAATGTCTACCAAGACAGGAAACAGTTCACCCAACAGCTTATCATCCCCCGTGACAGCATGGTAGGTGCGAATGGCTTCAAAGTACCAAAGCGTGGCATCAATGGTGTTGTATTGATCTTCTTTGGGGGGTGAGCCATCACCAGGAAAAACATTGGGCAACATCCCTCGATCAACATATTTACTGAAGGTGCGAAGAATGGAGCCTGCTATTTCTGGACGACCAGTAGCAAGAGTTAGACCGGGTAGGCTAATCATGGTGTCACGACCCCAATCCGTAAACCAGTGGTATCCAGCGATAACGGTTTTTCCATTTGGGTCACCAGGCAGTGGGCGGTTAACAATGAACTGGTCAGCCGCGAGTATTAAGTGTTGTACCCAATCAGGAACCGCAGGAGCGTCTGCGGGTTGGGTTGCTTGCCAGATTTTTATCAACTGTTGCTCGTAGGCACGGCGGAAATCTAAGGCGGCTGCGCCATTCAAATCTGGATTAGTTTGTGTGCTGGCAGCAAAGGTGAGGGACTTTCCAACCTCAAGGGTAGTCTCAAAGAGTGCGGCGTATAGATTATCGTCGAGAGAACCATCTCCGCGCTCACGTTCTGTGGCTAATTCATAGTTGCGGTACCACTCGTGTTGAGGTGAAGCTTTAGCACTATCAGTTAACAGGTAGAACGGCACAGCTCCAGAATAAGCGGTCACGCAGATTCCCTGTGGGACAGGTTCCACGTTCATTCGCCAACCTCCTGCCTGTGTTCTATCGGCCCACGGGCGATAGTTGACAAGTGCTTTGAGTGAAATATTCAGCGATTGAGTTGCCCGTCGTAGGTGGTAGTGAATGTATGTTGTGTTGGCTCTTGGCTGCATCCATAAGCGTTTCTCCAAGAGTGCATCCCCACATGCAAACGTCCACACAGGTATTGTTCCTTCTAGGTGGAAGCTTTCGATGTGCCAGTAGCCCTGTGACTCGACAAGACCGCCTTGCCAACGGTTTGTTCCCAGCCGATACTCGCCAGTATCATACCCCACGAACTCGTCAATCTTTGTGAGCAGTAATTTGCGATCTAGAGGTGGCTTGAGTGCTGCTATCAGTAATCCGTGATAACCTCGTGTCAGTAGACCTGCAACTGTACCAGAGGCATAACCGCCGATACCATTGGTTACTAACCACTCCCGTGCTTCTGCTGAATTAAGATTGCCACAGATTTCACGTCCAAAGTCAATAATCATGAGAGTTTACTGAGTAAAGGTAATGAATAGAGGCTGGCTTTTTGACTAGTGCATCTTGGCAGAAGTAACTGACTTTGGTAGTGCTAAAAACTCCTCTAACCATTGCGTGCTTACCCTGGTTAAAGAGCATTGAGTACTCATGATTTTTAATTGAATGCTAGGAGTATGTCACACGCAGCAGGGGTTGAATAACCCATCGCACCTCGACCAAACGTTTTTTCAAACAGTTGTTTCGTGCGCTCGAACGCCTCAAGCCATTCTGCGCGATCGCCTCGCGTTCCCAGTCCCGCAGAGTGATGTACACAGCCACCAAATAGAGTTTGGCAATCGTCCTGATATTGTTGATCGGTGGCAATATGAGCGTGCAGGACTGCATCAATTTCTTCGGTGGGTACCAGTCGCATACCCGGATATTGCCGTGCTAGAAATAGAAACAAACCGTACTGCCAGATAGCACGCGCTGCTTGCGTTCGAGTGAAGTCTCGACCCTCGTCAGAGTTGAGCAGGTGATGACGGATGGTTTGCCAATCGAGGGTTTGAAGCTTCTTTAGGAAACTATAGTTTACAGCCAATTGTTTGTAACTCATCATCGGTCATATCCTCTTGAACGGTGATTCGGTAATCTTGCGGTGTCCAGTTACATCTGCTCAGCTAGTCTGCATTTAACTTGTATGCGAGCAACAGCTCAAATACTGAGCCATCCTGAGGTTTCATTTTTTGACTTTTGGGGCGCGAGGCTGGGAGGAGACCTCCCAGCTTAAGTAGCGCTCTGACTTTTGACTTATTTAGGAGTTCTCTATTCTGGCGATCGCAGCCAATAAGCTCTCAACGTTCCAGGCATCGTTGTAACGAATACCGTTGATGAATAACGTTGGAGTAGTGGTGATACCGTTACGTAAGCCACTTTCAACGTCTTCGGTAACGCGATCGACATAAACGTGCCTCCACATAGCTTGCAGGAACTGGGTTATATCGAGTCCTAGATCGTTGGCATACTCAACGAGATAACCGTTATCCAATGCCTGCTGATGCTCAAACAGCGTGTCGTGCATCTGCCAAAACTGACCTTGCGCGGCTGCGGCTTCAGCAGCTTCCGCTGCTTTTTGAGCCTGGGGATGGATCGACACCTGGGGAAAGTGACGGAAGACTAAGCCTAGACGATTGCCGAGTTGTTGCTGAATTGCTTTGATGATCCTGTGAGACTCGCCGCAATCAGGAGACTGGTAGTCGCCGTACTTTACTAGTACTACTGGGGCGTCGAGCGATCCTTGGATGCGATCAAGTTCTGAGGGAGGGACAGATAGCTTATTACGTCCATTTGCCTGACTCATTGAAGTAAAAATGATTCACCACAACGACGAGAAATTGTCATAAAACCTCCTACTTAATTCAGCCTAGTACAGCATGGCGGAAATGAGTGACCAGTTAACAACAGAGCCAAAAGTAAAAAGTACAAGCTTTTGACCTTCTGCCTTCTGCCCCCTGCCTTTTGCCTTCTTGCACTAGGTATCACTTTAGAGAAGTTGCCTGTCGTTGTCGCCAGATTGAAGTTAGTTGTTTTACCCGTAAAAATGGTCGGCATCGAGTCAACTCTGGGATGAAGGAATGACTCTAACTTGCGGATAGGTATTAGGTAATACTCTTGGTCTACCGCAGTAGTCTTTTCTATGAAGTCTATTGGGATATGCGCTCTGAACGTTAATACTATAAGAGCTACAGCGTTTTCTAGGCTAGTGAGGTACAATAACAGCAATGAGTGAACCAGCCTTTTAGATCTTCTAAAGATACTTGAGAGAAGGCTTTTTCAATTGCTTTTACTAAGTCGGGATAAGTGCGGGCACCGATTGAACAGAGTGTATTTTTAATTTTTGAAAAACAGTTTTCTATCGGTGAGAAGTCCGGTGAATAGGGAGGTAAGTAGCTCAAGATTGCTCCGGCTGCAACAAGATAGAGCTTTAATTTCTTTACCCTTGTGGATGGAACAGTTATCCATAATGACACAGGCACCCTTCCAAAGCTTTGGGACAAGTCTTTGAGAGATAAAAGCTTCAAATGTTAGCCCATCTGTTGTACCGACGAGCTGACAATGCGTCATCACTTCCTTATATATTAATGGCACTAATGATAGAAACACGTTGACCTCGTTTACTCGGACGTTTACCGCGTGCTCTTGAGCCTCTAGGTGAGCGTGCACGTAAGCGAGTCAAGGACAAATCGACTCCTGTCTCATCAAGGAATACTAGGTTTTGAGCCAATAAGGCTTGCATTATTGAGAAGAATTCACAGCGTTGTATTTGGACTTTTTCAGTTTCTTTCTCCCTCGGATGAAGTGTTTTTTTTTAGAGTCAAGTCTTGCTTCTCTAACATACGAAACATCGTAGACACTCCAACACGAATATTGGTCTCCTGAAGAAGGAGGTCACACAGTTCAGCTAGGGTGGCATCATTATTAGCTGCTACGGTGTTTTTCAGGATATCTAGCTGTGCTGAGTTAAGTTTTGTTGGTGTTTGCTCTAACCGTTGTTTAGGTTCAATACTACCTGTTTCTCGATATTGCTTGAGTATCTTTTGAACGAAGCTAGGGGCAACTCGAAATCTTTGAGCCAGCTTGCGTTGTGATATATTTTCCTCAGCGTAAGTATCGATTATCTTCTGGCGAAAATCCAGCGAGTAGGGTTGCATCCTAATTCACATAGAATTGAATATCAAAATCATAGCATCTGTACCTCACTAGCCTGAAAAAGGCTGTAGAATTTTCTTGAGATTTTATTTGTAAATTATACCGAGTACTTAAGGATGCAACTTGAATGCCGAGCAAGCTGATTTATGACGGTGACCGGTGTTTTAATCCTGAACTGCAAAGCGGGAACGGCTTTGGTATTGTAGGAATGCATGAACGTATCCAGAGCCTTTGCACCAGTTAATAATAGCTACCCAACCCGGACAAGGAATAGAAGTGACAGCTCCGTGTGCCTCTTGCGCTTGATATGCTCTCCAAAACAACTGTTGTAGAAAAAGATGCATCATTAGCCAGAAACAACTGATTCGCATCTTGATTGCAGATCTCGATTGCAAGTTATAGAAATACCAAAGTAGCGATTCTCGGTTGCCAGCAAAACATCGGAAGTTCTCCTTGCCCACTTACAGAGTGATATCTATGATGAACCTGCCTCAGGTTGCTGTCACAGCCAAAATCTACGAAAGCGCTAATTCGCTGGTTTATCGAGGGATACGAGAAGGTGATCGCACCCCAGTCATTCTCAAGGTACTCAAAGAAGATTATCCTACCCCAGCCGAACTTACCCGCTACAAGCAGGAATATGAAATTACGCGATCGCTCAACATAGAAGGAGTCATTAAGGCTTACAGTCAAAAAGATTATCAGCGATCGCTCATGATGCTCTTAGAGGATTTTGGCGGGGAGTCCTTAGCCAAATGGATGCAGGAATCACCCCAAGCGTATTGTCCTGTTCCCTTAGCCCAATTCTTGAGCCTCGCGATCAAGATTACAGAGATTCTGGGGAGGATTCACAGCAGCAATATCATTCATAAAGACATTAACCCAGGCAATATTGTCCTGAATCCAAACACTGGGATAATCAAACTCATCGACTTTGGCATTGCTACCCGCTTAAGTCACACAAATCCTACGTTTAGAAATCCCAATGTCTTAGAAGGTACTCTAGCCTACATATCACCGGAGCAAACCGGAAGGATGAATCGCTTCCTAGATTACCGAACAGACTTTTATTCCCTAGGTGTCACCTTCTACGAACTGCTCACTGGGAAGTTGCCGTTTACGACGACGGATATTCTAGAACTGGTGCATTGTCATATTGCCAAACAGCCTATTGCACCACATGAGGTGAATGCAGACATACCAAAGGTTGTTTCAGACATCATCATGAAGTTGATGGCAAAGAATGCCGAACAGCGCTATCAGAGTGCCTGGGGACTCAAAGCTGATTTGTCCGAATGTTTACGACAGTTAGAAACAACGGGTGAGATTGCCACGTTTGGATTAGGTAATCGAGATATCTCTAACAAGTTTCAAATCCCGCAAAGGCTGTATGGACGGGAAGCGGAAGTTGAGACGTTACTAACTGCATTTGAGCGAATAGCCGCAGGAGAGGCAAAGCAAGCAGAATTGCTGTTGGTTGCAGGCTATTCCGGCATCGGGAAGTCAGTCTTGGTGCAAGAGATTTATAAACCGATTACTGAGAAACGGGGCTATTTTATCTCTGGTAAATTTGACCAGTTTGGGCGCAATATTCCCTACTCGGCTGTCGTCAGCGCCTTTATCGGATTAGTGCGGCAACTCTTGAGCGAACCGGAACACCAACTACAACAATGGGGAGACAAACTTTTAGCCGCGCTGGGAATTAATGGTCAGGTCATAGTTGATGTGATTCCCGAAATAGAACTGATTATTGGCAAGCAGGCACCCGTACCAGAAGTTGGAGCAACTGAGGCTCAAAATCGTTTTAATCTAGTCTTTCAAAAGTTCATCAGGGTGTTCTGTTCACAAGAACATCCCTTAGTTATCTTTCTCGACGATCTACAGTGGGCAGACTTGGCAACCCTAAAGTTGATCGAGTTGATGATGACGGATGCAGATACGCAATACCTGTTTGTGATTGGGGCATATCGAGATAACGAGGTTAACTCATCGCATCCCTTGATGATGACGCTGGAGGGACTAACAAAAGAGGGAGCAACAATCAATCGGATTACGTTAGCATCTCTAAGACCCAAAGCGATCGCACAACTGATTGCCGACACATTGCACAGTGACATCAGTACAGTCAGCCCATTGGCAGAATTAGTGCTGCACAAAACAGGCGGGAATCCCTTCTTCGCCAATGAATTTCTTAAAACGTTGTACATCGAAAACTTAGTGACTTTTGATTTTGAGCATCTCAGTTGGCGATGGGATATCACTCATATTGAAGGCGAGGGCATCACTGATAATGTGGTGGAGTTGATGCTTGGCAAACTGAAAAAGCTGCCTCCAGCGACACAACAGGTTCTACGATTCGCCGCTTGTGTAGGCGCTGATTTTGACTTAAGCACCCTCTCTATCATCTGTGAAAGCTCCCATAGCGCAATTTTCCCAAATCTAGTGGCAGCAGTTCAGTCTGGTCTAGTTGTGCCTACATCTGAGTTAGATGAACAACTATTGGTTCAGGATTATAAATTCCTACATGACCGAGTTCAACAAGCGGCTTATGCATTGATCGATGAATCACAAAAGCAGTTGGTTCATTTACAAATAGGTCGCCTGCTATTGCAAAATACTCCATCAGAGTTGGTATTAGAGGAGATATTTGAAATCGTCGATCATCTCAATCTTGGTATTGAACTTGTCACCTATCAACAAGAACGAGATGAAATTGTCAAATTGAATTTGATGGCAGGTCAGAAAGCTTTGGCAGCAACGGCTTATGAAGCGGCTCTCAAGTATTTCAATGCGGGGCTAAAACTCCTTAGTGCAGAGAGTTGGCAGAGTGAGTATGACTTAACCTTAGCTTTGTACTCAGAAGCAGCAGGGGCAGCGTACCTCAGTGGTCACTTCGGTGAGATGGAGCAATTAGTAGATGTGGTACTAAACCATGCCTCTACAGTGCTTGACAAAGTGAAAGCTTACGATAGCAGAATTCAAGCGTGTTTGTCACAGGGCAATCCCAAAGAGGCACTTCCAATCGGGCTGGAAGTGCTGAAACTCTTGGAAGTAATCGTAGTAGAAACTCCCAGCCAGTTGGATGTTCAAAGAGGATTGGAGGAAACGGCTTCACTATTAGCTGGACGGGAAGTCGAAGACTTGATTGATCTGCCGGAGATGACCGAACCAGAACCGCTGGCAGCAATTTATATCCTGGCGAGTATTGGTGGTGCTGCTTTTATGGTGTCACCAGTATTGATGGTGCTGATTATGTGCAAAATGGTGAATTTATCGCTCAAGGATGGTAATGCGACCTGGTCACCCCTTGGCTATGCCGCCTATGGACTGATTCAGTGTGGAGTAGTGCAAGACATTGAACTTGGTTATAAATTTGGCAAATTGGCTTTAAGTTTGGTGGAGCGATTAAATGACAAGAAAGCTAATGCTAAGGCATTCTTGGTATTGGGTTCTCACGTCATGCACTGGAAAGAACATCTCAGAGAAACACTACCAATTCTGACTGATGGTTATCAAAGTGGAGTGGAAACCGGAGACTTTGAGTTTGCTGCTTATTGTGCATTTAACCTGTGTTATCACTCATACTTTGTCGGTCAGGAACTTACGGAACTGGAACAAAAAACGGCGCTCTACAGTAAGGCTGCCAGTCAAATTAGACGGGAAAACCCCTTTAATTGGCTTGCAGTATTGCGACAGACAATCCTTAACTTGCTAGGTCGGTCTGAAAATCCGAGTCGTTTAATTGGTTGTGTATACAATGAAGAGCAAGCGCTATCGCGTGCTATTGCAGTAAAAGACGGAACTGGAATTCACCACTTTTATCTGAATAAGCTTATCTTATGTTATCTGTTTGGGGAGTATCATCAAGCTGCACAAACGGCTACTAGAGCAGAGCAGTATTTAGATGGGGTAACAGCATTGATTTCTGTACCCCTATTCCATTTCTATGATTCTCTGGTGCTTTTGAGCGTATTGGGTAATGCTTCAAACTCCGAAAAAGAGGCTTTGCTAAATCGCGTTGACATCAACCAAGAGAAGATACAGAAATGGGCGGATCATGCCCCCATGAATTATCTGCACAAATTTTATCTAGTCGAGGCTGAGAAAGCACGAGTTTTAGGGCAAGTTCTGGAAGCCGAGGATTTTTATGAACGAGCCATATCTGGTGCAAGTGACAATGGCTATCTTCAAGAAGAGGCATTAGCCTATGAATTAGCCGCTAAATTTCACCTATTTCGGGATAGGGAAAAGTTTGCCCAAACCTACATGAAAGAGGCGCACTATTGCTATGGACGTTGGGGAGCTTTAGCTAAGGTTGCAGATTTGGAAGCTAGATATCCGCAGTTACTGACTCAATCTCAGACTGTGACTCACACGACAGATACGGATAAGAACAATTCTACAACCACTACTGGCAATAGCTTAGGCTCATCGTTGGATTTAGCAACCGTGATGAAAGCGTCTCAGGCAATTTCTAGCAAAATTGTCCTGGATAAGTTACTGGTATCGTTGATGAAAATTCTCATCGAGAATGCTGGGGCGCAAAAAGGATTTCTGATTTTGGAAACGCAAGGCAGACTTTTGATTGAAGCCTCAGGCACAGTGGAGCAAGATCAGGTTGCGGTATTGCAGTCAATACCTATTGATAGCGGAGATGTTTCTACAGCGATCGCCAATTATGTTGCTCGAACCAAGGAAAGTGTCGTTTTAAATAATGCAAGTAGAGAGGGAAAATTTATCAATGACCCTTACATTCAAGTGCATCAACCCAAATCAATTCTCTGTGCGCCGCTTATCAATCAAGGCAAACTCGTTAGTATCGTATATCTAGAAAATAATCTCACCACAGGAGCCTTTACACCCGCTCGCTTGGAAGTGTTAAAGCTCTTATCCTCCCAAGCTGCAATCTCCATTGATCTTGCTAAACTCTACGCTGAAGTGAGTGCTAACGAAAGTAGGCTAACTCAATTCCTAGAGGCGATGCCAGTGGGTGTGACAATCCTCAATGCCAATGGTAAACATTGCTACGCCAATCTTGTTGCCCAACAGCTTTTCGGTGAAAGCATTGTTCCGTCTGCGACAACAGAGCAGTTATCAGAAGTTTATCAACTCCATCGAGCGGGAACCAATCAACCGTACCCAAAAGAACAAATTCCCCTGCTGCGAGCTTTGCAGGGTGATCGCTCAGCCGTGGATGATATGGAAATTCATCAAGGCAACAAAATTATCCCGATTGAGAGTCGTGGTACTCCAATCTTTGATGAAAACGGTAACATTGCTTATGCGATCGCTGCTTTTACTGACATCACGAAACGCAGGCAAGCGGAAATAGCCAAAAGTACGTTCATAGCACAGATGAGCCACGAATTGCGAACTCCTCTCAACGCCATTCTTGGCTTTGCCCAACTGATGGGTAACTCGTCTTATCTCCCTCCAGAACACCAAGAAAATCTGAACGTTATTGCCCGTAGCGGAGAACACCTGCTCACCTTAATTAACCAAGTCTTAGATTTATCCAAAATTGAAGCAGGACGGATGACGCTCAACGAAGCAAACTTTGACCTCTATCGCCTTCTAAACGACTTAGAAAATTTGTTTCAACTTAAGGCGAACAATAAGGGGTTACACTTGCTCTTTGAGCGGACTGTAGAAGTGCCTCAATATGTCCGTACTGATGAGGTCAAGCTGCGGCAAGTGCTAATTAATCTACTTTCTAATGCCATTAAATTTACAACAGCAGGCAGAGTCTTGGTAAGAGTAATTTCAGTAATGGACAATGGGTCATTGGTAGAGGGTAATGGGCAAGAAAGTACCAATCATCAATTACCAATTACCAATTACCAATTACATTTTGAAATTGAAGATACCGGAGTTGGGATTGTCCCTGAGGAGTTAGACAGCATCTTTAAAGCCTTCGTGCAAGCCAAAGCTGATCGCAAGTTCCAGGAAGGGACGGGTCTAGGGTTAACCATTGCCCGTTCCTTTGTGCAACTGATGGGAGGAGATATCAGTGTCAATTCCCAGGTTGGCAAGGGGACAGTCTTCAAGTTTGATATTGCTGTTAGCAGGATTGAAACTGTTGATATTAATAGCCAACAACTAACCAGCAGAGCGCTTGCCCCAGAACCAAGCCCGCAGAGCGATCGCCTTTCGAGTGCCGATGTCTTGACACCTGCTGCTCTTGCTGCATTGCCCCCTGATTTAGTGGCTAACCTCCACCAAGCCATCCTCGCACTCGATATCGAGCGGATTGAAACCTGCATTACTCAAATCCGGGAACTCAATGCCCCTGTGGCAGGAGCGATCGCACTTTTAACCAAAGGGTTTAAGTACAAGCAGTTATTGGCTTTCATGCAACCCGCAACTGATTAAATATGAGTAATGCTCAAAACTCTGCCTCAAAAGAAACTATTTTAATTGTTGATGATATTCCTGAAAATTTGCAGCTTTTAGCCGGGATGTTATCAGACCAAGGGTATATTGTGCGCCTTGCACCAGACGGTCAACTGGCTCTTCAATTTGTCCAGTCAAATCCACCTGATTTGATTTTGTTGGATATCCTGATGCCAGATATGGATGGCTATGAAGTCTGCAAAGAGCTAAAAATGTCTCCAGCGACTCAGGACATTCCAGTTATTTTTATCAGCGCCTTGCATGAAGTGTTCGATAAGGTGAAAGCCTTTTCTGTGGGTGGAGTAGACTACATTACCAAACCCTTTGAGGTTCGAGAGGTTTTAGCGCGTGTAGAGAACCAATTACGCCTCAGTCAGTTCTCTAAACAACTTTTGGAGCAAAATGCACAGCTTAGTAAAGAGATTGAAGAGCGCAAGCGAATAGAACATGAGCGGAAACAGGCACAAGAAGCGCTGCAAGCCTCCGAAGCGGAACTCCGGGCGCTCTTTGCAGCAATACCCGATCCTCTCTTCGTCATTAATTCGGTAGGACGTGTTTTAAAGCTTGTACCGCTTGCGCCGGAGCAATTATACAAACCTGCTGACGAGCAAATTGGTAGGACGTTGCACGAGATTTTCGAGCAACCGCAAGCCGGTATCTTTCTTTGCTACATCCAACAAGCTCTCAGTACCCAACAAATACTTAATGTTGAGTACAGCCTGACTATGGGAGGGCGAGAAATTTGGTTTGCTGCCCGCATTTCGCCTATCTCGCAAGATTTAGTCATGTGGTTGGCACGGGATATCAGTGATCGCAAACGCGCCGAAGAAGCATCAATTCTGGAAGAACGCAACCGTATGGCTCGCGAGATCCACGACACCCTCGCCCAGGCATTAACGGGTGTCATCGTACACATAGAAGTCGCTAAAGTCGTCGTACCAGAGGACTCGAAGGCACGAAACCACCTTATCCAGGCACACAACTTAGCCCGTGATGGTTTGGCAGAGGCACGGCGATCAGTTTGGGCGCTACGCCCTCAGGTGCTAGAACAAGGTAGCCTCTCGCAGGCGCTGGAAAGTTTAGTTCACGGATTAACCGCAGGTACATCGATTAAAGGTGAGTGTACTATTGAGGAGACACCATACCCGCTACCTTCCGACGTAGAAATTAATCTGCTGCGTATTGCTCAGGAAGCGTTCGTCAATGCCCTCAAACACGCCCATGCCAATGCTGTTCAAGTTGAATTAACGTTCGGTTCTCAAGCCGTCAGTCTATGCGTGCGGGACGATGGTCAGGGTTTTAATCCTGAACTGCAAAGCGGGAAAGGCTTTGGTCTCTTAGGAATGCACGAGCGCATCCAGAGTCTGGGTGGTCAGTTAACGATCGCTAGCCAACCGGGACAAGGGACAGAGGTGATAGCTATTGTGCCTCTTGCGATTGATATGCCCTACCAAACAATCAGTAGAGAATAAGATAATAAGATGCATCATGAGCCAGAAACAACCGATTCGCATCTTGATTGCAGATGACCATCCCATTGTACGAGCTGGAATCGCTGCCATGCTTGAAATCGATCCCAAGGCGAACATCACCGCTGTGGGTCAGGCAAACAACGGGTGTGAGGCGGTTGAACTGTTTGCCCAACTCCAACCTGATATTACCTTAATGGACTTGCAGATGCCCCAGATGGATGGTGTAACAGCGATCGTAGCAATTCGCAAAAAGTTTCCTACTGCTCGCCTGATCGTGTTAACAACCTACGATCGCGATGAGGATATTTATCGAGGACTGCAAGCCGGTGCTAAAGCCTATTTGCTCAAAGATACACCCCGTGAGGAACTGCTAGCTTGCATTCAGGCTGTCCATGCAGGGCGATCGTTCATTCCAATGGAAGTAGGTGCCAGACTAGCAGAGCGGATGAACAGCCCAGAACTCAGTAAACGAGAGAGCGAAATTCTACAGCTAATGACGGCTGGCATGAGTAATCTGGAAATTGGTGAAGCGCTAACTATTGCAGAGGGTACAGTCAAGTCTCACATCAACAATATCTTCAGCAAGTTAAATGTTAATGATCGCGCACAGGCAGTAATCACAGCCCTGAAGCGAGGGATTGTCACTCTGCCGTAGGAGATACAACTCGATTACAAGTTAGAGAAACGCCGAAGTAGTGATTCTCAGTTGCCAGCAAGATATCGAAAGTTCCCCTTGCCCACTTACACAGTGATACGAATGATTTCCCTACCTCAAGTTGCTGTAAAAGCCAAAATCTACGAAAGCGCTAATTCGCTGGTTTATCGAGGGATACGAGAAGGCGATCGCACACCTGTCATCCTCAAGATACTCAAAGAAGATTATCCTAGCCCAACCGAACTCACCCGCTACAAGCAGGAATATGAAATTACGCGCTCGCTCAACATAGAAGGAGCCATTAAGGTTTACAGTCAACAAAATTATCAGCGAAGTCTAGTGATGCTGTTAGAGGACTTTGGCGGGGAGTCCTTAGCCAAATGGATGCAGGAATCACCCCAAGTGTATTGTCCTGTTCCCTTAGCCCAATTCTTGAGCCTCGCGAACAAGATTACAGAGATTCTGGGGAGGATTCATGCTGTCAACGTCATCCACAAAGACATTAACCCAGGCAATATCGTCCTCAAAGAAGAAACTGGGATTGTCAAAATCATTGACTTTGGCATTTCCACCCAATTAACTCGCACCAACCCGACATTTAAGAATCCCAATGTTTTAGAAGGCACCTTAGCCTATATGTCGCCCGAGCAAACCGGAAGGATGAACCGAACCCTGGATTATCGCACGGACTTTTACTCTCTGGGTGTCACCTTCTACGAACTGCTCACAGGACAACTGCCGTTTACGACAACGGATATTCTGGAATTGGTGCATTGTCATATTGCCAAACAGCCGATTCCACCGCATCAGGTAAATGCAGACATACCACGAGTCGTTTCAGACCTCATCATGAAGTTGATGGCAAAGAATGCCGAACAGCGTTATCAGAGTGCTTGGGGACTCAAAGCGGATTTGTCGGAATGTTTACGGCAGTTAGAAACAACGGGCCAGATTGCCACGTTTGGATTGGGTAATCAAGATATCGCTGACAAGTTTCAAATCCCGCAAAGACTGTATGGACGAGAAGCAGAAGTTGAGACGTTAATAACTGCATTTGAGCGAATAGCTACAGGAGAGGCAAAGCAAGCAGAATTGCTGTTG
This sequence comes from Microcoleus sp. FACHB-SPT15, assembly GCF_014849525.1. NCBI lineage: Bacteria > Bacillati > Cyanobacteriota > Cyanophyceae > Oscillatoriales > Microcoleaceae > Microcoleus > Microcoleus sp. FACHB-SPT15. Next base: position 14,348 of record NZ_JACJNU010000071.1, on the reverse strand, counting down.
GTTGCCGGCTATTCCGGTATCGGCAAGTCAGCACTAGTCCAAGAAATTTATAAACCGATTACCCAAAAGCGCGGTTATTTCATTGCTGGTAAATTTGACCAATTCCAGCGCAATATTCCCTACTCGGCTGTCGTCAATGCCTTTGCCGGATTAGTACGGCAACTCTTGAGCGAACCGGAAGACCAACTCCAACAATGGCACAACAAACTCCTAACAGCCTTGGGAACGAATGGGCAGATTATTATCAATGTCATACCGGAAGTAGAACTGATTATTGGTAAGCAGCCACCTGTACCAGAAGTGGGAGCAACTGAAGCTCTCAATCGTTTTAATCGAGTTTTTCAAAAGTTCATCAGGGTGTTCTGTTCAAAAGAACATCCCTTAGTTATCTTTCTCGATGATTTACAGTGGGCAGACTCGGCAACACTAAAGTTGATCGAGTTGATGATGACAGATGCAGATACGCAATACCTATTTGTGATTGGAGCGTATCGGGATAACGAGGTTAACCCATCGCATCCCTTGATGATGATGCTGGAGGGACTAACAAAAGAGGGAGCAACAATTAGTCGGATTACGTTAGCACCTCTAGGGCTAGGGGCGATCGCACAACTGATTGCCGACACATTGCACAGTGAAATCAGTACGGTCAAACCCTTGGCAGAATTGGTACTTCGTAAAACCGGAGGGAATCCCTTTTTTGTTAATGAGTTTCTCAAAACACTGTACACCGAAAACTTACTGACTTTTGATTTTGAACTTCTAAGCTGGGGATGGGATATCACTCAAATTGAGGACAAAAATATCACTGAAAATGTGGTGGAGTTGATGATTGGGAAATTGAAAGATCTCCCATATTTCACGCAGAAAATTTTAAAACTAGCCGCTTGTATTGGGGCTGAATTTGACTTAAATACTCTCTCTATTATTAGTAAAAAAACACCAGAAGAAGTTTTTTCTGAGCTAGTGGTAGCAGTGCAGTCTGGCTTGATATTGACTATATCCGAATTGGATGAACAGCTAGTAGTTCAGGATTATAAATTCCTCCACGACCGAGTGCAGCAAGCGGCTTATGCGCTAATTGCAGAGGAGCAACAACAACCTGTCCATTTACAAATTGGTTATCTCTTACTGCAAAGTGGCGAACCTGAAACCCTACCTCATAACTTATTTAAGGTAGTCGATCACCTTAATCTAGGTCGTAATCTAATCACGGAGCAACAGGAGCGAGATAAAGTAGCCAGGCTGAATCTAATCGCAGGTCAAAAAGCTAAAAAAGCATCAGCTCCTAGTGCTGCGCTACAATATTTAACTATAGGAATAGAATTACTAGCTGCCAATAGCTGGCATTTTCAGTATGCTCTAACCTTGACACTGCACGAGGAAGCAACAGAAGCAGCATACTTGTCTGGAGACTTTAAACAAGTGGAGCCATGGGCGATTGTTGTTCTAAAATATGCAACAACTGTTCTGGATAAAATAAAAGTTTATGAAACTAAAATTCAAACTTGCATGGCGCAAGGCAGGCAAAAAGAGGCAATTAAAATTGGCTTAGAAGTTTTAGAGTTGCTGGGGATAGCTCTGCCAGAAACACCAACAGAAATTGATGTTCAAAGGCAATTAGAAGAAACAGCACAATACTTTAGTGGCATCAATATAGAAGAGTTGCTGGAGTTGCCATTGATGAGAGAGCCAGATAAACTAGCTGCTATGCAAATCTTATCAAGCTTAGTTGGAGCTACCTTTCAAGCCGCTCCTACATTGCTACCGCTGATTGTGTTAGAACAGCTAAATTTATCTGTCCGATATGGAAATACTTCCTTCTCAACTTTTGCCTATGCTGCTTATGGTGGGCTAATTCTCAATGGATTAATGCGAGATTTTGAAGGAGCTTATCAATTTGGAAAACTAGCACTTAGCTTGATTGAGCGGTTAGATAGTCAAGAACTCAAGTGTAAGGTCTTAGAGATACTTGGAGCGTTTATCGTGCATTGTAAAGATCATGTTAGACAAACCTTACCCTTACTACAGGAGGCATTTGAGACTGGGCTGGAAACCGGCGATTTAGAATGGGGTGTATATTCTATAGTGTTTAAGTGTCTGTTTTCACATTTTGCTGGTTTAGAATTAACTGAACTTGAATCAGAAGTAAAACTTTACACTGATATTCTGACTCAAATTAAACAGCAAAATATTCTGAATTATCTTTTTAGATTGCAGCAATTTATCTGCAATTTAATAGAGCAGGTTGAAGATCCAGATTGTTTACTTGGTAGCTATTATAATGAAGACCAATTTATACCAATTCATATTAAAGCGAATGATAGATCTCATCTCTATTATGTATACTTATACAAGCTTATTTTAAGTTATTTATTTGAAGATGGCTCACAAGCCGTAAAGTATGCTTCTCAAGCTGAACTTTATTTAGATGGAGTAGTAGGAGCTTTTTCAGTACCTGTATTCTATTTCTACGACTCTTTAGTTCAGATGCAATCATGTCAGTCTGTTTCTTCCTCAGAACGAGATTGTCTGCTGCTAAGAATAATAAGCAACCAGGAAAAGATGCAGAAATGGTCATGCCATGCTCCAACTAATTTTCAACACAAATATGATTTAGTGGAAGCTGAAAAAGCGCGAATTTTAGGTAATTTTTTTGAGGCAGAAGAATTCTACGAACAAGCAATTCTTGGTGCAAAAGACAATGAGTATCTTCAAGAAGAAGCCTTAGCCTATGAATTAGCTGCCAAATTTTACTTATTTCGGGGTAGAGAAAAGATTGCCCAAACTTACATGAAGGAAGCTCACTATTGCTATGAACGCTGGGGAGCGACGGCAAAGGTCAAAGATTTAGAAACCAAATACCCGCAGTTAATGACTCAATCTCCGAGTCTGACTCGCACAACTTCCACGCGCACGACCAATCCTAGAACGACCACTGGTAATAGTTCGGGAGACGCCTTGGATTTAGCGACGGTGATGAAAGCTTCCCAAGCGATTTCTGGTGAAATTGTGCTAGAGCAGTTACTCAGTTCATTAATCCAGATACTAATCGAGAATGCTGGGGCGCAAACAGGCTGTTTAATTTTGCACAAAGACGGCGAATGGGTGATTGAAGCTAGGAGTGAGGTGGATTCTTCAGCAAGTGTAGATGACTATACCACCAAAGTTTTGCAGTCAATTCCGATTGACAACCACCTACCCGCATCAATCATTAACTATGTCGTTCGCACGAAAGAAAGTTTAGTCTTGAATGATGCCACCCGTGAAGGCAGCTTTACTGATGAGCCTTACATTAAAGAGCATCAAACCAAATCTATCTTGTGTGCGCCACTACTCAATCAAGGCAAACTGGTCGGACTTTTTTACTTGGAAAATAATCTGAGTGCTAGAGCCTTTACACCAGAGCGATTGGAAGTCTTGAATCTGTTATCTTCACAAGCCGCCATTTCAATTGAAAATGCCAACCTCTATACCCAGTTAGGGGAATACAGCCGTTCGTTGGAACAAAAGGTATCTCAACGTACTGCCGAACTTTCCGAAGCCACTCGACTAGCGGAGGCAGCAAACCAAGCCAAAAGTACTTTCCTAGCAAACATGAGCCACGAACTGCGTACTCCTCTCAATGCAATTCTGGGCTTTTCTCAATTAATCAGTCGCTCGCGAAGCTTACCCTCCGAACACCAAGAAAACCTGGGTATCATCACCCGCAGTGGAGAACACCTGCTCAGCCTGATTAACCAAGTCTTAGATTTATCCAAAATCGAGGCTGGACGCACGACGCTCAACGAAACATCTTTCGACCTCCATCGCCTCTTAGATGATTTGGAAGATATGTTCCAACTCAAGGCTGAGGATCAGGGGTTACAGTTGCTGTTTGAGCGGACTCCAGACGTACCCCAATTTGTACGCACGGATGAAGTCAAGTTGCGTCAAGTATTAATTAACCTGCTCAATAATGCGATTAAGTTTACCTGTGAAGGGGGCGTATCAGTAAGGGTAAGGTCAGTAATCGGTAATGGGGAAGATAGCTCCAATGACCAATTACCAAATGCCAAATACCAATTGCAGTTTGAAGTAGAGGATAGCGGAGCTGGTATTGCAAAAGAAGAGCTAGATAGCTTGTTTGAAGCCTTCATGCAAACAACAACAGGTCAACAATCGCAAGAAGGGACGGGTTTAGGATTGCCGATCGCACGCTCGTTCGTGCAACTGATGGGAGGTGAAATGACGGTTAGCTCCCAAGTCGGGCATGGTAGCCTTTTCAAATTTGACATTACTGTTAGCGTAGTTGAAACAGCTCAGAGCAACAACCAGCAACCGACCCGCCGCGTCGTTGGTCTCGAACCCAACCAGCCAACCTATCGCATTCTGATTGTGGATGATCGCTGGGACAATCGACAACTGCTAATCAGGCTGCTTTCCCCCCTCGGCTTTGAACTACTCGAAGCGACTAACGGTCAACAGGGGATGGAAATTTGGGAAAACTGCTCACCGCACATCATCTTAATGGATATGCGGATGCCTGTGATGGATGGCTATGAAGCAACCAAATGCATTAAAGCCACAACTAAAGGTCAAGCTACAGCAATAGTTGCTGTGACGGCTAGTAGCTTCGAGGAACAACGAGCGATTATCCTTTCCACGGGTTGTGATGATTTTATCCGCAAACCCTTTAGAGACGCCGATATCTTTGATGCCCTACGAAAACATCTCGGAGTGAGCTTTATCTACGATGAACCCGCCGCCCCACCCACTTCAACCCAAAACGATACGGATGCTATAACTCCCGATGCCATAGCTGCCTTGCCTCCCGCTCTAGTAGCTAATCTCTACCAAGCCATAATCGATGGTGATAAAGATTTAATGTTGACTCTCATCGACCAAATCCGCTCTTCAAATAAACCTCTAGCTAATGCCCTCGCTGCATTGGTTAACAATTTCCGATACAAGCAGTTGTTACATTTAACTCAATCTGCCGCCGATTTAAAATGAGTAATCCTCAAAATCCTTCTCTAAAAGGGAATATTTTAATCGTTGATGATAACCCTGCAAATTTGGATCTTTTAAGCGGAATTTTGTCTGAGCAAGGGTATAAAGTACGCCTCATACCGGACGGTCAACTGGCTTTGATGTCTGTTCAATCAACCTTGCCTGACCTGATTTTGCTGGACATTCTGATGCCAGAAATGGATGGCTATCAAGTCTGTGAAAAGCTAAAAGCCGATGAACGAACTAGAGATATTCCAGTTATCTTCGTCAGCGCCGTGCATGAAGTGTTCGACAAAGTGAAAGCATTTTCCTTGGGTGGAGTAGATTACATCACAAAACCTTTTGAAGCCAAAGAAGTGTTGGCTCGTATCGAGACTCAATTGCGGATTAGTCGGCTCTCTAAGCAACTTTTAGAGCAAAATGCACGGTTAACTGAGCAGAAAGAACTCTTGCAAACGATCTTTGACCATATTCCGGTAATGGTAACTCTTTATGATGCCAACGGGCGGGTTCGATGGGTCAATCGAGAGTTAGAACGTGTATCGGGATGGTCTCATGCAGAACTAGAAAACATCGATCTGGTAGCAGAATGGTTTCCTGACCCAGAGTATCGTGCCTCAGTTTTGGAACATATGTTTCCCGCTACTGGGAAATGGAAAGACTTGAAAGCCAGGATTCGCGATGGAAGTCATCTGGACACATCTTGGGCAAATATTCGGCTTTCTAATGGTATGAGTATTGGGATTGGTCAGGACATCAGCGAACGGCTTGCTGCTGCGCTACGCGACCGCAAACAGGCACAAGAAGCATCTTTGCTAGAAGAACGCAACCGCATTGCACAAGAGATTCACGACACCCTAGCGCAAGCCTTCACAGGCATCATCGTTCACTTGGGAACCGCCTCACGCAAAATTACGGTAGATCCGGTAGTAGCACAAGAACATATAAAGGTGGGGCGCGATTTAGCTCGCTCTGGACTCACCGAAGCCCGCCGTTCAGTGGAAGCACTGCGTCCGAAGTTGTTGGAGGATGGTGACTTATGCAGCGCTCTGCGTCGCCTGTCATCACAGATGTTTTCCCATTCCAGTACGCACACCATCTGCGAAGTGGTGGGCGAGGCATATCCCCTGCCTCAAGAGGTAGAAAATAATGTACTCCGAATTGGACAAGAAGCATTGACCAATGCCTTTAAGTACGCCAGAGCTAGTGAAATCCGAATTGAACTGGTGTATGAGACAACGCAGTTTATTTTGCGAATCAAAGACAATGGGCAGGGGTTTGAAATCGACAGTTTTTCTGTCGAAAACGGTTTTGGTCTAATGGGAATGACAGAACGTGCCGATCGCATCGGCGCAAAGCTAACAATCCAAAGTCAACCCGGACGAGGAACGGAAGTTGTCCTATCGATCAACAGGGAGTAGGGGAAGGTGAATCAGTCAAATATCATTCGCGCCTTGGTTGCCGACGATCATCCCGTCGTAGCGCAGGGGTTGGTGGCGTTGCTCGAATGCGAGGCAGATATTACTGTTGTCGGACAAGCCCATGATGGGTGCCAAGCCGTGGAACTGTTCCACCAACATCAGCCCGATGTAACGTTAATGGATTTGCGGATGCCTCAAATGGATGGTGTTGCTGCTATTACTGCTATCTGCACTGAATTTGACGATGCTCGGATTATCGTGCTGACCACCTACGATAGTGATGAAGACATTTATCGGGGGCTTCGGGCAGGCGCAAAGGGTTATCTGCTCAAGGATGCTGAACCTGACGAACTTCTGGTAGCGATTCGCACGGTTCACAGTGGTAAAAAATACATCCCGCCTGATATAGGAGCCAAGCTGGCGGAGCGATTGAGCAACCCCCAGTTAAGCGATCGCGAGTTGGAAGTCGTCCGTCTGATGGTAGCTGGCAAGAGTACTCAAGAGATTGGTGCTGCTTTGTGTATTGCTGAGAGTACCGTCAAGTACCATATCAACAATATCTTGAGTAAATTGGGAGTTAGCGATCGCACCCAAGCAATCGTCGTGGCGCTGAAGCGAGGGATAGTTAGTATCTAGTGAGGAGAGCAAGCGAGAAAAAATTCAGATGAAAGCTTCTTGGAAAGAAGCAATTGCCTCTTTTAATTTCTGATGGACTTGAGGTATTAGGTTCGCCTCTGATAAAAATGGGTGTTGGTGCTTGATAGGTGAGCGATCGCACCCCTGAAGGGGTGACAAACAAGCTGAAAGCTTGATTTATCAGGATTTCTACCCCATTAACCTACGGAAAGATATCAGCTTATTGACAGGCTTGTTGCGAATGAGCTGTTGAACGCCCTGTTCTTGATAATGATAATCATGTCGGAGGGGGTGGGAGGGCGAGGTGTACCTCGCCCTCCCTGGATATTTTTAGAATGCCGCTTTAACTTTCATGGTAAAAAAGAGCGGTTCTTTGTTTTTAACAAGACCGCTCAACAAAAAATGCTTCCCGAATTGTATCTCGACTGTCTCAAGTCTCAACTTTCAGCATCTCAGCTGCTCAGCTTAGAAATGCTAGTGTGGCTGTTGCAATTTCATAAACAGGTACGAATTGAAAGATTAGCCGCCTGTTTACCTTTGCCCATTCTGTATGAAAGCCGCCGTCGTCATGTACAAAGGTTTCTAGCTTTACCACAGCTAAGTATTCCCTTGTTATGGTTTCCTCTAATTAAGAGTATTCTTTTAACACAAATTCAACCGGGAACTCAAGTCATCCTTCCCGTAGATAGAACGCAATGGAAGCAAAACAATTTATTTGTTGTCAGCATTATTTGGGATAAGCGAGCTTGGCCTATTTATTGGCAGTTTCTCCCACACATAGGCAGTAGCAACTTAGCTACTCAGCAAGCGCTACTACGTCCCGTGTTACGCTTGCTCAAGGATTATGAAATTGTCGTCGTTGGGGACAGAGAATTTCGCTCGGTTGAGCTGGCTTATTGGCTCAATCACAAGAAGGTATACTTTGCCCTACGCCAAAAGCAGGGGAATTATATTAAGCGCAAGGGTCAAGACTACCAAAAATTGAGTGAGCTGGGTTTAGCCCCAGGGATGAAGCTGTTTTTGACGGGAGTCAACTTTACAAAAAAGAAGGGATTCGGTCAGTTTTCTCTTGCCGCCTACTGGAAGCGAACGTATCGAGGTCAAGGTTCACATGAGGGATGGTATATCCTCACTAACCTGAAGAGTTTAGAAGTGGCAATAAAGGTTTATCAAGCTCGGAGTGGCATTGAAGCTATGTTCAAGGATTGTAAAAGTGGTGGTTACAATCTAGAAGATTCAAAGGCTTCTGTTGAACGGTTGACGAGCCTAGTTCTTTTAATTGCACTCGCTTATACTTGTGCTGGATTACAAGGGCAATCAATTAAGTCCAAAGGACAGCAAAAATATATAGGTCGTCTGAAAGAATTGAAAAGAATTACTCGACGGCACAGCAATTTCTGGGTGGGTTTGTACGGACAGATGTGGATTGCTGCCCTAGAATCTTGTAGCGATTGGGTGAGGGATTTGATGATGATTCGACCGAATAAGCGAGCGTTCTTTCAAAAAGGTTTGAGGGCGATGGCTCTAATTCAAACAGCTTTCTAATTCCCCGATTTTTTGAAGAGGAAAATAAGTCTCTCAGGGTGGGCGAGGTATACCTCGCCCACCCTCTCCTTGGCGATGATTATCATTATCAAGAACAGGGAGTGCAATCGCTCATTCTCAATAACCCTGTCAATAAGCTGATATCTTTTTGAAGGTCAAGGCGGTAGAAAGCTTGCTTCATTAAGCCTTCAGTTTATTCGTCACCCCTTCAGGAAAATAGAGAAGGAGCGGGAGCGATCACAGTGCCTGGGTTATCGCTTACTGTAATGAGCCAGCAGCTCTCCCTGCCTGATTTCACGCTCTAAGAAATAGTTCAACAGTGTTCGCAGCATTACGATCGCTCCTAAATTCAAAATCTCCTGGCGGGTTGGTGCAACTGCGGTGCGGAGGATATCGCTGGCTACTGTAAATTCCAGCCCCAATGACAGCACTCGTCCTAGTTTCAGACGAATATCTTCAGTCGCATCTACATGGTGTCTGGAACGCGATAATAATTGCCGCAGGTAGTCCCAGATTCCCCGAATCACACCCATCCCAATCACAACTGCCGCTGCAATTTCTGCTCCTGCTGACAAATAACCTGCGATCAGTTTGAGCGATGGTTCCAAAAGACTAGCTACATTTTCTCCTGACGTACCTGCTCCAACATTAAGACTTAACAGAAGTACCAGTCCAAAAATCAGTCCCAGAGGTAGCAACAGGTCAACGAGTGATTCGAGGAAACGCTCTTGTTTCATTGGTAGTTATGACTTCTATCTAACAACAGACTCAAATTTCATCAGACACTCTGACCCATGTTCTGTGTCAGTCAGGACTTTGGCACATTTTTGTTCCTTACCCTTGGCACATTAAGAGCATTCGGATTGTGGACAGTTGAAGAGTATAGAGTTAACTTACATCCCGACTCAGGAGAGTTTTTAATTATTCTTCTTGATGGTCTGATGAGTTGCCTATGTAGTTCACAAGGCTTTAAATCAGTTGTCTTTATTCTTCAACTTTCATTTGATTTAGAACAGTCAAGTTTTTCAAGTTAAGATGCAATTTAAGAGTAGTGCATCCCAATGCAAACAAAAATCCCAGAGTGCGATCGCAAGTCACGGGCAATCTCAATTTTCAGATTGACGGAGGTGCAAGGCGTGGTAGTTCAGCAGGCTTGCGGGTACCAGTAGGTCAGACCTTTGCCTTGACTTGATTGGAGGATATAGACATTGATGGTGGCACGCTGACGGCAGAGCAAGGGCGAATTGAGTTAGGCAATGCACGCGATGGACAGGTAAGCCTTGATGCTGGCTTTGTCTTGAGCTACCAAGAGTACAAAACTTTAGTGATATTCGCCTATTACAACAGGCGTTAGCAGATGCTAGTGTGCGCTCAATATGAGTGAGCTTTGGCTTTGACCAGTGCCGTCGTAATTTTTCTGTTTAAAGTTCTTAACTTCGGCAAAACCTTCGATGTTATCACCGATGAAACGTGGGTTTTATAGTGCTACATTTTTCAAGAAGTAAACCAACGTGACTTCTATTTTGATACAAGTAAGATGCCAGCTTATACGGGTGAGTTCTCTGGTGATGGGAGCAGCGCTCATTGGCTCCTTGGGAGAAAGTGCTTTTGCCCAGCTTGTCCCGGACACAACATTAGGGAGTGAAAATTCTACAGTCACACCGCTGACTCCGACAATTGACCAGATTGATGGTGGAGCAACCAGGGGCGCTAATCTCTTCCACAGTTTTCAGGAATTCAACATTGGTAGTGGACGCTCAGTTTATTTCACTAACCCCGTGGGGATAGTGAATATCCTAACGCGGGTGACGGGAGCTAACCCGTCCAACATCCTGGGAACGCTCGGTAGCACTGGCGGCAATGCCAACCTCTTTCTGATTAACCCGAATGGGATTATCTTTGGACTCAATGCCAGATTGGAGCTTGGTGGCTCATTTGTGGCGAGTACAGCCAGTAGCATCAAGTTCGCTGATGGTACAGAGTTTAGTGCAACAAATCCCTCGGCTCCTCCCCTGCTGACCATCAGTGTACCGATAGGCTTGCAGTTCAATGGTACGCAAGGAGATATCGTTGTGCAGACTCCTGTTACTGAGAAGGCGTTTACTGAAGTGGGCGATGCCGGTCAGCTGCCCGATACAGCCCAAGCTGTCAACAGCGCGACTGATGGAACAAGCTTTAACGCTATATCTGGTAATTTGGACAATGCCAATGATATTGACCTGTACCAACTGTTCCTAACAGAAGGTGTGCCTTTCAGGGCGAGTACAGTGAATGGCTCCAATGTGGATACCCAGTTGTTCTTGTTTGATGACAGTAGTTTGGGCTTAGAGAGTAACGATGACACTGTTTCCGCCAACGGCGCCCGTCTCCTCAGTCGGCAATCTACTGTACCCTCACCCTCGATCACACCCTTCACGCCAGCTGTCTCTGGTACCTATTACTTAGGCATTTCCAGTTACTATAACAACCCCCGTAGTCCACAGGGTTCCATCTTTGACGCATCAGGGGCTAAGGGACCCGGTTCAGGGTTACCCTTGAGTGAGTGGGATGCGAATAACGGCTCTGGCAGCGGTACTTATACGATTACTCTCGCTCCCCAAGCCCCGCTTCAGGTTCAACCGGGCAAAACTCTAGCGCTTGTGGGCGGTAATGTCACTATCCAAGAGTCAAATTTGCAGGCTCTGGGTGGTCGAGTCGAGTTAGGAGGAGTAGCCGGGTCAGGAATGGTTGGGCTGAATGTCGATGGCAACAACATAGCTTTGAGTTTTTCCGAGCAGCTAGCGCGAGCCGATGTCTCCTTGAGGAATGGTAGTGGTATTTACGCTATAGGAGCTAATGGCAGTATTAAAATGTTGGCTCGAAACATTGATATCTCCAGAAGTGTACTTGAGATGGCAATTCCCAGCCCTTCGAGATTACCTGGTACCCGTTCGGAAGATCTGGAGCTGAATGCAACTGGCTCTATCACAATCAGCGATAATAGCATCTTGCGAAACATATTATTTGGACAGGGAAGTCTCGGCAGCATCAACCTAACAGCGGGCGATCTCGTTTCTTTGGATGACAGTTTTGTAGCCAATATTGTAGGTTCAACGGGTGTCGGTAATGCTGGTGATATTAACATCACCACGGGTTCTCTTTTTCTCACGGGTCTTATTTCTCGCATATATGCCGACACGTATGGACAAGGAAATGCAGGCAGCGTGAATATTAATGCCCGCGATACCATTTCTTTGGATAGCAGCGGTACTTTTCCTAGCAGTGGTAGTGAGATACGCAGTCTCGTATATAGAGGGGGCATCGGTAACGCTGGCAACATCAACATCACCACGGGGGCTCTTTCGCTCAGCAATGTTGAACTGTCTTCCTACACGCTGGAGCAGGGGAATGCAGGCAGTGTGAACATTAATGCCCGCGATATCGTTTCGCTCACGAATTCTCAACTGTCTTCCTACACGCTGGAGCAGGGGAATGCAGGCAGTGTGAACATTAATGCCTACAATACCATTTCTTTGGATAACAGTAATGTAATCAATCTCACAGGCGGTATCAACATCACTACAGGATCGCTTTCCCTCACCAATGGCTCTAGCCTGTATTCCGACACCTTTCGACAGGGAAATGCAGGCAGTGTGAATATCAATGCTCGCGATCGCGTTTCCCTAGACGGTACATCCCCTATCCCTACCCGTTTCAGCTATAACCCCAGCACTATCTTTACACGAGTGTTTGGTGCAAGCACTGTTGGTCAAGGAGGAGATGTTAATATTACAACTGGCTCGCTGTCTCTGACTAACGGGGGAGCCGTGAATACCTCCACCCAAGGGCAGGGAAATGCCGGTCGCGTCACCATTAATGCTCGTGACTCTATACAAATTAGTGGAACAGCCTCTAGTTATATCAATGGCTTGGGTGAAGTTATTAATAGGCTGCCTAGTGGGGTGACTACCTCTGCGGAGTCAAGCTCGGTCGGAAGCGGGGGGGATGTAATCATCACCACAGGCTCTCTCTCGGTTTTCGACTCTGGGAGAATCAACACGACCGCTCAAGGACAAGGCGAGGCAGGGAATATCCAGATTCAGGCAAGTGATAGCGTCTCGTTTGATGGCGCAGAAGCGACTAGCACGCTCTCGACAACGGGAGTCGGCAAGGGCGGCGATATTGAAATCACAGCGCGATCTCTCTCACTCCTCAATAACGCTCAACTGTCGGGTTCCACCTCTGGAGAGGGAGACGCGGGCAATATTACCGTCAGTGCCGACACAGTGGGTTTGAGCAGTGGCGGACGACTGCTGACCACGACTTCGAGTGGCAGTCGTGCTGGTGACATCACAGTGAATACTCCCGACCTACAGCTATCAGGGGCAACCAGTGGTCTATTTGCCGAAACCACCAGTGATGCCAATGCAGGCAACTTGACCATTCAGCCACTCGGAAACGGGCAAAGTGTGAGGGTAAACCTTCAGGATGGGGCACAAATTTCTGCCTCTACAGAGGCCGGTGGTAATGGTGGAGAGCTAACGATTACTGCTCCAGAGTCCATTACTCTCACAGGTAATGGTTCCGTTATTGCCGCCGAGACGGGTGGCAGTGGTATGGGTGGAAACTTAAATCTACAAACCGGAATCCTGAACATTCAAAACCAGGCACAAGTGACAGTCAGCAGTTCCGGCGCAGGCAGTGCTGGTTCCTTATTCGTGGATGCTAATCAAATCTATCTCGACAACGGGGGCAAAATTCGGGCAGACACTTCGGGAGGTGGGGGAGATATCAATTTACGCTCGTCCCTAATACTCTTACGAAATGGCAGTAGCATCACGACCAACGCCACTGGCAGCAACATTCCCGGTGGCGACATCAGCATCTATACAGACAACTTGGTTGCTGTGCCTTCGGAAAATAGTGACATCAGCGCCAATTCCGCTAACTTCCGGGGCGGTAATGTAACTGTGAGAGCGGATGGCATCTTTGGCATCGAGTTTCAAGAGCAACTGACTCCCTTGAGCGACATTACTGCCACGGGAATCACTTCGGAGTTTAGTGGCACAGTCGCCATCATCACACCAGGGATTGACCCCTCAAGAGGGCTAGCCGAATTGCCGACAGAGGTAGTCGATGCAACGGGTGCGATCTCTACTGGCTGTCGAGATGTTCAAGGCAGTTCTTTCATAGTCACGGGTCGTGGGGGGTTGCCACCTACTCCTCAACAAGCCTTAGGCGATGACCCACGTTGGCGTGACTGGCGCACTCCGGCTGGAGTTAGCCGCCAGCCGAATACTCCTCAGTATGGAACCTTACCGCCTTCAGCTAACCCAGCCAGCACTAAATCAGCATTAGTGGAAGCGACTGGGTGGGTGACCTTACCTGATGGTCAGGTCATTCTCACGGCAAGTGCGGCTAATGTGACATCCTCCAATCACTGGGGACAGCCAGTTAATTGCGATGGTTCGTAAACTTCCCTTGTTTTAGCGAGTCTGTCTGGCAAAGTCGGTAATGAAAAGGTATCAGACCAACAAAGCGATGGGGAAAGCGCTCGCCTCGTTATTCGCTCATCGGCAGTGCAGTTGGTTGAAGAATTAAACAAGTAATCACAGGGGTTCCTCTCCCAGGAACACCACAATCGATCTCAAGAAATATAGCCCTGAAGGGGTGACGAGTAAGCTGGAAGCTTGATAAGTCAAGATTTCTACCCCATTAACCTACGCCAAGATGTCAGCTTATTGACAGGATTGTTGAGAATGAGCTGTTGAACTC